>DATNDS010000212.1:0-3830 GCA_035553215.1 Gemmatimonadaceae bacterium
GAACGTCAGGAGCGCACGCACGTGGTCCCCGCCTGGTGTCTCGATCTCAACAGCCACAGTCCGCGCCACGTGGCCAGCACCCAGACGAGGGAGATGGCAACACTCACAATGACGAAATGCCGGCGCACCAGGGCACCAGCGGCGGTACCGGCGAGCGTGGCGCTGAGCACTCCCAATGTGAGCGGCAAGTGACAGGGGCAGAAGAGAAATCCGCCGATCATCCACCGCAGGCCACTGCTCTCCGCGCGACACAACATTATACCCTCGGCCGGGAAGCCTTCCGGCGACGGCGAAGCGCCGCCGCCACCACCACTACGGTCGCGAGAAGAATCAGAATGCATGTGAGGACTGTTACGCTCATCGCCGCACCTCATGACATTGGAAGACGGGTTCAGGTGCCGGCGCGTTGCGCCGCCGGCACGCATGGGCGTCTCATCCTACGGCGGTGGCGATCGGCAGAGGTACTTTCAGCGATGAACGACAGCAAATCGATCATGAGCGGGACGCGGTCGAGGAATGGCTCGCGGCGGCGCACGGCTCCGCGCATATTGCCGGACATGTCGAGACCGTCTGTCGACTGGCGATTCGTCATCCTCGCCACGCTCATTCTCACTTGTCTCGTCACCCTCGCGAGCGTAGGGCGCCCGGGTGCCCCGCCCTTCGCTGTGCTGCATCACCGGGAGACCATGACGTGGGTTGCCTGGCTCCTGTTGACCCCCGCAATCCTGACAGCGGCTCGGCGCTTCCCGTTCGGCGAAGGAACGCCGGTGCGCTGGCTGGGTCGACATTTCCTGTTGGGCAGCCTGTTCGCCATCGCAAGTGTGGTCGTCGTCGCCGCGGGCGAGCAATTCATGGGTGAGCGCGCTCGCGCGGGCGATGCTCCGATGAGTGGAGCGCTGGTGGGGCGACTGGCCACGGGGTTGCTGCTCTACATCCTTGTCGCCGTCTCATACCAGGCGGTGACCTATCACCGCGCGGCCCGCGCACGCGAAGCGATCGCCGCGCGCTTGCGTGCAGATCTCGCCGAGGCGCGACTGACAAACCTCGAGGGAAAGCTTCACCCCCATTTCCTGTTCAACACGTTGAACTCCATCGCGGCATTGATGCGGGCTGACGCGCGGCAGGCGGAAGTCATGCTGGAACAACTGAGCGAACTTCTTCACACAACGCTGCGCACGAATCCGACGCAGGAGGTCACGCTCGAGGAGGCACTGCACTTCACCGAACAGTATCTCGCGATCGAGCGCGTCCGCTTCCAGGAGCGCCTTCACACGACGATCGAGGCAAGCGCGCAGGCCCGACTGGGTCGAATTCCGCCGCTCATTCTGCAACCGCTCATCGAGAACGCCATACGCCATGGCATCGGCCCGCTCGAGTCAGGGGGCCACATAGTGGTCACGGCCTCGGTCGAAGGCCGGACTCTGCACATGAGTGTCGAGGATGACGGCCTGGGGATCGGCAACGCGCCCCCGAATCGGCGTGGAAGCGGCCTGGGAGTGCAGTCGGTGCGGTCGATCCTGTCACATCTCTACGGAGCCGATCAGCAGTTTCACATTCGCCCGCGGATGCCGGGCGGCACGACGGTGACGATTGCCGTGCCCTATCGCACCGGGCAATCGTGACTCCGGTGAGAAGCGATCGCCCGCGACGTCGCGTTCGCGCGTTGATCGTGGACGACGAAATGCTTGCCCGTAAGCGTCTTGTCGCGATGCTGGCCGATGAGCCTGACGTCGAGGTCGTTGGCGAAGCTGACAGCGGATCCGCGGCAGTGCGCGCAATCGCGAACGCTCTCCCCGATCTGCTGTTCCTCGATGTCCAGATGCCCGGCCTGGACGGCTTCGGCGTGCTGCGATGCACCCTCGGGGCACATCGACCGGTCGTGGTGTTCGTCACAGCCTACGACGAATACGCGATTCGTGCGTTCGAGGTCCATGCGGCGGACTACCTTCTCAAACCGATTTCCACGCCACGGCTGCACGAGGCTGTCCGTCGCGCTGTGGAGCGCTCACGCGCCGTTCAGGCGTCCGACAGCGCGCGCCTGCTCGACAACATTCTGGGCGACGTCCCGGCGACGCCGGCCGACGTCGCGCGGATTCCAATCAGGACGGCAGATGGCGTGCAGTTGGTGAACGTGCGCGAGATCGTCTGGGTCGAAGCGGATGGCACGTGGCTCCGTGTGCACGCACGCTCCGCCGTGCACCGCGTTCGCGAGACCATGGCGAGCTTCGAAGCGCGCGTCGAGTCGTTCGACTTCGCCCGGGTGCATCGCTCGATCCTCGTGAACAAGGCGGCGGTGCGTACCATCCACTCGATCGCCAAAGGAGGCTACCATCTCACGCTTCAGGACGGTACCCGCGTTCGCTCGGGGCGGCGCTACCGGTCGCAAGTGCAGTCGCTGATACGCTGATCGCTGCAGCGCGGTCGACGTGGATGCGTCGCGCGGCGTTTGGGCCGCGCTCACTCCGCCCGGAGCGCAACCATCGGATCAACGCCGGCCGCGCGGCGCGCGGGCAGCCAGCTTGCGGCGAGTGCCGCGCCGCCAAGCAGCAGCGCCGCGCCGCCAAAAGCAACGACATCCGTTGGCGCGACGCCGAACAGAAAGCTCGCGATCAACCGCGTGACCGCGAACGCGGCCACCGCGCCAATGAGCACACCGGCGCCAACCAGGCGCAACCCTGTGCGCAACACCATCCCGACGATGGTGCCACGCGACGCGCCAAGTGCGAGACGCACGCCGAACTCGCGCGTGCGCTGCGCAACGCTGTACGAGATCACACCGTAGACGCCGAGCAGCGCGAGCAGCAGCGCGACGACGCCGAGCGAGCCGCTCACCCACAGGGCAAACCGTTGTGGGAAGAGTGCGGTCGCTACCTGGTCGGCGATCGTGCGCTCATCCAGAATTGGAAGGCGCGGATCGAACGCAGCCAGCGTCCTGCGAATCGACCCCGCCACGGTGACCGTACCCGTCGTGCGGACGAGCAGATTGATCCGTGAATCGTACCACTGCGACATGGGCACGTAGATGAAATTGAGCGGCGGTTCGTCGAGCGAGCGGTACTTCGCGTTGTGCGCGACGCCGACGATCGTGATGGTGCGCGTGCCGCTGCGCGGCGTCTGGCCGATCGCCGCGCCAGCGCGGCCGTAGAGGCGCCGGGCGAACGTTGCATTCACGATGGCGGCGTCCGGCGCGCCCACCCCGTCGGCATCGCCGAACGCGCGGCCGTGCAGCATCGGAATGCCCGTGACGCCGAAGTACGCCGGGGTGACCACGTCCCAATCAACGTCCCAGCTCTCATGCATCCCGGGCGGAGGATGTCCGGGCGCCGAGAGGTTGCCGTAGCCCCTCCCGCTTCCGCCCAACGGAAGCACGCCGGTGAAGGCGGCTTGCGCCACGCCCGGCATCTGGCGAACACGGTCGAGGAGCGCCGCTGCCTGCTGAATGCCGCGCTGCTCGTTGTATCCGGCGAGCGAGAGATCGAGCGAGACAATCGTGATTCCGTGCGTGACGAAGCCGGGGTCGACCGAACGCGCGCGCACCAGCGATCGGCCGAACAGCCACGCGCGTCGCGCGCGTCCGACGCGATGACGGTGAGATCAAAGAGAAGCGTGGCGCGCAAACGCAGCATGAAACGACGGATCGTCCACATGGGATCACGCCTGCCTGAGGATCGCGGTGATCGCGCCGGCAGAGCGCTTCCACGCCGTGCGCTGCTCCGCCAACTGCTTGCGGCCGGCTGCCGTGACGGAGTAGACCTTCGCGCGGCGGCCAGTGGGAGACGGTTTCCACCTGGCGCGGATCAGTCCGCGCTCTTCGAGGCGGTAGAGCGCCG
>DATNDS010000213.1:0-3770 GCA_035553215.1 Gemmatimonadaceae bacterium
TCCACTGTCATCATGCGCGTGCTGCTCTGGATGCGCGCCCACCTCAAGCTGAGCTATGGCTGGGTGCTGATCGTCTTTGGCGTGGCGGTGCGCATCGTGCTCTGGCCGCTCAACCAGAGTGCGATGCGCGCGCAGCTCAAGCTGCAGCGCATCCAGCCGGAGCTGCAGGCGCTGCAGAAGAAGTACAAGACGCAGCCGGACAAGCAGCAGGCGGAGATGATGAAGCTGTACAAGGAACACGGGATGAGTCCGTTCAGCCCGCTCGCCGGCTGCCTGCCGATGCTGATCCCGATGCCGGTGCTTTACGCGCTGTACTACGTGTTCCTGAATACGATTGAATTCCGCGGGGTACCCTTCCTCTGGATGGCGGACATCTCGCAGAAGGATCCCTACTACATCCTGCCGATCGTGATGGGGATCTCGATGTTCGTGCTGTCATGGATCGGTCTGCGCGCCGGGCCGGCCAACCAGCAGGCCAAGACGATGGCGTACATCATGCCGGTGTTCATGACGGTGCTGTTCTATCGGTTCGCGGCCGGCCTCAATCTGTACTATGCGGTGCAGAACATCGCGGCGCTGCCGCAGCAGTGGCTGATCGCCAAGGAGCGGGCCAAGGCCGCGCCCGCCACCGCTGTCAGCGGGCCAGCGAGCGGATCGCCCAGCAGCTCGGCTGGTTCCGCCGGGCCGGCGGGCTAGCGACGATCGTGCACGGGCAACGGGCGTGGCGCCGTGCATCAGCCAGGTGGACACGCTGCGGAGCCGGTCGATGCGCGTGACGTACGTGGGGCATGCCACCCTGCTCGTGGAACTCGGCGGTGTGTGCCTGCTCACGGACCCGAACGTCGATGCACGTCTCGCGGGCGTTCTGCCCCGCGTATCGGAGTCCGCCATTTCCATGGCGGCATTGTCTCGCGCTGATGCCGTGCTGCTGAGCCACGCGCATGCCGATCACCTCTCATACCGGACGTTGACGCGACTTGCGTCACGCGTACCGATCTACGCCCCGCCCCATGTGGCGCGAGCGCTGCATCGGAGAGGGTTCACCGGTGCCTGCGAGCTGCGTCCCGGTGAGTCGGTGTCCATTGGCGCCGTGCGGATCGCTGCCGCTCACGCGCGCCATCGCGGTGCCCGGTACGGCGTGGATCAGTGGCATGCGGCCGCCAACATGTATCTCGTGAGTAGTAACGCGGAGGCGTGCCTCTTTGCCGGTGATACGGCGGCGAGCGCCGCGACTGACACGCGCGCCGGCTCGCTGTCGGATGCGCTCGGTGCGCTGCACGCGCGGAACGGCGCGCTCGACGTCGCGCTCCTTCCCATCGGGGCCGCGCCGCGATGGAAGCGGCGCGTCTTCCAGCGCGGCCATCTCACTGCCGCCGATGCCCTGGCGTTGTTCGAGCAGCTCGGCGCGCGCTACTTCATTCCCTACCACTGGGGAACGTTCCGGCAGGTGACGTCGGGTCCGTTCGACGCCATGCATGAACTGCGTCGGCATCTGGACCACCATGATCGCCGGGGTGATGTGAAGATTCTGCAACCGGGGAGCGACATCGAACTGCCATCCCGCGTCCCGGGGCTCGCATGACCGACGGCATGCCGCCATTGCTCGTACTGCCCGGTGCGGACGACACCATCGTGGCGGTGAGTACGCCACCCGGCCGGGGGGCGATTGCGGTCGTCCGCGTCAGCGGCCCCGCCGCGCACGCGATCGTGTCCCAACTGATCCATCCGGGGCTGCCCGCACCAGGGCAGGTGCGTCGTGTCGCGCTGTGCGACGCTGACAGCGGTTCGGTGATCGACCGCCCCGTGGTGACCGTGTATGGGCATCCGCGTTCGTACACCGGTGAAGACCTGGTCGAGCTGGCGGTGCATGGCGGCGAGCTGATTCCGGCGCTCGCTGTCGCGGCACTCGTGGCCGTCGGCGCACGGCAGGCATATCCCGGCGAGTTTACCCGCCGCGCGGTGGCGAACGGCAAGATGGACATCCTGCAGGCGGAGGCCGTAGCGGATCTGGTGGATGCGCGGTCGCGGGCCATGCAGCGCGTGGCGCTGGCGCAGCTGGACGGCGGGCTCTCGCGGCGCATCGCGACGCTCCGGGAGGCCATTCTGCAGCTGGAAGCACTTCTGGCGTACGACATTGATTTTCCCGAGGAGGACGATGGCCCGATGGATCCCTCGCGCATCCGGCAGGCGACCGGCCAGGTGACGGATGCGTTGGACACGCTCCTGGCCACGGCGCGCGTGGGTGAGCTGTACCGGGGTGGCGCGCTGGTGGTGATTGCGGGCGCCCCGAACGCGGGGAAGTCCTCGCTCTTCAACGCGCTGCTCGGCAGCGCGCGGGCGATCGTGACGCCGGTGCCGGGGACCACGCGCGACGCGATCGAGGCGTTGCTGGATCTGGGGTCCTGGCCCGTGCGCCTGGTGGACACGGCGGGGCTGAGGGACTCCACCGATGTGGTGGAGCGATTGGGGATCGAGGTGAGCGAGCGCTACCTGGGCGATGCGGATGTGGTGCTGGCGTGTGGCGAGTCGAGCGCGACGCTGGCCGCCACCGTCGGGCATGTCCGGGCGCTGACCGATGCGGCCGTGCTGCCGGTGCGCACCAAGGACGATTTAGTGGCGGAAGGTGATGAATGTCTGCCGGCCGCCATCGAGGCGGTCGTCGCGGTGAGCGCGCACCGTGGCACGGGGCTCGATGCGCTCGCGCAGCGGCTCACCGCGCTGCTGACCGGGCGTCACGGCCCGTCCCGGCCCGACGCGCCGCTGCTGACCCGGGAGCGTCACCGGCGTGCGGTGTGGCATGCCCGGGACGAGGTCGCGGCCTTCGCGCGTGCCTGGGAGGTGGATGCCGTGCCGGCCACGGTTGCGGCGGTGCACCTGCGCGCGGCGATCGGCGCGCTGGAGGAGTTGGTCGGACTCGTGGACGTGGAGGAAGTCCTGGACCGCGTGTTCGCGTCGTTCTGTGTGGGGAAATAGCACCCGCGCCCCGTTCTCCTGCTGGTGCGCTACGCGGTTATCGCGCCGGCGTCGCCGGAAGCGCAGAGCGCATCCGCGCTCGCGCGGATGGCCCAGGGGAAGCCGCGCTCCGCGATGGCGTTCCGGACCATGCGGCTCCCCAGATAGTAGCCGGCTCGCTCCGGGATGACGATGCGGTCCAGCCGGCGTGCGTTCTCGCTGGTGCCACCGGAGAGATAGCGCAGGCGGAGGCCCAGTCCGGCCGCATCGAGTTGTGGCGCGACGTGCCTGGCGATCACCGGCGCGAGTTCGCGGATGCGCGAGTACTGCCGACGGTGGTATCCGAAATACTCCCAGTCCGCGTGGCCCGGACTCACGGCGCGCGCCGTCTCGACCGCCAATCCCTCGTTCACGAGATGCTCACGGAGCGGCGCCTGATGTCCGGTATCCCAGTACGAGTAGTCGCCGCCCGCTTCGGCGACCAGCTCGCGCATGCAGCTCCGGCTCGTGGGCGACGTATAGCGCACCACGTGCGCGATCTCATGGGCGAGCCAGAGCGGAATCAGTTCCGGATCGAGGCCGAGTCCGCGGGAGCCCGGGTTGGCGATCCCGGTGAAATGCTCGAGGCACACGAAGGCCATGCCATGCCCGCCGGCGACGAGTTCGCCGGCGTTCGCCGCGCCCACGCCCACCATGATGATGGTATCTGCCTCGCTGTCCATCTCGAGGAGCGCGGCGCAGCGCGCGGTGGTCTCACGCGCGAGCGCCGCGGTGTCCACGCGATCCAGCATGGCGCGGAGGTCATGCCGGTCGGCGTG
>DATNDS010000214.1:0-4411 GCA_035553215.1 Gemmatimonadaceae bacterium
CAACCAGCAACCAGCCACCAGCATGCCCGATCCCCTCTGGTACAAGGACGCGATCATCTACCAGATCCACATCAAGGCGTTTCGCGACAGCAATCGGGACGGATATGGTGATCTGCCGGGGCTGATCGAGAAGCTCGACTACATCCAGTCGCTCGGCGTCAATTGCATCTGGCTGCTGCCGTTCTATCCCTCACCGCTGCGCGACGACGGCTATGACATCGCCGAGTACGAGGCGATCCATCCGCAGTACGGCACGCTGGAGGATTTCCGCCACTTTCTCCATGAAGCGCACGAGCGGGGGTTGCGCGTGATTACCGAGCTGGTCGTGAACCACACTTCCGACCAGCATCCGTGGTTCCAGCGCTCGCGTCGCGCGCCGAAGGGCTCGCCCGAGCGCGACTGGTACGTGTGGTCGGATGATCCCACCCGCTACAAGGATGCCCGGATCATCTTCACCGATACGGAAACGTCCAACTGGGCGTGGGATCCGGTGGCCGGCCAGTTCTACTGGCACCGCTTCTTCAGTCACCAGCCCGACCTGAACTACGACAACCCCGCGGTGCTCGAAGCGGTGATGGAAGTGATGCGCTTCTGGTTTCGCATGGGTGTGGACGGCATGCGACTGGACGCCATTCCCTACCTCGTGGAGCGCGATGGCACGAACTGCGAGAATCTGCCGGAGACGCATGCGGTGCTGCGCGAAATGCGCTCCACGGTGGACGCCGAGTTCCCCGGCCGCATGCTCCTGGCCGAGGCGAACCAGTGGCCCAGTGATGTGATTGAATATTTCGGCAACGGCACCGAGTGCCACATGGCGTTCCACTTCCCGCTCATGCCGCGCATGTACATGGCGCTCCGCAAGGAGGATCGCAGCCCCATCGTCGAAATTCTCGCGCAGACGCCGCCGCTCCCGGAGGGGTGCCAGTGGGCACTGTTCCTGCGCAACCACGACGAGCTCACGCTCGAGATGGTGAGCGATGAGGAGCGCGACTACATGTACCGGGAATATGCCCGGGACACGCGCATGCGCATCAACGTCGGCATCCGGCGCCGGCTCGCCCCGCTGCTCGACAACGGCCGACGGCAGATGGAACTGATGAACGCGATGCTGCTCACCATGCCGGGCACGCCCATCATCTATTACGGTGATGAGATCGGCATGGGCGACAACGTCTACCTCGGCGACCGCAACGGAGTCCGCACGCCCATGCAGTGGAGCGCGAACTGGAATGCGGGCTTTTCGGAGGGCGACCAGCAGGCGCTCTACTTCCCGCTCATCATGGACCCGCCGTATGGCTATCAGGCCATCAACGTGGCCGCCGAGGAGCGCACGCAGACGTCGCTGCTCCGCTGGATGCGGCGCATCGTGGGCGTGCGCAAGCAGTACGCGGCGTTCGGGCGCGGCAGGTTCGAGATGCTGCTCCCCGAGAACCGGCGCGTGCTCGCGTATCTGCGGCGCTACGAGGACGAGGTGATCCTCTGCGTGCACAATCTCTCCCGTTTCGTGCAGCCGGTGGAGATCAATCTGCAGCGCTGGATCGGGCACGTGCCGGTGGAACTCATCGGAAAGGTGCCCTTTCCCCCAGTGGGCGAGAGGCCGTACTTCCTGTCGCTCGGACCGCATACGTTCTACTGGTTCCGGCTCGTGCCGCCGGAGCAGCCGGTCGCGGGGTGAACGACGCGTCGCGGCGCTCCGTACCGCTGCACGTCGCGGGCAACGCGAGCACGGCGCTCCAGGCGGCGTCGCTGCGCGCACTCGACGCCGGTACGCTGAGCGCGTTCCTCGCCTCGCGTCGCTGGTATGGCGCCAAGGGACATACGATTCGCGACGCGCACATCACCGGTGTCGTGCCGGTGGCCTGGGCCGGTGGCGAGGCGGCCATCGCCTGCGTTGCGGTGCATCTCGCTCAGGGCGCGCCGCCCGTGATGTATCAACTGCCGGTGGTCGTGCGACGCGACGCCGCAACCGGTGACGCGCCGGCGGCGGAGAGCCGTATCGCGGCCATTGTCGCCAGTGATGGACCGGCCGTGCTGCTCGATGCCACCGAGGACGCCGGCTTCCGCGACTGGCTGGCTGTCGCGCTGCGCGAGCCGGCCACCTTCGAGGGCGATGGCGCGCGCTGGGTGTTGGAGCCCGTGGGGCGCGGAGCGCCCTCACTCGCCGGCGTGGCGTCGCGCGTGGCGCGCGGTGAACAGAGCAATACGTCAATCATCTTTGGCGATCGCGCCATCCTGAAACTCTTCCGGCGGCTCGAGCCCGGGGACAACCCGGACGTGGAAATCACGAGCTTTCTCATGAAGCATACGACCTTCCGGAACACGCCGGAGCTGTACGCCACCATGCACATTCATGGCGCGGATGATGCAAGGAGCGTGGCGGGCACGCTCACGCGTTTTGTCGCGAATGCCACCGATGGCTGGACGTACACGGTGGAGCGCGCGCGAACGTATCTGGGTGGCGATGAGCGGAGACGGAACGGCGGCGACGTGTACGCGGCGGAGGCCGGGCGGCTGGGTGCGGTGACGCGCGCGCTGCACGATGCGCTCGCCTCCGATCCATCGGTACCGGGGTTTGGTGTGGCGGCGGTCACGGAGCGCGATGTGCACGAGTGGACGGCACGCGCCCGGGACACCGCGGTGAGCGCGCTCGATCTGCTGGAGGCGCGGCTCGACACACTGGACCGCGCCGTCGCTCCAATGGCGCGAGCCATTGCCGGCCGGCGCGCGGCGGTTCTCGCGCGACTGGATGACATCGCGGCCGATGCCCGGCGCACGATCTCGGGCGAGTGGCGGAGCCGGCAGCACGGAGACTATCACCTGGGGCAGGTCTTGCGCACGGTGGATGCGGACTGGATGATCATTGACTTCGAGGGAGAGCCACTGCGCCCGCTTGGCGAACGTCGCGGGCTGGCGAGTCCGTTGCGCGATGTGGCCGGCATGCTGCGCTCGTTCGCGTACGCGGCGGCGACGGCCGCATCGGAGACGGGGGGACTGGGCGTGAACGCGGCGGTCGAAGTCCGCGCGGCGCACTGGGAGCGCGATGCGCGGTCGGCGTTCCTTGCCGCATACGGCGCGGAACAGAGTGGTGCGCTCCTTGCGCTCTTCGAGCTGGAGAAGGTGTTCTACGAACTGTCATACGAACTGCACAATCGCCCGGCATGGGCGTGGATTCCGCTGCGCGGTGTCGCCAAACTTTTCTGACCCGAGCACCGTATGATGACGAGCCGACTGCGCCACTTCGCTGGCACCGTTCGCGATGAGCTGCAACTGCCGCGCACCGCGCGCGCCGCCCGTGAGCGGGATCGTCACGGGCTGCGCGCCGAGGACCCCGGCATCCCTGCGGTCGTCGACGCGGGGCTTGCCTGGCTGGCGCGGGCGCAGGACTGCTCCGTATCCTGCGACGGCGGGGTGGCGCGGCACTTCAGCCTCGTCGATGGCTGGAGCGCATCGTATCCGGAGACCACGGGGTACATTGTGCCCACGGTGCTCGACGCGGCCCGCGCGCGCCGGGATGCCTCGCTGCGCCAGCGCGCCATCCGCATGCTCGACTGGCTCACGCACATCCAGTTTCCCGACGGTGGCTTTCAGGGTGGCCCCGTTGGCGTGCCGAATCCGGTACCCGTCGTGTTCAACACGGGACAGATCCTCCTCGGGCTGGCGGCCGGTGTTCGCGATGTCTCCGATCTGTATCTGGAGCCCATGCATCGCGCCGCCAGGTGGCTGCTGCGCGCTCAGGATGCCGATGGTGCCTGGCGTCGCTTCACCACGCCATTCGCATCACCCGGTGAGAAGACGTATGCGACGCACGTGGCATGGGGGTTGCTCGAGGCGCACCGCATCGATCCCGGCTCGGGCTACGCCGACGCGGCGCTCGCGAACATCGAGTGGACGCTGCGCCAGCAGCGCGCCAACGGTTGGTTCGAGCGCTGCTGTCTGACTGACCACGTACAGCCGCTCACGCATACCATTGGCTATGCGGTGCGCGGCATTCTCGAGGGATTCCGCTACTCGCGCGATGAGCGGCTGCTCGACGCGGCGCGGCGCGCCGCGGACGGTGTGCTGAGCGCCATGGACCCGTCGGGTTTCCTCCCCGGGCGCCTGAACGCGAGCTGGCATGGCCGTGTGAGCTGGGCCTGTCTTACCGGCACCGTGCAGATGGCGCACTGCTGGCTTCTGCTCTTCCGCGAGACGGGCGACCCGCGCTATCGCGACGCGGCGTACACGGCGAATGCGTACGTCCGGCGCAGCATTCTGACGGACGGAGCCGACCCGAACATTCGTGGAGGAGTGACCGGGTCCTTCCCTGTCGATGGCGGCTATGGCACGTTCCAGTATCTCAACTGGGCGTGCAAGTTTTCCATCGATGCGAATCTTTTCGAGCAGAATACGCGGAGGGAGTGAGGCGGCGCCC
>DATNDS010000215.1:0-27445 GCA_035553215.1 Gemmatimonadaceae bacterium
TCCAGCGACGGGAACGGGGCATTCGGCGACTCCGCGAATCCGGGGAAGGGGCTACGTTCCACAGACTCTCGGCCGCACTGTCGCGTAACCGGCGCCAGTCGGGGTGGTGCATTCTGTTCCAGCACCCGTGGCACGTTGCCAACTGCGTGCTACGCCCCTGCGAACGACGGGCCAGGACTTACCGGCTCTACGATTCATCCGCGGTTTCGAGCGGCGTGCTGCACCCTTGCTGACAGCGAGACAGGATGATCAGGATTGACCGGATTGACAGGATTCTCACGGTGCTGTTACCAAATCAGTTGCCGTCATTGGGCGAACGGACTGAAAGCTGAGGACTCGGCTCCCGGCAATCCTGTGAATCCTGTGAATCCTGTCTCAATTCTGCCCGTCCGGTTGCACCCTGTCTCTATTCCGCGAGCGTCACACACGCAGATACGCGAAGATCACGAGCCGCCCTGCAGCGAGTCCTTGGGGAAGAGTGATGCGCCCTTGTGCACGTGCCAGCCGGCAACGTCACACGCCGGGAACATCACGTCGGCGCCGGCGGGCCAGATGACGTCGCCGAGTGGCAGCGGAGCGCCGAGCTGCTCCCACAGCTCGCGCGCCTTGGCGGGCATGAACGGCGACACCGTGATCGCCAGCCAGGCGAGAACGTGCGCGAGCACCACGAGCGTCGTGTCCAGCTCACCGGCGCGCTCGGGATCCTTCGCCAGCTTCCACGGCGCCTGCCGGTCCACGTATTCGTTGGCCCAGGCTACGACACGCCACACGGCGGCGAGTGCCTCATGCAGTAGCTGGCGCCGCATGGCATCTTCATACGCCGCGGCATGCGGTGCCACCCATTCCGCCGCCCGCTGCATCGCATCCACGCTCGTCCGGGGGACGATTCCGCCGCGGTAGCGCTCGATCATTGCGATGGCGCGGCTGGCGAGATTCCCGAACGCGTTCGCCAGATCCGCGGTGTAGCGATCCTCGAATCGTTCCCAGGAGAAGTTGCCGTCCGCGTCGAACGGGACTTCGCGCAGCAGGAAGTAGCGAAGCGCGTCAGCGCCGTGGCGATCCACGGCCTCGCCCAGATCGAGCCGCACGCCGGCGCTCTTGCTGAATCGCTCTCCGCCGAGCTGCACGAACCCGTGCGCGAACACGCGCTCCGGCAGTTCGAGACCGGCGGCCGCGAGCATCGCGGGCCAGATGACGCAGTGGAAGCGCGTGATGTCCTTGCCGATTACGTGAAGCTGCGCGGGCCAGACGGCGCGTGATCCCGGCACGCGCGTCGCGGTCCAGTAGTTGGGCAGCGCATCGAACCACACGTACGTGGTCTGCCGCTCGCCGTCACTCGTGGGTCTGGGGAAGGGAACACCCCACGAGAATCGCGCGCGACTCGCGGATACATCCTCCAGCCCCTGACGCAACAGGCCCAGGATCTCGTTCCGCCGGCTCTCCGGCTGCACGAACTCCTCGTGCCGTGTAATGTGGTCGAGCAGGAATTCGCGGTAGCGCGACAGCCGGAAAAACCAGTTGCGCTCCTCCACCCACTCCAGCGTTCGCGTCGGGTGCAGGATGCACTTTCCGTCCACGATTTCGGCGTCCTGCTTGAACGCCTCGCATCCCACACAATACCAGCCCTGGTAGGGCTTCTCGTAGAAGTCGTCCGGATTGCGCTGGAAGATGCGTTCGATCAGCTCCCGGACGCCGGATTTGTGCTCCGGCGCGGTCGTGCGGATGAACTGATCATGGGAGATCCCGAGCCGGCTCCACATGGCCTGAAAGCTGGCGGCGGTCCGGTCCGCAAGTTCCTGCGGCGTGATACCCAGTTCCACCGCGGTCTGCGCCACCTTCTGCCCGTGCTCATCCATGCCAATGAGGAACCAGACGTCATCGCCGCGCAGCCGGTGATAGCGGGCGATGGCATCGGCGCCGATTTTCTCGAAGGCGTGTCCGTGGTGCGGCTCGCCGTTCGCGTAGTCAATGGCCGTCGTGATGAAAAAGCGCGCCACCCTATGGCTCGCGCGATGAATCATCCGTGGGCTCGCCGCCCGAGCGGTGGCGCCGCCCGCCCCGGCGTCCGCGGCGTCGCGGCGCATGACGCTGGCGCGTCTCATCAGTGCTCCGCTCCGCTGCCGGCGCGTCGGGCACCGCGTGAACGTGCGGGGCTTCTTCCACCTCGAGGATGGTGTCTTCCGCCACATCGTCCATGTCCGGCGCATCCGATGCGTCCGGCGATTCCTCCATGGCGGCCGCGTCCTCCCCCGCGCGATCCACCCCGAAGGGACGGCGCCGCTCCAGCTCGCGCTTGAGCTCCGCCAGCGGGACGACGCGCATGTCGCCTTCCGCCGTCCGCAGTGTCACGCAATCGCGAAAGATGTCGTTCAACACCACCATCTCTTCGCCCACCGCGGTGACGAGTGTCCGCCCCTCCTTGGGAAAACGCTTGCGACTCTGGACGTAGAATTCGTGCTCGTAGCGCAGGCAGCACATGAGCCGGCCGCACGCGCCGGAAATCTGCGACGGATTGAGCGACAGCCGCTGATCCTTGGCCACCTGCAGATTGACGGGCCGCAGCTCAGGAAGCCAGGACGCCGAGCAGTACTCGCGGCCACAGCGCCCGATGCCGCTCAGCCGCCTGGCCTCGTCACGCACGCCGATCTGCTTGAGCTCGATGCGCGCGCGAAACGACGACGCCAGGTCACGCACCAGGGCGCGGAAGTCCACGCGCCGCTCGGCCGTGAAATACAGCGTGAGCTTCTTGCGGTCCCACTGCCACTCGGCGTCGGACACCTTCATGACGAGCCCGTGCGCCTTCACCCGCTCCATCGCGCGGCGGCGCGCGTCCTCGTCCTGGCTGCGGAGCTCGGCCGCCCGCCGCTCGTCCTCGGCGGAGGCGCGACGGAGCACGCGCCGGGCCGGCGGCGTAGTGCCGCACCCGTGCGTGCAACCCGTGCAGCGCCGCTCGGCCAGTTCGCCAACGGCATGTACGCGCCCGAGATCTTCACCGCGGTCAGCTTCGACAATGACCGGGGCCGCCGCGCGCAGCGGCTCGTCTCCCTCCCAGAGGAAGAACTCCTTGCGATTGCCCTTGAAAGCGACTTCAACCAGATTCGCCATCATCACTCCGCGTACTGACCCATCGCGAGAAACTTTCTGCGGCGCCGGCGCACCAGTTTTTCCGGACGATGGCGCCGGAGCTCATCGAGGTTCCGGATGAGCGCGGTCTGCAGGAGCTGCGCCGCCGCCTCCTGATTGGAATGCGCGCCACCAACGGGCTCCGGTACGATCTCGTCAATCACGTGCAGCTCGAGCAGATCCTGCGCCGTGATGCGCATCGCGCTCGCCGCCCGCTCCTTCATTTCCATGCTCTTGCCATCCTTCCACAGGATCGACGCACACCCCTCCACCGAGATGACCGAATACACCGCATTCTCGAGCATGAGCACTCGGTCGGCGAGTCCCAGCGCGAGCGCGCCGCCCGATCCGCCCTCGCCGATCACCGTCGCAACGATGGGCACTTCCAGCCGGCTCATCTCGAACAGGTTGCGCGCGATGGCCTCCGACTGCCCGCGTTCCTCGGCGCCGAGCCCGGCCCATGCTCCGGTCGTGTCAATGAGCGTGAGCACGGGCACGTGGAACTTCTCCGCCAGCTTCATGAGCCGGAGCGACTTGCGGTAGCCCTCGGGATGCGGCATGCCGAAGTTGCGCCGCAGATTTTCCTTGGTGTCCCGCCCGCGCTGGTGTCCCACGAGCATCACGGTCTCGCCATCCAGTCGCGCCCAGCCTCCCACGATCGCGGCATCCTCCCGATAGAGGCGGTCGCCATGCAGTTCGATGAAATCGGTGAACGCCAGTTGAATGTAGTCGAGGGTGAACGGACGCCGCGGATTGCGGGCCACCTGTACCCGCTGCCATGGCGTGAGATGCCGGTACACCTCCGCGCGCAGCTCGTCGAGCTTGCGTTCGAGCGGCGTGATCTCGTCCTCCATGCTGAGCTGACGGCGGCCGGCGGTCTTGCGCAGCTCGTCGATCTGCCGCTCCAGCTCCGCAATGGGCTTCTCGAACTCCATGGTGCTGGATGTGGCCATGTCAGCTCCCGCGCACGAGGCGCACGCGCTCGCTTCCTAGCAGCGCGCGCAGGTCGTTGAGGGCGGAATTGGTGACCGCGATCCGCAGGCTGCGCGAACGCAGCCGCGCCGTGCTCCCCGACGCATCCTGCCAGCACAATTCGAGCGGCGAGGACCCCGCGTGCGCCGAGACGGTTTCACGCACGTCATGCATCACGTCCGCGGAGATCCGCGCGCCCGCCGCCAGCTCGATGGAGACCGCCACGTTTCCCGTGGCGCGCAGTTCCGCGAACGGTGTCACGGATTCGACGATGAAAGTGGGATTGTCCGCGTCCTGATCGCGGCGGGAATAGCCGCCCTTGAGGAGCACGGGGATGTCCGCCCGGATCCGGTCCGCCAGCAGCGTCCAGGCTTCCGGGAAGACCAGCACCTCGGAAGATCCCGAAAAATCCTCGACTGTCAACCGGGCGAACTCGGCCCCGCTGCGTTTGCTGATCTGGCGCTTGATCGCCGTGACCACCACGCCCAGGAGTATGGGCTGATCGGTCCACTCGCCCAACTGGGCCACGTGATGGGTCGCGAACAGCTCCACTTCCGTGCGATAGGGCTCGAGCGGGTGCCCCGAGATGTAGAAGCCGAGCATGTCCTTCTCCTTCGCGAGCCGCTCGGTATCGGTCCACGGCTGGACGTTGGGCAGGGGACGCGGCGCGTGTGCCTGGTGCGCGTCGCTGCCCGCATCGCCGAAGAGCGATCCCTGTCCGCTCGCGATCTCCTCCTGCCGGAGCGCGGCTTCCTGCAGCGTGCCATCGAGCGCGGCGAGCAACTGTGCACGATGCGCCCCCAGCGAATCGAGCGCGCCCGACGCAATCAGCGCTTCCACCACGCGCTTGTTGCAGGAACGCAGGTCCACGCGATTGCAGAAGTCGTGCAGCGACGTGAAGCCCCCGTCGCGTCGCGCCGCGAGAATGGCGTCTATGGCGGTGCGCCCCACGTTGCGGATCGCGCCGAGCCCGAAGCGTACGCGGCGATCGCCGATGACCGTGAACTTGTAGCCGGATTCATTCACGTCGGGCGGGAGCACCTCGATGTCCATCTCCCGCGCTTCGTTGATGTACTTCACGACGGCGTCCGTGTCGCCGATTTCCGACGACAACAGCGCCGCCATGAACTCGGCGGGGTAGTGCGTCTTCAGCCAGGCCGTGTGGTACGAGAGCACCGAGTACGCCACGGAGTGCGACTTGTTGAATCCGTAGCGCCCGAACGTCTCGATCTGCGCGGCCAGATCCTCGATCACACGGCGGTCGTAGCCGCGCGCCACGCTCTTCTCGACAAACTTGCCGAGTTCCTCGCGGATCAGCTCCGCGTTTTTCTTCCCCACGGCCTTGCGCAGCACGTCGGCTTCGGCGAGCGAGATGCCCGCCAGCGTCTGCGCGATGCGCATCACCTGCTCCTGGTAGGTGATGACGCCGTACGTGGAGGAGAGAATCGGCTCCAGCTCGGGGAGCGCGTACGACACGGCCTCCTCACCGCGCTTGCGCCGGATGAACACGCGGTGCATCCCGGCGTCGAGCGGACCAGGCCGCATGAGCGCGTTCGACGCAACCAGATCGTCGAACCGGTCGCAGCGCATGCTGCGCAGCAGGTCGGTGGCGAGCGCCGACTCGAACTGAAAGACGCCCGCCGTGCGGCCCGCCCGCAGCGTCCGGTACGTTTCGGCATCGTTGAGCGGCAGCGACTCGAGGGACACCGGCGTGCCGCGCTCGGCGATCATCGCCAGCGCATCATGAATCACCGTGAGCGTCGTGAGGCCCAGGAAGTCCATCTTGAGCATCCCGGCCTTCTCGAGGTAGTTCATGTCGTACTGCGTGACGACGACCGATTCGTCATCGCCGCCGCCCGCGCCCCTGGTGCTCTGTGTGCACACCGGCACATAGTCGTCCAGCGGGCCGGGCGCGATCACCACGCCGGCCGCGTGAACGCCCGCATGGCGCGAGAGTCCCTCCAGCGCGATCGCGTAGTCGAGCAGTTGGCGATAGCGCGCGTCGTTGCGATAGAGCTGCCTGACCTCGCCGATCTGCGCGGTGGCTTCCTTTACCGTGAGCGAGAAGTTGGGCTGGTTGGGAATGAGCTTGGCGAGCTGGTCGGTCTCCTGCGGAGTGAAGCCGAGCACGCGGCCGACGTCCTTGATCACGGCGCGCGATTTCATTGTGCCGAACGTGATGATCTGCCCCACGGCGTCGCGCCCGTATTTCTGACGCACGTACTCGATCACCTCGCCGCGACGCTCGAAGCAGAAGTCCACGTCAATGTCCGGCATGGACACGCGCTCGGGATTCAGGAACCGCTCGAAGAGGAGATCGAACTCCAGCGGACACACATCCGTGATGCGCAGCGCGTATGCCACGATGGAGCCGGCCGCCGAGCCGCGTCCCGGTCCCACGGGGATGCCGCGCGCGCGCGCGGCGGCGATGAAATCCGCGACGATCAGGAAGTAGCCCGCATAGCCCGTCTTCGTGATGACGGCCAGCTCGTAGTCGAGCCGCTCGCGCACCACATCCGACAATGGATCGCCGTAGCGCTCGCGCGCACCCGTTTCGGCCAGTCGCACGAGGAGCGCGTTCTCGCTCTCGATGCCATCGGGGAGCGGAAAGGACGGCACGTGATACGTCTTGTCGAGCTCAATGCGGACACTGTCCGCGATGCGCAGCGTGTTCTCCAGTACGTCGGGCCGGTCGGGGAAGTGCGCCCGGATCTCGTCCGCGTTCTTGAAGTACAGACCGTTGTCGTAGCGCAGCCGGTCCTGCTCCGAGCGATCCTTGCCGAGTCCGATGCACAGGAGCACGTCATGGGCGTCGTGGTCCGTACTGCGCAGGAAGTGCGCATCGTTGGTGGCGACCACGGGCAGGCCCATCTCGTCGGCCAGCTTCAGCACGCGCGCATTGAGCCGCGACTGCAGGCCGCCAGCGTCGTGCGCCTGGACCTCGAGGTAATAGCGGTCCGGAAAGACGTTGGCGTACCACGCCGCCACGGCCCGGGCTTCATCGTAGCGCTCCTCCATCAGGTGCGTCGCGATTTCGCCCGCCAGGCAGGCCGACGACACGATGATGCCGTCGGCGTGGCGGGCGAGCAGCTCCCGATCCATGCGCGGCTTGGTATAGAATCCCTCGGTATAGGCCAGCGACGACAGCTTTACCAGGTTGCGGTAGCCAGTGGCGTCCCTGGCGAGCAGCACCAGGTGGAAGTAGGGCTTCCCGCCGCCGCGGGGCCGGCCCCGCTCGCGGCGGTCGCCTGGCGCGACGTACGCCTCCATGCCGATGATGGGTTTGAGGCCGGATTTTCTGGCCCGTTCCTGAAACGCCCATGCCGCATGCAGGTTGCCGTGGTCGGTGATGGCGAGCGCCGGCTGTTCGAACTCGAGCGCGCGGTTGATGAGGTCATCGATCCGGTTCGCGCCGTCCAGCAGCGAATATTCGGAATGGCAGTGCAGATGAACGAATGACATGAGCCTGGCGGAGGGGTGCAGCTAATAATATCCCATGTGGACGACGCTGCCCATGCCGAGGGCTCGGCGCCGCTCGGGAGTGGCACGCGAGCGGTACCGCATGCACATTGTCTCACCCGCTTTTTTCCTCGTTCGGACCTTCTCTATTCGATAATCGGGATGACCCTTCGTAGCCCCTGGCTGGCAGGCACACTGTGCTGTCTCATCGCCGCGTGCTCCAGCGATACCAGTGGCCCCTCGCCGTCCGAGTGCGGGCCGGCCACGCTGGCCCTGTCCCGAACGGGAGCTCCTGGCGTCGAGGGTGCACTCGTGGCGCTTTCGCCCCTCAACGCCGTCACGGTGAACGCGCAGGAGCTTGGCGCGTGTCTGTCGTTGGCCGCCGACTCGGGGACGTATGTCGTGATTCCGCAGTTCGCGACGGGCTCGGGTCCGGTGTCGCTCAGCGGCATCTCCTACCAGCTCAGCGCCGGGAACGCCGCGTCATCACGGGTGCTGGGCGACATCGCGATGGGCGGGACCGCGACCGGCTCGCGCCCGAGCCCGCAGCAGCGGCTGGACGTGGCGCTGCGCACGCGGGAGCACCGGCTCGCCGGCGAATCCCCCGCATCGCTCGCGCGTTTCTTCGCGAGTCGCAACGCCGTGTCGCGCGCGGCCACGCTTCCCGCCGTGGGCAGCACGCGGACGTTCGACGTGCTCAACAACATCAACGGTAATTCGTTCGTCGTGGATACCGCGGTGCTCCGGCTGATCGGGACGAACATCATGATCTACATGGACAAGAACGCGCCGGCGCCGCCGCAGGGATTCACGGATGCCCAGCTCGCCGCGTTCTCCAACCTGTTCGATCACGAGTTGTACGGCATCGACGTGAATCTCTTTGGGCCACCGTCCGATATCGATGGCAACGGGCACGTGATCGTGCTCTTCACGCCCACGGTCAACAAGCTCACCACCGCCGACGAGTGCAGTACCGCAGGGTACGTGTCGGGTTTCTTCTATGGTCTCGATCTGCTTCCGGATCAGCGGGGCTCGAACGGCGGCGAGATCTTTTATTCACTCGCTCCCGATTCAGCCGGAACGTTCAGTTGCTCGCACTCCATCAGTCAGGTGGACCGGACGACGCCGGCCACCTTCATCCACGAGTTCCAGCACATGATCTCATGGAACCAGCACGTGATTCAGCGAAACGGCCAGGACGAGGCACTCTGGTTGAACGAGGGCATGAGTCACATCGCCGAAGAGATGGGATCGCGCTACTTCGAGCACAAGTATCCGCCGCCGCTCGAGCGCACGAACCCCGCGCAGCTGTTTCCGGATTCCGCCGAGGGATTCATCACTGGCGACCTGTCCAACGCCTATCAGTACCTGCTCACGCCGGAGCAATTTTCGATCACGCAGTTTCTGCAGGGCGGCACGACCCAGGAGCGCGGCGGCGTCTGGCTCTTTCTCCGCTGGCTGGGCGACCAGAAGGACAGCACGATCTACACGAAGCTCGAGCAGACCAGCCTCACGGGCGTTGACAATATGCAGACGCAGACCGGCGAGAGCCTGCCGCAGCTCTTCGGCGATTTCTCGGTGGCGTTGTACACGGACAGCCTCGTGGGCCTGTCGCGATCCGTTATCCCCGCGCGCTGGCGATTCCAGTCCCGGAACCTGCGCGAGATGTTCCAGGCGTTGTACAACGCCACATCGGATGATCGCGCCGATTTCCCACGGCCATTTCCCACTCCAGTGCAGACGCTGGCGCCGAGCGGCACGGAGAGCGCGAGCATGGTCCCGGGAACGGAACAGTTCTACCGGTTGCAGCTCACCAGGTCGGGGTCGAACGTGGAATTGCAGTTCACGGACCCGGGCGGCAACGCGTTCACGAACCAGCTTCTCGGTGCCCAGGTGAGTGTGTTCCGCTGTCCCTCGGCGCAGGCATGCCAGTAGGCTGGTGCGCGCCGCTGGCAGGTTGAGCCGCTCGTCGGGCCACGGCGTGCGATTCGCTGCCGCGCACGATATACTAGGGAGGACATCGCGGGGCCTTTCCATGAGACGACGTGCTGCCATCGCCGCGGTCGCGGCCAGCTTCGTTCCCCTTGTGGGTCTCAGTGCGCAGGGTGGCGGTACGCCACCCGTGGCCGTGCTGGAGCTCCCGGCGAGCACGCGTGCCCTCGCGCTGGGAAACAGCTTCGTCGCGGCGGGAACGGACGAGGCGGCCATCTTCTACAATCCGGCACAACTGGCGGTCATTCCGCATACGTCCGCGGGGCTGTCGGTGCAGCAGTGGTTCCTGTCATCCACCGTGGGTGCGCTGGCGGCGGCGACGCCGCTCGCAGGGGGCACCGTGGCTGTGGGTCTGCAGGTCATTGATTGGGGGAGTTCGGAGCGTGCGTTTGGTGATCCGTCAACCCAGGGAGATGACGGAACCGGCGCGACGGTATCTGCCGGCGACTATGCCGCGTCGGTGGCGTACGCGCACGCGCTGGGCGGATTGCGGCTCGGCGCCACGGCCAAGTACGTGAACCAGCGTCTGGTGAACGAGAGCGGCGGAACGGGCGCCGTGGATTTTGGCGCGGCGTTCGACCTGCTGGGTGTGACGTTTGCCGCCGCGCTGCAGAATGTGGGTGGCTCCATCTCCCTGGCCGGCAACCAGACGCCGCTCCCACGTACGGTGCACGTGGGCGCCGCCGTGCCCGTGCACAACGTGGGGCCGGTGGATCTGCTCGCCACCGTCGAGGTCGCGCACGTGCGCGGCGGCGACACGCAGCCCGCTGGCGGACTCGAGGTGTCGTACCAGGCCACGTCCACCATCAGCTTCGTGGGACGTGTGGGTGGGCTGGCGCGACCGGTCGGGGCAGCCATTTCGCCGGTGTCCTTTGGCGGCGGGCTGCGGGCACACCACCTCGCCATTGACTACGCGTACGAGGGCTCTGCCGTGCTGGGTGCGACGCATCGCATAGGCGTGCGCTGGTGGAAGTAGCGCGCCTGGAATGAGGCGCGCTGCGCGCATCGCGCGCTGGACTCTCCTCGCTGTCCTGCTGCTCCTCGTCGCCTTTCTCGCATTCGTTCCGGTTGGGCGCTATCTCGCGCGCGCCGCGTGGGAAGAGGGCGGGATACTGGCGCGGCGCCGGCCCATCGCGGCGCTGGCGACCTCGCCGGGCACCGACCCGCACACGCGCGCGAAGCTGCAGCTCGTGCTCGCTGCTCGCGCCTTCGCCGTGGATTCGGTGAAGCTGGATGCGAGGCAGAGCTTCACGACGTACACGGCGCTGCGCTCCGATACGCTCGTGCTGGTGGTCTCAGCGGCGTACCGCGACCGGCTCAAATTCCACACGTGGTGGTTCCCCATTGTGGGGAGTGTGCCGTACAAGGGCTACTTCAGGCCGGAGGACGCGCTGGCGGAAGCACGGGATCTGCGGCAGCGCGGCTACGACACGCTGGTCCGCCCCGCTGCCGCGTTCAGCACGCTGGGGTGGTTCAATGATCCGCTGCTATCGTCCACGCTGGAACTGGATTCCGTGTCGCTCGCCAACACGGTGATCCACGAGCTTACGCACAACACGTTCTACGCGTCGGGCCAGGCGATCTTCAACGAATCGTTCGCCAACTTCGTGGGCTCGCACGGCGCAACCTGGTTTTTCCGCACGCTGGGCGACAGTGCACTGGTCCGCGAGAGCGAAGCGGACTGGGCGCGCGAACGGCTCATGGGCGCATTCTGGGCGCGCACGTACGATGCGCTGGATTCGGCCTTCACGGCGCATCCGGACAGCCGCGCGGCGCGGCTCGCGGCGCGCGACACCGTGTTCGCGCGAGCCCGCGAGCGGTTCGCGCACGACGTGGCGCCGCTGCTGCCCGGCTACCGGCCGGGCGCCACACTGGCGCTGCACCTGGACAACGCCACGCTGATGTCACGGCGCATCTACCGCACGGGGCTCGATCTGTTCGATGGTGTGCTGGCGCGCGAGGGTAACCGATTGCCGGAGGCGGTGCAGCGGATCATCGCACTGGCGAAGTCGAAGCCGGATGCGCCCTACGCCGCGCTTCGCGCCTGGCTCACGTCAGTTCCCGCCGAACCGGCCGCGCAGTAGGGCGCGCAGATCAATGGGCTCGCTGCTCACGGCAGTCGCGGCGGCGCCCGGCGAGACATCGGGTACCGCGACCATCCGTTGCGTGTACGCCCGCACCCGTTCGTCGAGGAAGCGCGAGAGCTGGTTGATAGCGTAGCCGCTGCCGCCGCGCGCGCCGTACGCGTCGAGTGGGTGCACGATGAAGAGCGCATTGCGGGCGCGTGTCAGGGCCACGTACATGAGACGGCGTTCCTCGTCCGTGTCGTCATCCGAGCGCAGCGCGCGGGCGGACGGGAACCAGCCGTCCACGGCCCAGATGACGAACACCGCATCCCACTCACGGCCCTTGGCGCTGTGCGCGGTGCTGAGAATGAGCGCGTCGCTCTCCGTGTCGGCGGCACCGGCGAGATCCTGGGTGCCCGACGGCGGATCGAGCGCCAGCTCGGAGAGAAACGCCGCCCGGGTGGGGAACTGGCCGGCGATCGCTTCGAGCTGGTCGAGATCCGCGAGGCGCGGCTCCGCGCGATCGTAGCGGTCGCGCAGGATCGCATCGTACATCGTGCGGAGCAGCGCGATCTCCTCGCTCACGCCGCGCGGCCCGCTCGCACCGGGTGCGCCGAGCCGGTCGAGCAGCGCGACGAGCGCGGCGTGTGCCGCGCGCGCCGCGCGGGGTGGCGTGAAGACGGCGAAGGCGCGCGGATCCCACGACCGTTCGGCGAGCAGCGCCACGGCCGCGCGCGCCGTGACGTCGCCAACGCCCGGCAGGAGGTGCAGCACGCGGTACCAGCTCACGTCGTCGCGCGGATTCTCAAGGATGCGCACAAACGCCAGCACGTCCTTCACGTGGGCCGCCTCGAGGAACTTGAGTCCGCCCCACTTCTCGAAGGGAATTTTCCGGTTGGTGAGCTCGATTTCGAGGTCGGCGGACATGTAGCCCGCGCGGAAGAGTACCGCCATCTCGCGCAGCGGCGTGCCCTGCTCGTGCATCTCGAGAATGCGGTCCACGACGAACAGCGTCTGTTCGTGCTCGTCGCGCGCGGCCACGAGGGCGGGTGGTTCGCCACCGCCGCGCGTGGTGAAGAGCCTCTTGCGATAGCGCTGGCGCGCGTGCTCAATGAGCGCATTGCTCACATCGAGAATGGGCTGGGTGGAGCGATAGTTCTGCTCGAGCGTGACGCGCGTGGCGCCGGCGAACTGTTCGGGGAAGTCGAGAATGTTGCGCACCGTGGCGCCGCGGAACGAGTAGATGCTCTGCGCATCGTCGCCCACCACGGTGATGTTGCGGTGTGACCGGCAGAGCCCGCGAAGAATGCGGGCCTGCAGCAGGTTCGTGTCCTGATATTCGTCCACGAGCACGTGGTCATACAGCGCGGCAATGCGCGTGCCCAGGTCGCCCGGCGCGTCCAGCATGGCGGCCCAGAAGAGCAGCAGGTCATCGTAGTCCACCAGGTTGCGCCGCTCCTTGCGTGCGGTGTAGTCCGCGAAGACCCGATTGATGTCCGCGGCGTGCTCTTCGAACTGCGGAAACTCATCGCGGAGAATGTCGCCGACGGCGATCTCCGTGTTCACGTGGCGCGAGTAGACGTGGTGCAGCGTCTCCTTGCGCGGGAAGCGCGACTTGCGCTGGCCAAAGCCGAGCTCGGCCCGCGAGATGCCCACGAGATCAATGGCGTCGCCCTGATCGAGGATCGTGAACGCCGGCGCCAGCCCGGCCTGGGCACCGTAGCTCCGGAGCAGCCGGTGGGCGGTGGCGTGGAAGGTCCCGCCGTGCACGCGCGCGCCGCGGCTGCCGGTCAGCGCCTCCACGCGACGCAACATCTCCTGCGCGGCACGGCGCGTGAAGGTGAGCAGCAGAATGCGCTGCGGGGCGACACCACGCTCAATGAGGTGCGCCACGCGATGGACGAGCGTGCGGGTCTTTCCCGTGCCGGCGCCCGCGATGATGAGCAGCGGGCCATCGCCGTGTGTGACAGCGGCCTGCTGGGCGGAGTTGAGATTGTGCGCGGCAGCGGACATGCAGCAGGGCGGGGAGACGCGTGATGCGGATTTGTCGGGACGCGAGTGAGCGTGTAAATCTACGTGCCGGGCGGCGTCGCGCATAACCGGAACGTGGAGCCAGGTCATGATTGCATTGCAGCGTGTCACTCTCGAGGGTCACGGCGTACGACTCGAGCCGCTGGTGCCGGGGCACGGCGACGCGCTGGCGGCCGCCGCGTCGGACGGGAAGCTGTGGGAACTCTGGTTCACGTCCGTGCCCACCGTGCAGGAGGTGCCCGCCTATATCTCGCTTGCACTCGCGGGCGAGCGCGAGGGAAGCATGCTGCCCTGGGCGGTGCGCGAACTGGGAACCGGCACGATTGTGGGCACCACGCGCTATCACGACGTGGCGGCCGCGCTGCACCGTGTGGAGATCGGGTACACGTGGTACGCGGCGCGCTGGCAGAAGAGCCACGTGAACAGCGCATGCAAGCTGCTGCTGCTGGCGCACGCCTTCGACGATCTGCGCTGCCACGTGGTGGCGCTGCGTACCGACACCTTCAACTTCGCATCGCAGCGGGCCATCGAAGGCCTGGGCGCGCGCCGGGATGGCGTGATCCGGCGGCACCAGTTCCGGCGCGACGGCACGGTGCGGGACAGCGTGTTCTACAGCATTCTGGCGGAGGAATGGCCCGACGTGCGGCATCATCTCGAATTCCGCCTGGCGCGCCATCAGCATCAATCGCGGTGACTGTCGCGCCGGGTGACGCCAATGGGCACCCGGGCTAGGTTTCGCGTCCATGTCATCACTCACCAGCATCACGCGCGATCTGCGTCGCGAAACGGCCGCGATGCGCTTCGCGCCTCCGGTGGCCTACGTGTATCGGCCGCTGGAGTATGCCTGGGCGCCCCATCGGAGCTATCTCGAACGCTATGGTGGCGCGCGGAACGCCGTGCTGCTCGTCGGCATGAATCCGGGCCCGTTCGGCATGACGCAAACCGGTGTGCCGTTCGGCGAGGTGGGCATGGTGCGCGACTGGCTCGGGATCACGGGGCGCGTCAGGCGACCGAAGCGTGAGCACCCGAAGCGCCCGGTCCAGGGTTTTGCCTGCACACGAAGCGAGGTAAGCGGCACCCGGTTCTGGGGGTGGGCTCGTGCGCGATTCGACACGCCCGAACGATTCTTTGCCCGCTTCTTCGTCTGGAACTACTGCCCGCTGGTCTTTCTCGAGGCAAGCGGGCGAAACCGGACGCCGGACAAACTCACACAGGCCGAGCGCTCGGCGCTGTTCGCCGTGTGCGACCGCGCGCTGGCGCGCGCGATCGAGGAGTTGTCGCCGCGCGTGGTCGTCGGCCTTGGCCGCTTCGCGGAGTCGCGGGTAGAGATTGTGGCGCATGGCCGCGTCAGGGTAGTCGCGGGTGGGATCCTGCATCCGAGCCCGGCGAATCCAAGGGCAAACGCGCAGTGGGCGCGGGAGGCGGAGCGAGGGCTCGCGGCGCTGGGCGTGGATGTCATGGCGCTCGCGGGCGGCACAGCGGAAGACTGACACCCTGGGGCGGCGGGCAGGGTGGGCAGGGCGGGCGATTGACGGCCCGCCGCAGCAGATGCTGCGGTCGTCAATGCGTCTTCTTCCGGCGGAACTCGTCCAGCGGATGGGCCCAGCGCAAACCCGGATACCGCGCAAAGCCGCGATCCGTCGTCACCCACTGGCTACCGCTCTCCAGTGCCAGCGCCGCGAGATAGGCGTCGGGCACGTGATTGCCTCTGGCTGCTGTGCGCCGGCAGAGGTCAACGAAGATCTCCCAGTGGCGCATTCCCGGCTCGATGGACACGCATGCCGGTTGCGTACGGAGCTGCTCGACGAATTCCAGAGCCTTGGCGAGCGGTGTGGGCTGAGCGAAGACGCGCGAGTGTGTCACGACGCGGAGAAAGCCGCTGAGCACCAGGGACGTAACGCCATACGCCTGATCGCCGGCGAGGAGCTGCTCGAGCCACGCACGGTAATCCGCATGGCGCTCCGCGTCCTGGCGATGTGCGTACACCAACACATTGACGTCCAGCAGGTTCACGTGCGGTCGTCCATGTGATCGGCCAGCGCGGCGCTATCGTCGAGATCCACGCCGGGCAGCAGCCCACCGCGTCCGTAGGTTGCCAATCGCACGCGCGTGGTCGGCAGCGCTCGCTTGCGACGCGACAGGGCAGCGCGCAGCGCATCCTCGATGACCGCGGTGAGGGTCCGGCCGCTGTCGATCGCATAGCGCTTTGCTTCGCGCATCAGGGTGTCGTCGAGACGGAGAGTCGTGCGCATACAGAAAGACATATCATGGATGCAGCAATATGTCAACCGTGGGACGAGGCGCTCCCTGCGGTGGCGAGGCCATGGATGCCTGTGGCCGGCGGGCGCCTCGACCTGGAAACCCAGCCTCTGCTCGCGGCTGCTTGTCGAAAATCGTGCCGGGTATTATCGAATATCGATCGCGCGAGTTCGCCCACATGCCGGTTACGCGCCAGTCGCTCACGATTCCCCAGCAGAGGATGCGGACATGACACGCATGCTTCCTGATCCCACATTCTACCCCTCGCCGAAGCTGGCTGGTGAAGCGCCGGCGGAGACGCTGGCCTATGTCGTCCTGCTCACTCCGGAGAGCAACGGCAAGAAGGACGCGCTTGGTGTGGTGGACACGGATCCCGCGTCGCCCACCTACGGAACGCTGGTGGGCCGGCTCGATTTCCCCACTGGTGGGAATGAGCTGCACCACTTCGGCTGGAATGCCTGCAGCTCGCACCTCTGTGCCTACGCCCCCAACCCGCACGTGGAGCGGCGGTACCTGGTAGTGCCCGGCACAAAGACATCACGCATTCACATCGTGGACACCCACCCGGATCCACGCGCGCCACGACTCGCGAAGGTGATCGAAGGCGACGAGGTGATGGCCAAGACAGGGTACTCCACGCCGCATACCGTGCACTGTGGTCCCGACGGCATCTACATGAATGCGCTCGGCGCGCCAAATGGCGATGGCCCCGGCGGCATCTTCATGCTCGACCATGACACGTTCGAGGTGAAAGGCCGCTGGGAGAAAGATCGCGGCCCGCAGTATCTCGCCTACGACTTCTGGTGGCATCTCGTCCAGGGCGTCATGCTCACCAGCGAGTGGGGCACCCCCAATATGGTGAACAACGGCATCGTTCCCGAGCTCCTGCTCGGCGGCAAGTACGGGAATGCGCTGCACGTGTGGGATCTGCAGACCCGCACACACCGGCAGAAACTGGAGCTCGGCGCCGAGCAGCAGATGGTGCTGGAGTTGCGGCCTGCGCATGACCCACGCCGGCGCTATGGCTTCGTGGGCGTCGTACTCAGCCTGGCTGATCTCTCGAGCTCCATCTGGATGTGGTACCAGGACGAGAAGACGCAGCGTTGGGAGGTACGAAAGGTCATTGAGATTCCCGCCGAGCCGGCTGACCCGTCGGAACTGCCGCCGCTGTTGCAGGGATTCAAGGCGGTGCCGCCCCTCGTCACGGACATCAACCTGTCGCTCGACGACCGGTTCCTGTACGTGAGCTGCTGGGGCACGGGCGAATTGCGGCAGTACGACGTGAGTGAGCCGTCGGCGCCACGGCTCACCGGCACGGTCCGCATCGGCGGCATCGTGCGTCGCGCGCCGCATCCGTCGCACACCACGCGTCCGTTGAACGGCGGGCCGCAAATGGTGGAAGTGAGTCGCGATGGCCGGCGCGTGTATCTGACTAACGGGCTCTACTCGTCGTGGGACGCGCAGTTCTACCCCGATGGCATTTCCGGGTGGATGACGAAGATCGATGTCGCGCCGACGGGTGGCATCGCGTTCGACGAACGCTTCTTCATGGACGTGGAGCAGGGGCTTCGCCCGCATCAGGTGCGCCTCCAGGGAGGCGATGCGTCGTCGGACTCGTTCTGTTACGCGGAGTGATCGTGCAGCATTCGTCCATTCCCTGGCTCGCGCTCTTCCTCCTGGGCGCGTTGCACGGGATCAATCCGGCCATGGGATGGCTCTTCGCGGTGGGACGGGGGCTGCAGGAGCGTGACCGGCGCGCCCTCTGGGGCGCGTTTGGTCCGCTGGCCCTGGGTCATGCGCTCGCCATCGGCATGGCCGTGGTGCTGGCGATCACACTCGGGACGGTGCTCTCGCTGGGTTGGCTGCGCTGGATCGTATGCGCGGCGCTGCTCCTGGTGGGCATCCAGGGTCTCGTGCGTCACCGGCATGTCCGCCTCCGCGGCATGCGCGTCAACGCGCGTGAGCTGGCCACCTGGTCGTTCCTCATGGCGACCGTGGATGGCGCCGGTCTGATGGTACTCCCATTCATTCTCGGCGCCGCCGCGCCGGGTCCGGCGCGCGCGCTGCACCAGCATCACGCCATGTGGGCCGCCGCGGCTCAGCTCGCGCCCCTTCCTGTTGTGGGGATGAGCAACGTGGACCTGATCGGCGTGGCCGCCCCGTTGATCCACACCATCGGCTATCTCGTCGTAACGGTCCTGTTGGCCGTCGTGGTGTACGAGAAGGTGGGCCTGCGCATCCTCCGGCGCGCATGGGTCAACCTCAGCGTGATCTGGAGCGCCATGCTGATCGCGACTGCTGCGGCGGTGGTGCTAATGTGAGCGACAGCTCGGTCGTGCTGGCATGGGGCGACTGCTCGCCAAGGGTGTCGCCGGACGCAGCGCGCGGGTGCACTTAACTCCGGAAGCGCGAGAGGCTGAACGGCCGGAGATCAAAATCCGTGTGTCCGTCGAGCAGCAGCGCTGCCTGAACTTCCCCCAGTGCGCTCGCGAACTTGAATCCGTGGCCGGAGCAGGGGCTGGACAGCAGCACCTGTGAATGGTGCGGGTGAAAATCAACGAGGAAGTGCTGGTCGGGTGCGTTGGTGAAGAGACAGGTCATGCTCTCATGTATCCGGGCTTCGGCAAGGTCGGTGAGCAGGCGGCCAAGCATTGCTCGCAGCGTCGTCACGTCGCCCGGCGTAACGGCCCGCTCCACGGAGTCGGGCGCCTCGTACACACGTCCTTCATGGAACACTGAAGTCTTCACGCCTCGTTCGAGCCGTGGAAATCCATAGAACTGTCTCCCGTCCTCGAGCTCGCAGATGAAGATCGGGAAGCTGCTTTCGCTGTACCGCTCATGCGGCAGCGGAGCGTCCAGCCACACCAGCACCTGGCGTTCGACAACGAGCGGCAGCTCCAGTTCGGGCAGCATGGCTTTCGTCCATGCTCCAGCGCAGAGCACCAGCCGCGCGGCCCGGTACACGCCAGCGGGCGTCGTCACACGTACGCCGTCGCCATCGGGCTGCCAGTGCGTCACCGGCTCGTCGTAGTGGAGCACCGCTCCCAAACGCGCCGCGAGCGAGGCGTGCGCACTGGTGCACGCTTCGGGGTTCAGATAGCCAGCGCGCTCATCCCAAACGGCCACGAAGTCCTCCGGGAGATCGAACGCCGGGAAGCGCGTGTGGATCTCCCCGGGCGAGAGCACGGGTGCGGGCAGACCATGTGATGCTCCGCTCAGAAGCGCGCCGTGCACGAGCCCGCTCGATGGGCGTCCGATCATCAGCCCGCCGGTGCGATGCAGCAGCGTGGTCGCGCCTTCTTCTTCCAGCAGCGCCCAGAGCGCATAGGCGCGCTGCACGAGCGGTACGTAAAGCGGGTTCTCGAAGTACAGCTCGCGGATGATGCGGCTGTCGCCGTGCGAGGAGCCAAGGGTGTGTCGCGGCGCAAACTGCTCGAGCCCCAGCACGCGTGCCCCGCGCCGGGCCAGATGATACGTTGTCGCGCTGCCCATCGCCCCGAGTCCGACGACGATGGCGTCGTACACCTCAGACACGAACGCGCTGCTTCAGGAATGTCCGCATCACGGCTCCGTCCACCGGATGTGAAGACACTACGCTGGCCGCGCACTTCCTGCCATGGCCGGACGCGAGAACGACGCAGCCCGCGTTCCTACAGCCGCGTGCAGATGGCCGCCATCAGCGCCTTTGCCTTCTCATAGTCGGCGGACTCCAGATCCATGCCGACGAACACATCATGCCTGACGGCAATGAGCTGCGTGCCGTGCAGGAGCGAGGCGTGATCCCACGGCCCTTTGAGCGTGGTATCGGTGGTGAAACCCACCGTTTGCGGGGCACCGGCGGCCTGTGACTTGGGGGCGCCGGTGACCATCTTCATGAGCCCCGACATCATGGCGCCCATGTTGCCGCTGGGCTTCATGGTATCCATTGGCGTGCTGGCTGGCGTGCCCAGCAGCCCGCTCATCATCGCGGGGCCGTTCTTGAGCATGTTGTAGTTCTTCTGCCCGCCCTGCCACACGAACTCCACCGTGTAGTTGCGTGAGCCCTGGGCGCTGGCCACGCGATAGGTGCATCCGGTGCCTGACGAGTCGGGCACAGGTGCGCCGGAGAGGGCGCCGATGGCGCGTTCCACGTCCTCACGCGGCACAAGCAGACACGCGTTGGCGGGATGCTTCACTGGTTTGGGTGCGAGGGCGACGGCCCTCGCGCCATCATACGCGAGTGGATGGCCGATGCGCGGCACGATCGTTCTCGCCACGGCGTAGGCGTCTTTCTGCAACCCGCTCGAGCCACTCACGTCAATGATCACGCCTGTTTTCCCCTTCACCATGAACAGGGTACCGGTGGGATACCAGTTCGCCTTGTCCCACGGCCCGGCTGGCCCCTCCTCCGCGATCTTGCTGGCCGGAGCGCCCAGTCCGGTGGCCTTGCCCAACGATTGCGAGCTGGACGTCACGATATTCTGCGCGCCGGCCATGTCCTGGCCGCCGGTCCAATCCGGTTGGATGGTGAGCACGCGGCCGTCGGTGCCCCGATAGACGCAGATATCGCCGCGTGTGTTCGGCGCGGGCGGATCGTTGCTCGCGCGATAGGGTGGGGACGCGAGCGTCCCGACGTAGGTTCGGGCCTCGGCCGCCGAGAGGAGCGAGCAGGGATCCTGTGCCGCGCTGGTGGCGGCTGTGGGGAGTGCGCACACGAGCGTGGCGAGACTCGCGGTCAGCGGCATGTTCATGGCTGGACTCCGAAACAGAGGTTGGAAGGCGTTTCGGTGCCCATGATGCGGGCTGGCTGTTATCGGAGCGTTATCCGGTCGTTATCGGCACGCTGCCGGGGCGCGCCCGCCCTGCTAAAACAGTCCCACCTTCCCCTTCACCGACGCGATCAGCTTTGCGGGGTCGTAGCCCACGCCCTGCCTGAAGACCATTTCCACCTTGCGAATGTCGGCGATGTTGACCGCGGGGTTGCCACCGATCACCACGAGATCCGCCTGTTTGCCGCTCGCAATGGACCCGGTGCTGCCGGCCCTGCCCAGGTATGTGGCGCCGTTCAAGGTGCAAATCCGGATCGCTTCGAGCGGGGTGAAGCCGCTGCCCACGAGCAGCTCCACTTCGCGCTGATCGGAGTAGCCCGGGATCACGCCGCCTGCGCCGGTGGGATCGGTGCCCGCCAGCAGCAGTCCGCCCGCGCGCACGAACTGCACCTCCATGGCGCGCTCCCTGGTGAAGAGAGTGGAGTAGAGCGACGATGTATCATGCTGCACGCGCGCGTAGAACTGCGCGAAGCGCTGCTGGAGGATGGGGTCGAGCACGTCCAGCCCGGGCGGCATGGGTTGGCCCGGTGTGAAGGTCTCGAAGACCGTGAGCGTGGACGTGAGCGCCACGTGGTGCGCCACGAGATCGCTCACGAGCGCCTTGAAGCGCGCGTCGCCGGTGTCGAGCGCGGCGACCGCCGCCATGCCCGTGTTCTGCCCGGGACAAACGTCGGGCTTCTTGTCGTTCACGAAGTCGGTGGCGACGAAGAAGCCATGCTCGAGGTCATCGATCCCCGCTGCGACGGCTTCATGATACGTGACGGAGCAGAGATGCCCCGTGATCTTGAGCCCGCGCCTGTGGGCTTCCTCCACTGCTGCGCGCAGTTCCGCGCGCGTGATGTTCATGTACGCCTTGAACGACGTGGCGCCCGCGTCTGCCCAGAAGTTCACCATGCGGCGCGCGTCGTCCGCGTTCTTCAGCTCGTACATCTGCCCAATGCCGAGACCGGGCCCCTGCAGATAGGGCGCGGTGGCATCGATCCACGGGCCGGGCTTCTCACCACGCTGGATGGCGCGGGCGATGTTGATCTCGCCATAGCCATTCACGTTTCCCGCGGTGCGCATGGACGTGACGCCGCCCGCGAGATAGAGTCGCGTGAAGCTTTCGGCGAGATTGCCGTACACGCCGGGGCCGGTGGGATAGTAGAGATGCTCGTGCATCATCACGAGCCCCGGGATCACCGACTTGCCGGTGAGATCGAGCACCAGCGCGCCGGCCGGCGCCGGCGTGGCGGAAGCGTCGCCCAGTGCAGCGATGCGGCCATCACGGATGATGAGCGTCTGATTCTCTCGCGCCGGCGCACCGGTGCCATCGATCACGCGCACGTGCGTGAGGGCAACGACGGGCGTGTCGACCGACACGTACTGGCGTACGTTGGCCGAGAGTAGCGGGCGCTGTGCAGCAGCGGATGCGGCGACGGTCAGGGTGGCGGCCGCGATGCCAGCGGCCGAGAACGCACGGACCCATGTGGCGCGAAGGAATCGCGACAGTCGTGGTGGTTGCATGGCGACGATTCTACTGCTCCTGACACCCGGCGTCCACGGGCGTGCGGGCGCCGGATGCGACTCCGGTCGTGCAACGCGGGTTGCTGCCATTGCGTACCTTTATCGACTACGTCCACCCCCGCCTCCGACCCCATTCCCATGCTTGCGTGAGCGCCATCGATCTCTCGAGCGACGCCGGTCTCGTGGCCGTCGGCCTCCTGACGCTCAATCTTCTGCTCGGCCTGCTGCTCTCCATGCGCTACAACCCGTGGACGCACTGGCCGCATCGCCGCTTCAATTATTTTCGCGTGCACAACTGGACGGGTTACGCGGCACTCGCCGTCGCGGCGCTGCACCCCGTGATCGTGCTGTTCTCGTCCACGGCCGGCTTCCGCATCTTCGACGTCGTCATTCCGGTGGAGTCTCCGAAACAGCCACTGGTCAACTCGCTTGGCGCGATCGGGCTCTACGTTCTGGCGCTGGTCGTGGTGACATCGTACGCGCGATCGCGCATGACGCGGCATACGTGGAAGCTGCTGCACTATGGCGCCTATGCGGCCGCGATCTTCTTCTTCGCGCACTCGCTCTTTTCGGATCCCACACTCCAGGGGAAGCCGGTGGACTGGCTGGACGGCGAGAAGGTCTACATCGAGCTGTGCGTGATGGCGGTGGCGATCGTCTCGGCGTGGCGCGTACGGTGGATGGTGCGGCACCGGCGCGACGCGGCTCAGCGACGCGCGGCGCCGGAGCCGGCGCGTGAGCGGCAATTGGCCGGGTGATCACATCCTGAGGTGCTTCTTCAGGAACGCCACCGTCTTCGGCCAGGCATCCTTTGCCGCCGCGAGATTCGCTGCCTCCTCCGCCGGATCCCGCTGCGCCTTGGGGTCGTCCTGCGCCCGCATGAAACCGTGAATGGCGCCCTCGTAGTTCTTCCCGAAGTAGTCCTTGTGCAGCGCGTGCATGGCTGAATCCACGGCCGGCATGGCGGAGCCGATGCGCGCGTCCTTCGCGCCGCTCAGCAGCATCACCGGCACCGTGATCTTCGCGAGCGAGTCGGCAACGGGCGTCCCGGCGTTCATGTATGGAAGCCCATAGAACGCCACGCCGCCCGAGAAGCCGGGCAGCCCGCCGTTCACCGCGTAGATCCACGTGGTGGATCCGCCCCAGCAGAAGCCGATCACACCATAGCGCTGCTCCGCTGACGGCTGGGACATGGCGTATCGGGCCGCGGCGGTGATGCCCATGGTGCGCTCGGCGGGACTCACGTCGCGAATGATCTTGACGGCCGAATCGGATTTCAGCTCATCCGCGGTGGGGCCGCCGCGCACCCGCGACAGCAGGTCGGGCGCGATGGCAATGAAGCCGTCCGCCGCCACCTGGTCCGCCACGCCGCGCACCCAGGTGGAGAGACCGAATATCTCGTGCACCACCACGACCACCGGCGTGTGCGGGCGCGACGTGGCGGGATAGACGATCCACGCCATGAGCGAGTCCTTCGAGCCGGGCTCCCACGCGATCTTCACCCACTCGGCGTGGCGCGGGCTGGCCGCAATGCGCGCCGCGGCGGTGCTGGCGCTGGGCGGCAGTCCGGGAACGCCTTGCTGGTCCGCGCGCCGGGTGACGAGGGGCGCGGCCATCTCGCCCTCCGACATCATCGCCACATGATCGTCCGTCGCGGCAGCGGCTCTGGCGGGCGCGCGGTGTTGCAGCGTGCAGGCGCTCGCGACGAACGCGGCGGCGAGACCGGCGACGGTGGCGCGACGAGAGCGGAGGGCGATCATGGGAGCTCCGAATAGTAGGGGACGAGGAGGCCATCCCCGTCCGTCGTGATTCCGGCGTGCCTACAAGATGTGCAGCGAGTCCGTCTCGGTCGAGAGTGCATCGAGGAAGCGCTGCATTTCCTGCACGCGGCGCTCCCCCTCGCGCTTTGCCGTGGCCGACTGCAGGCGTGCCGGCATCTCGAGCATGTTCTGCCTGATCACCGCCACGGCGTGCGGCAGATCGGGCGTGAACTTCTCCCGCGTGGTGAGCGACAGGATGCGCGCCACGTCGATGGCGCCAAGGAAATCGAGGATGTCGGCGTCGCGGAACAGGACGGCGACCCGTAGCGTGTCCGGCGGACGATAGTACTGATGGTGGTCGATGATCTCCTTCACGAGCGCCGCTTTTTCCATGGGGAAGCCCGCGTCCCGCAGCACGCTGTCCACGAGCTGCACCGAGCGGTCGCCATGGTCCACGCCGGGGATCGCGTACGGCGGAATGCCGCCCATGTCGTGCAGATACGCCGCGGCGTAGAGGGCGTCGTCATCCACCGCCAGGTTTTCGGCGCGCGCCAGCATGAGTGTGGTCTCGTAATCGCGCCGCGCGTGCGCCGGCCCCCACGCGGTGTGCTGCAGATGCGCCTCGGCAAAGGCACGTACGGCCGCGCGCCAGTCCGGCGCGACGCGACGGGCCGAGTGTGTCACGGCGCGCGCGGGCGGAGCGGATGTCGTGAGTCCGGCGGTGAGCAGGGCGAACACCGGGAGCAGGGCGAGGCGGCCACGTGGCCGCACCAGAAGATCAGGCATGTGGTGATCGCGAGTGCAGGTGCGAGGAGGCGGACTTCGGTGGAGGCGGGGCAGCGAAATCCGGCGCGGGAACGCCGAGCGCCGCGGGCGTCGTGGACTCCTGCGCCGCTCCGAGCGTGCGCGATCGTCTCCAGAGCCACAGCGCGAAGAGCACCAGCGGCGGCAGCGCGATCCAGAGTGCCACGGGAAGCACATGCGCGGAGGCGGCGAACGTCTGCCTGCCGGCTTCGGTCACCGTGAGGCTGATCCCCTTGTCGCCAAGCGAGGCATTGACACTGCTGGGATGCGCGCCGCTGGACGCGGCCCGGATGACCGCGAGCGCGGTGGGCGTGAGGGTGACGGCGGCGAGACCAGCCCAGTATGCGCCCCAGGCCGCGAACAGATTGGCGGGTCGCCAATGCGAAATTGTGAGCATCGTGAGGTCCTCCCGGCAGAAGAATACATGACGGGTGGCAGAGGTTCGCAATCCCCGGTGCGGGGCCGTTGCCATTCGCGCGGACCCGCGCGCCCTTGACCCGGTGAAACAATCGTTTTATACAGTTGTTTGAATCGGAACATGAACCGCGGGTGCCATGCGGCACCCGCCCGGAGCTCCCGCATGCGTCGCAAGGTCGCTGTCCTCATCGGCGTCGCCGTGATCGCCGCCATCGCCATTGCCGTCTATCTGCTCAGGCGCGGGCCCGCCGCGCTCGTGCTCACCGGAATCGTCACCACGAACGACGTCATCGTGAGTCCGCAGGTGAGCGGTCAGGTGAGCCGGCTGCTCGTGGCCGAGGGCGACTCGGTGACGCGGAACCAGCTGCTCGCCGTGCTCGCGCCGGACGAACTGCAGGCCGACCAGACCTACTATGCGCACAGCGCCCGGGCCGTGGCGTCCGAGGTGCAGGAGTCGGCGGCCGATCTGCGCTACCTGGAAACGCAGGCCGAGCAGCAGGTGCGGCAGGCGGAGGCCACGCTCGCGGCGGCCATCGCCCAGGCCGCACAGGATTCCGCCAGCATGGTGAATGCCCGGCGTGTGTACGATCGCTACGTGCCGCTGCTGCGTGCCGGTGCCGTGTCGCCGCAGCAGGTGGATTCGGCGCATACGGGCTTTACCGTCGCCGAGGCGCGCTTCGAGGCGGCCGCTCGGCAGGCGGATGCGCAGCGCGCGGCCGTCGCCCTCGCGCGCGCCACGGAGGACCAGGTTGCCGTGAAACGGAGCGCGCTCGCCGGTGCGCGCCAGTCCCAGGCCGCCGCGGCGGCGCAGACGCGCAAGGCCGACGTGCGGCTGGCGTACGCCGAAATCCACGCGCCGATTGCCGGCATCGTGGACGTGCGCGCCGTCCGTGCGGGCGAGTACGTCACCGCTGGCCAGCCCATCGTCACTCTCGTCAACCCGGACAGCCTCTGGGTGCGCGCGGATGTCGAGGAGACGTACATCGATCGCGTGCGGCTCGGCGATCACCTCACCGTGCGGCTGCCCTCGGGTGAAGAGCGACAGGGCACGGTGTTCTTCCGGGCCGTGGACGCCGGATTCGCCACCCAGCGCGACGTGAGTCGCACCAAGCGCGACATCAAGACCTTCGAGATCCGCCTGCGAGTGGACAACCGCGACCGCCGCCTGGCCGTTGGCATGACGGCGTACGTGCTGCTGCCGCTGCAGGACGCGCGCTCATGATCGCCATTGATGTCCACCACATCGTCAAGCGCTTCGGCGATTTCACCGCGGTGGACGATATCTCCTTCAAGGTGAGCGAAGGAGAAATCTTCGGCCTGCTCGGCCCCAACGGCGCGGGCAAGTCCACACTCATTCGCATGCTCACCACGCTGCTGCTGCCCACGAGCGGCACGGCGACGGTGGACGGCAACGACATCGTCACGCAGGCCGACGAGGTGCGGCGCGCCATTGGCGTGATACCGCAGGCCATGACGAGCGATCTCGATCTGAGCGCCGCGGAGAACCTGCTCATCTTCGCCAAGCTGTACGGCGTGCCGCGCGAGCGACGCAAACCGCTGATCGCCGAACTGCTGGCGGCCGTGGAGCTCACGCAGTGGGCGGACAAGCCGGTGAAGAATCTGTCGGGCGGCATGCGCCGCCGCGTGGAGATCGCGCGTGGCCTCGTGCACGAGCCGCGCATCCTCTTTCTCGATGAGCCCACAACCGGGCTGGACCCCGTGTCGCGCACCGCCGTGTGGGAGATGCTGCGCCGCATCAAGGACGCGCGCGATCTCACGGTGCTCATCACCACGCACTACATGGACGAAGCCGACAAGCTGTGCGACCGCATCGCCATCGTGGATCACGGCAAGCTCATGGCGCTCGACTCGCCCATCAGACTCAAGGCGGCGATTCCGGGGGAGAACACGCTCGAGGTGGCCTTCTCGGCGGTGCCGCCCGCGTGGACGCAGCGCCTGCGGTCGCTCCCTGGTGTCGTAAGCGTGGAGGGCGAGGCGCCGGTGTTCCGCATTGAATCCAGCAGCGGGCCCGAGACCACCATGGCACTCATGACGGCGGCCGCGGCGGCCGGCGTGACCGTGCAGTCGCTCTCGGTACAGAGCACATCGCTGGATGACGTCTTCGTGCACTACACCGGGCATCAACTGCGCGACGCCCTGCAGGAACCGGCCGCCGCCGACCGGCACGTCATGCTGCGGCGCCGGGGCTAGCGTGCAGCGTACCTGGGCCATCATCGAGCGCGATCTG
>DATNDS010000216.1:0-4221 GCA_035553215.1 Gemmatimonadaceae bacterium
ATGAAACGCGGCCTTGCCCTGGGCAATCTGCTCCTCGGTGAGCGTGGAAACCGCGGGCTGCGGATAGTGAATGAGAAGTGCGTAGCGCATGATCGGAGGTCCTGGTTCGGGTTCATGATGCGGCTGGACATCCGAATGACGGAAGAGCGCCCGCGAAATCGACAGCGGGCCAGGGCGCTCGTGAAGGAGAGCCGATGGCGTCGGACCCGCCGTGGATGCGAGCTTCGCCCCTCACTCCTCCGGCGCCCCTCCCGTTCGCGCCACCTGATCCGCGCGGATCTTCCCGGCATCGAAGCGGCGCGCTGATGCCAGCATCCTGTCCAGTGTCTCATCGAAATCGGGAGAACCCGTGCGCACGAAGCGCAGCGGGTTGATTCGCGCCACCACGAACGCCCGCAGGTATGGACTGTCGAAGCCCCGCTCCTTGAGCGCCGTCACCGCTTCCGTCACCGCGTCGTTCAGTTCCATCACACGCTCGGCGTGCTCGCGGCGCACCTCGATGGCGCGCGGCAGCTTCATGCCGAGAAACCGGTCGCAGCGCTTGAGCACGGCGTGGTACGCACCTCCGGCGAAGCGGCCGTTGCGCTCGTAGCAGAATCCCAGCGTCAGGAGCGCCGCCTCCTCGAACTCCACGGCGAACTCGCGCTCGGGACGATCATCGAGTTGCGCGAGCGCCTGCGCGAGCCGCGCCACCTCGAGCGCGCGCTCGCGCAGGTTGTGCGCCTTCTCGGTGTTCAAGAGCAGAATGCGATGCGCGACATCATGCTCCGGGACGACGATCGCCACGATCGCCTTCGCGCCCAACTGCCGCATCGCGCCCAGCCGATGATATCCGTTGGGAGTCCAATACATTCCTCCGTCCGCCGGAACGGCCGTCACCGGATCCACGTAACGGTCCAGCCGGTCCATCGCATCGGCCAGCCGGGCGACGTGCGCCTCCGACAGGTCACGCTGGTACGGCGTGGGCTCCACGCGGTCGAGCGGCAGCGCGGCAAGCACCTGCCAGTGTGAACCCAGCGGGTCGCGATAGATGCCAATGACGCTGCCGCCGTCCTGCTCGATGCGCTCGGCGAGTGCGGTGACCGGCGCAGGGTGCGCGGCGGCCGCCAGGCGGCGGGCATCCAGGCCGCGCGACTGTGCGGCCGCCGGCGCGCGTTTGCGAGTGGGCATGCGGGAACGCTCCTGGCGCGTGACGTTGCGGCGCGATCGGCTTCACGCCGGTGCGCTGGTCAGCAAACCATGCGCCTGCGCTCCCGAGCCCGCCAGTCCCTGCGGAGCGGGCGCTGGCGCGTTCCCCTGCTCCACTTTATCGTGTTGCGCCCGTCACGGTCGCGGAGGCGACACCCATGAAAGGGGATCTGACGCTGATGTCGGGATTGCTGATGCTCGCCGCGGTCGCCAGCGCGCAGACCGCATACCCGAAGGCCGCATCGCACGCGCATTCGAGCTGGACCTCCTTCCAGGACCCAGCCGAGCAGGCCTTCAGCCTCAACGTGCCCACCGGTTGGAAGACAATCGGGGGCACGTATCGCTTTGGCCCGCTCGATCCGCGGATCATGGTGGACATGGTATCTCCGGACGGACAGGTGGACATCCGGCTGGGCGACTACCGCGTGCCTCCGTTCGCGCCGCTCACTCCGACGCTGCGGAGTCTCGGCTTCACCGAGGGCCGTCGCTACACCCCGCGAAACGTGGCGCAGGAAGTGGTGGCCAACTACCGGCCGGGCTGGGTATTCGCGGATGTGTATGGACAGGCGCGGTTTTCCGGCGCCTGCACGCAGTTGAGGCTGAAATCAATGGAGCGCGAGACTCCAATTCATCCGAGCGGGCAGAATGTGACGACGACGGCCGGGCAGGTGCTGTATAGCTGTGAGTCTGCATCCGGCCCCAGGGTGGGGTACGTATTCGCCGAGACGCAGTACACGCAGATGCAGAGCTCCGGCGCATGGATGGTGACCTGGCTGTGCAGCTTTCTCGCGCCGCGGGACCGCGCGGCGGAGGCGCTGAACACCATGCTGCACGCGCTGAGCACCTTTGCCGTGAGCCCGCAGTGGGAATTTCGCCAACTGCAGATGAACGGGAGCGCCGCCGAGGGCGCAATGAGCGACTTCAAGCGCGGCATGGCCGCGATCCAGCAGGACTACCAGCGGCGGACGGCCGCCTCGCAGAGCCAGTTCGACGAGATGGATCGGGCGCTTCGCGGAGTGGACCTGACCACGGATCCGGTGGATGGCAAGCAGCGCGAAGTGGTGAGCACGGGCACCACGCACTGGATCAATGGCATGGGCGACATCATGGATTCGCCCACGGCACCGGGTGGCAATTTCCGGAAACTGAATACGGCGCCGTAAGGGGGGCGAGTTCGCGCTGGATATGGACATCCGCATTCAGCGCAGTTGGCAGCCGCGCCGGACGCAAACGAAGAAAGCGACCCAACTTCTCCGGTTGAGTCGCCTTCAGTTGCCCCTCCTGGGCTCGAACCAGGACTCTCCTGATCCAGAGTCAGGCGTGTTGCCAGTTACACCAAGGGGCAGAGTTCGGTTGTCCGCCGCTCGCGCAGCGAGCCCGGAATCTACCGGCCCGCCAGCCGCATCTCAACCCCGCACTTCCCCGCGCTCGCGCGCTGACAAAGATTGCGCAGGTGACCCGCGTTCCGCTCACATGCACTGCACTGGCGCCCTTCGCCGCTGCCCTCCTCCTCGCCGGCTGCCGCGACGCCACGGTCGCGCTGGGCAGTTCACCGGCGGTCGCGCGCACCAATGCCGACCAGGTGTTCACGGCACTCGCCGCCTACTTCGGACCGGTGCAGCGCGACGCGCGTCTCACCGCGGTTCGCCCGAAATTCGCCAGGGCTGCACTCGTCCCCGCGCAGGTCTTCACCGACACCAGCGCGTGGTCGTCAACCGACGATGATTCGCGCTCCCTCGAGATCGCGGGGAGCGGGCCGCCCGGCCACTACCACCTCTCGCTCGTCACCACGCCGCCCACGCTCGCCAAACCCGGCGATTACCGCCGCGACCGCCACCTCACGAAGCTCAGCGCGTCCGAGTACGAATGGCTCGCGCACGACGACCTCGCCATCGGCTCGATCACATCCGCCGATTTCGCCAACGCGGTCACCGCACTCTTCACCGCGATCGAACACGCGAGCGATTCATCCTTCCGGGCGGCCTGGCGCACGGAGCTGCCGCGCACCACCGCGGCGCTGTCGCCGCTCTACACCATGGATACGATCCGGCTCGCTCGCGCCCAGTCCGGCGCCACGCAGGTGCATCTCGTCATCCGCTCACACCCGGATTCGCTGCCGCCAGCCTTCAGTCACTTCGCCAAATACCTGAAGAAATACTCGAGCCCCACCGACCTGGTGCTCACGGCCTATGATGACAGCGGACGCCAGTGGTGGCGAGCCGCCAAACAGGAACAGCACATCGCGCTCGACTTCGCGGTGCACGACGGCTCGCTCGCACCGCTCACGGGTGCGGTCGCGCGCATTCCCGATCAGATCCACGTGCGCGCGGACTTCTCCACCAAGGCGTGGGTCTTCCGCGTGGGCGCGAGCGACGCCGTGGCCGACGTCCAGCTCATGGGCGCGCCACACGACAAGGGATTCGTCGCGACGTTCACGCACGAACCGGATTGGCAGCTGCCGCCGCTCGTCGAACGCATGTTGCGCAGTCCACTCAGGCGTCCCTTCCAGGACGGCGGCATCATGTTCGAGGAAGGCGTGCACGATGCGCCCGGCCGCGAGTCGTCGCTCTCCAGCGAGTATCGCTTCGTCCTGCAGGAGAGCACCATCATGCGCTGGCTGGGCCACCTCGGAGGCTCGGCCATGAGCGATTTTCAACAGGGCGCCGAGCACGAGGCCAATGTGTTCATGTACCAGGCGCTCGAGGCGATGCGGCAGGATCTCGACGCGCTGAGCGCCCCCGGCGCGCCGAGCGTCCCGAACGCCCCGGCGGCGAAGCCGTAGCAGCCGGGTGCATACACGTGACGCCGCGGCACCTGCACCTACCGCCGCGGCCAGAAACACGTAACGCCGCGAGCAGTTCGCGGCGTTCGACACACCTGCTTCTGTTGGGGAACCGCGGAGGGAACGTGCCACGCGCGCCGTCATTGGAACTCTGCGTCCTACCGAGCGGCGGCGGGCAACTTCCCTGCGCAGTGCGGACCTGCGCCATTCGACATTGGAACTCTGCGTCCTACCGACCGAATGTGCACGTA
>DATNDS010000217.1:0-8142 GCA_035553215.1 Gemmatimonadaceae bacterium
GGCCAGGAAGTAGCCGGGGAACGCGGGGCTGCGCGCGAGGTTGTCGAGGTAGAGATGGACGATGTCGCGGAGCTTGTCCTCGAGCGGTGCGTCGGAGCCCATGATCTGGAGGACCGGCGGGATGACGGCGCGCACGACGCGCTGGAAGACGGCCTCGGCGAGTTTCTTCTTGGAGCGGAAGTAGTAGTGGAGCAGCGCCTGGTTGACGCCGGCCACGCGGGCGATTTCCTGCATGCGGGCGCCGGCGGTGCCGTGGCGGAGGAAGACGGCGTGGGCGGCGTCGAGGATGCGGGCTTCGGTGTCGTGGTCGCGGGGGATGTCTCGCGTGGTGTGAGGGACGTGAGGGACGCGGGCCGGCCGCGAGCGTTTGTCAGTCAGTTTAGCTGTCATATTTAATCGTTCAATTAAGCCGGTCGCAAAATGGTTCCCCGGGAGGGAGGAGCGCAAGGGGTAGCGGACCCCGCTACGCCGGCGGAGCCGCCGGCTGCGATTCGCGCAGCACGTCAGGAATCGCCTCGATGGGACGGCGGGCGTTCACCGCCGCCGTCAGATACCCGAGCGCGAGCGCCGCGCTGATCGCCACCAGCGCGGCGCCGGCGGCACTCCCCCAGATGGCGATCTCCTGCAACAGCAGGAGCGCCGCGAGGAGCGCCTGCGCCACCGCGAGCCAGAGCGATGTGCGCACCACGGCCGGCCCGGCTGGAATGTCGCCGAGTCCCCAGCAGGCTGCCGCGAGCACGGTCGATACGCCGCCCGCCAGGCGCGCGAGCGCCAACGCGGCGAATGACGGCGCGCTGATCCGGAGCCACGAGAGCATCGGCATCGGTGCCACGAGGCACCCCGCGCAGAGGACAAGCAGCAGGATGGCATGCGTGCGAGCGACACGGCGAAGCGTCATGACCTGCCTCCGTTGGTACCGGGTGCGTTTGCGTTCCGGGGTTGGCCGCGCCGGCAGATCTGCTCCGGCCCGGTCAGGGGATGCTGCACGCTTGGCAACCATGATGCGTGAGGCCGGATTCGTCAATCAGGACCCAGATCCCGAGCGTGCCGCCAACGATATTCACGGGAGAGCGCTTCGTGAACACCGAGAGCTCGACACTGCGCCTGCACGACTTCATGCACGACTTGTTGAACGCGACCGAGCGTCCGTGAATCCGCACGAGGCAGAGGCGGCTCACGGGCCGGCTCACTCCGGGTACAGCATCCTCCCCATCTCCGGCAGGCTGCGCGCGCGCTCGTCGAATAACGACGTGCTGCGTGCCGCGGCCCTGCTGGCGCCCGCGAAGGTAAAGATCCGGCTCTTCACCGGCCTCGCCACGCGGCCCTGCTTCAATCCCGACCTCGACACCGAAGGAGCCGTGCTGCCTCGAGCGGTGCAGGACTTCCGCGTCGTGCTGGTGCGTGCGCTTGCCAAGGCGAACGTTGCCATCCTCGCGATCACGATCGCGCGAGTCCAGTCCCGGCTTCCTGCACCCGCTATTGCGGCAGCAACTCCTCGAGCGCGAAGCGCGTTCTGGGCGGGATCTCGGATTCGTCGAAGTACTGCGTGACGACCTGCATGGCGTCTGCTGCCGTCGTGATGTTCAGGAATCGCAGCAGATATCGCACGTCGTCCACATCGTGGAACTCTTCGCCAAGCCGCATCGCGGCGCACTTCATCGCCAGGAGGTACGCCGGCTGGGCGACGAACACGCGCAGGTGTGTGAGTTCGAGGTAATCGTTGAAGCGGCCGCGCGAGCCGAGGAACCCCTTCACGGCGTCGTTGAGCCAGCTCTCTGGCACATCGGCGTGCGCGGCAACCCGGGCGGCTGCCTCGCGGACCGCTTTCGCGGGCCGGAAGAACGCGTCGACATCCCGGGTAGCAGCACGGGCATCGAGGGCGAGACACATGACCGCTCCGCCCACCACGTATACCTCACCCACGATGCCCTGCGCCGCGAGTTCGTCATTCAGGAGGTTGAACAGCCGATGGATGTCGCGCCTGGTGAACTTGACGGGGTGGGACATGTCGCGCGCCTTATACGCGTGTGCCGACTCCGGCATCGGCAAAAATGTTTCGCCGCCGGAACGGCACCGGCGTGGCCCGCAGGAGATAGAGTCGCAAGGTTCTGAGCGGTGCGGCGAAGTACGGCACGTCGAGCGGCGCGACCTCGCGCGTCCACGCCGGCGCCGGAACACCCCTCACATGCGCGGCCTGCTCCACCAGGGCCGCGACGTAGTTCTGCACGAGCGGCGAGAGCCCGCGGAGATCCGCCCGGGCTACAGCGGTTCCGAACTCCGTGGTCGCAAGCGGCGCCAGGAAGTCGTGCAATTCGGCGAGGGCGAATCGGCGGTTCGCATCGTCGCGCAGTGCCGCAATGATTCCGGCGAACCGTTCGGCGTTCTCCGGCAGCGCGCGCGCGAGGACATAGGCGGACACATCCTGTCCCGCCGCGCGGGCCAGCCGTTTGAGGGCGGACTTCTCGTGGCTGGTGACACGGATCTGGAGCTGTTCGGACCGGGGCGTCATGCCCAACAATCTGCCACGCGCTGCCTCTACTGTCAATACGCACGTATTGACATGCGCGGGGATCAATGCGGTCAGGGATCTATGGGGTCAGGGATCAACGGCGCCAGAGCCGATTGAAGTGCTGACGGGAATCGCTCCACGCCCCGCTACCCCGCCCCTGGGAATCGGCAATCGCGAATGGGGAATCGTGGGAATGGGGAATGGGGAGGCCGATTCCCTGCTTTTGATGAAATAGGTGCGCGGCGGGAGGGGGCGGACTGCCTTGTCGATTCCCCATTCGCGATTGCCGATTCCCAAGGGCGGGGTAACGGGGCGTGGAGCGATTCCCGTCAGCACGTCAATCGACCCTGGCCCATTGATCCCTGACCCCATTGATTCCCCCGCATGCCACTGACCCGACGCGAAGCGCTCGCCAGGCTCGCCGCCCTCACTGCTGCCACCACGCTGCCACTCCCCCGGTGGCGCACCCCGCCCGCCAATCCGCTCGACGGCACCATCGCCGACTACCAGGCCGGCTTCCGGCGCGGCACATGGAGCGCCGCCGAGGTCACGGAGCACGCGCTCGAGCGCTGCCGCACCGACGGCACGAAGTGGCGCGCCATTGACGCGCTCTCGGCCACGGCGCTCGCCGATGCGCGCGCCGCCGATGCCCGCCGCCGCGCGGGAACGCTGCGCGGGCCGCTCGACGGCGTCCCCGTCTTCGCCAAGGCGATCTACGACATGAACGGACTGCCCACCACCGGCTCCAGCGCCGAGTGGGCCCGGCTCTTTCCGGAACCGGTGCGGCGCGATGCGCTGGAGGTGGCGCGGATCCGCGCTGCCGGCGCGATTGTCCTCGGCAAGACCGCCGCCGATGACTTCGCGTATCGCGGCAACGGCACCAGCAGTCACACGGGGCAGGTGCTCAATCCGCATGATCCCACCGGTACCCGTACGCCGGGCGGCTCCAGTGCAGGGTCGGCCGTGGCCGTGTCAGCGGGCATGGCCTTCGCCGCGCTGGGCACCGACGACGGTGGTTCCAATCGCATTCCGGCGCAGTTCACCGGCGTCGTGGGCATGAAGCCGACCTTCGGTCTCGTGCCGCGCAACGGCGTGATTCCGACGTGGCCCTACCTCGACACGCACGGGCCGCTCGCGCGCACGGTGGCGGATGCGGCACTCTATCTCGCCGCCATCGCTGGCCCTGACGCCTCCGATCCGCTCGCGCTCACCGGCGCGTGGGACGCCGCGCCGCTGGCCGCACTCCGCGACGACGCACTCGCCGGAGTGCGGCTCGGGCTCGTGGCGGACAACACGCCGAGAGCACAGATGACTCCCGAAGCGGTCGCCATGTGGGATCGCGCGGTGGCGGATCTCCGTGCCGCCGGCGCCAGCGTCGAGTCGTTCGCGTCGCCCGTGACCTCGGCGAATTATCGGGACGCCTTCGCCGCCGCGGCGCGCGAGCGCGGTGATGTGGCGGTGAACGACCGGTCGCCGGCGCCAACCGCCAACGCGCTCTACCTCTACTTCGCCGGCCGCAGCGATGATCCGCGCGCCGCGGTGCGCCGCGGCTACGACGCCTACCGCCATTTCTACGACGTCCTTCCGGCGACCTTCGAGGAATGCGAGCCACTGCTGCATCAGCCCATGGCGCTGGATCCCGCGGGCCAGTCCTTCGCACACTCGCGCGCCACGGTGGTGGCGGGACTGGAGCAGTCCATGCGCGCGGCGGGCATCGTGGCGATGGTCTGGCCCACCATGCCGTTCAACGCGCCGCGCATCGTGGATGCATGGCCACACGTTCGCACCACGCTCTCCTACAACAACTGGCTCGGCCTGCCCGAAGTGTCGGTCCCCGCGGGACTCGGCGCCGACGGGATGCCGGCGCTCAACCTCTCCGTGGTGGGATTTCCCGGCGACGATGCGCGCGTGCTGGCGCTGGCGCACGCGTACGAGCGGCAGTCGCGCCGCTTCGTGGCGCCGCCGCATTCGGCCTGAGGAAGCGCCAATGTCCGCGCGCCGCCTAGCGCACGCCACCCATCAATCCGCGTACCGGCTTGATCATGAGGAACGCGACGAACGACGCGCCGAGACACACGGCCGCGACGGTGCCGAAGAGCAGCGGCAGCGGCGCCGACGAGATGAATCCGGCCGCGTAGCCGGCGACCTTGTTGCCCACCGAGTCCGCGAGGAACCACACGCCGAGCATGAAGCCCACGATCCGCACCGGGGAGAGCTTCGTGAACACCGAGAGCCCTACGGGTGAGAGCGACAGCTCGCCGAGCTCCTGGATGAAATAACAGCCAATGAGCCAGAAGGGACTCACGCGAAGGCCCGGCGTGTCCTGCAGGTGGAAGGCGGGAATGAGCAGCAGCACGAAGGACAGTCCAATGAAGAAGAGTCCCGCGGCGAACTTTGCCGGCGTGGACGGCTCCCGTTCCTTGAGCCGCACCCAGAGCCACGCGAATGCGGGCGCGAGCACGATGACGAAGATCGCCTGCACGCTGAGAAACCAGCTCGACGGAAAGCTGTAGCCGAAGAATGACGTGCGGGTGTAGCGGTCACCGAAGAGATTGAGCGTGGAGCCGGCCTGTTCGTACGCGCCCCAGAAGATCGCGGCGAACACGAAGAACACGGCCATGGCGGCGAGGCGCTTCCACTCCACTCTGGTGAAGCCCCAGAACATCGGCTCCGCGGGCGCATCGGATGCCGTGGCCTGCGGTTTCGCGTTCGCCGCGCCGCGCGCGGCCTCGCGCGCCTCGTGGGCTTCGCGGCGCTGCTGCTCGAGACGATCAATTCCGGGTTGCAGATGCTTGCGGCCGGCGACGTACTGGATCAGTCCGAGCGTCATCCCCACACCGGCGCAGGCGAAGCCCAGGTGCCAGTCGACTTTCTGCGCGATCCCACCGGCGATGATCGGCCCGAGTGCCGCGCCGAGGTTGATGCCCATGTAGAAAATCGAGAACCCGGCGTCACGCCGCGCGTCGTTCACCTCGTACAGCGAGCCCACGATGCCGCTCACGTTCGGCTTGAGCAGCCCGGTCCCGACGACGATGAGCCCGAGTCCCGTGTAGAAGAACGGCAGCGGATGGAATGCCAGCGTGAAGTGGCCGAGCGCGATGATGATGCCGCCGATGAGCACACTCTTGTACTGGCCGAGCCACCGGTCCGCGATGATGCCGCCCACGATGGCCGCCGCCCACACGCTCGCCGTGTACGTGCCGTACGCCGAGCCGGCCTGGCGATCGGTGAAGCCCAGCACGTGCACCATGTACAGGATGAGGAACGCACGCATGCCGTAGTAGCTGAAACGCTCCCACATTTCCGTGAAGAACAGTGTGGAGAGCCCACGCGGGTGCCCGAAGAACTCGCCGGGCGTGCGTGCGGGGCGCGATTGGTCGGTCGGTGGCGCGAGGGTGGTCATCGTGATGGTCCGGAGTGGGCGACGGTAAACGGAGACATGAATGGTAAGGGCGGGGCAGCCACGTGCGACAGGCTGTCCGGAAACCGGAATGAGCCGATTGGCGCGGATTTCCAGCTATTGGGGATACACCCTTACGGAGATGATCCATGTCACACGCGCCATTCCCGCTTCGCGCCCTGCTGGCGAGCGCCACGCTGTGCTGCGGCGTGCTCGCCGGCTGCGGCGACTCCAATCCACTGACGCCACAGGAGAAGGATCTTGCGGCGCTCCGGCAGGCAGTCGCACCGTACCAGGCACTGAGCGCGGCGCAGACGGCCGGCTACACGGTTGCCGTGGGCGATCCGGGCGACGGTCATACCTGTCTCGCGGATGCGCAGCTCGGCGCCATGGGCGTGCACTATCTGAATACCGCGCTGGTGGACGCCACGGTGAACGTCACCCAGCCCGAGATCATGATCTACGAACCACAGCAGGATGGATCGTTCACGTTCGTGGGAGTGGAGTACATCATTCCCTACAGCATTCACGGCGAGGATCAGCCCCCACCCACGCTGTTCGGCAAGGAGTTCGAGAAGAACGCGACGTTCCAGCTCTGGGGTCTGCACGCCTGGGTCGGGCGCGACAATCCGAGCGGGACGTTCGCGATGTGGAATCCGGACGTGTCGTGCCAGTACGCGCAGTAGGGCGGTTGACGGCGGCCCGGTAAGGTTCAAGGTGGAGGGACAGGATTTGCGGTTGATCCGGTACTCGCGGTCAATCCTGTCCCTACTCCTCCCGCATGGCGATCACCGGATCGATGCGTGACGCACGCCGCGCGGGCACGAGCGCCGCGATCATGGCGACGACACACAGCGTGACCGCTACCGCGATGAATGTCACCGGATCGTTCGGGCGGACTTCGTAGAGCATCGACCGTACGACGCGCGCGAGCCCGAACGCCGCGACGAGTCCGATCAGTACGCCGGCGGCGACCATGGGCGTCGTCTCGCGCGCGACGAGCCGCACCACGTCCGCGCGCTGCGCGCCGAGGGCGATGCGGACGCCCAGTTCGCGCGTGCGCTGGGCGATGGCGTAGGACAGCACGCCGAACACGCCCACCGCGGCGAGCAGCAATGCCAGGCCGGCGAACGCGCCGAGCAGAATGGCGATCAGGCGGTCACTCGCCATCGAGCGCGCCAGCGCCTCGTTCATGGTGGCGACATGGGCGAGGGCGATGGTCGGATCGAGTGCATGCAGCTCGCGCCGCACGATGGGCAACGCGTTGAGCGCACCGGCGCGCGCGCGCACCGTGAGGATGCCCTGACGCCAGGCGTTGTTCTGCGCGTAGGGCACCCACACCAGCGCGCGACTCGAGTCCGACGCGCCATAGTACTTCACGTCGTGCACGACGCCGATGATCTCGCGCTCCACCCTCTCGTCGCGCGATGACATCGCGCGCCGGCCGATGGGATTCTCGCTGCCGAACATGCGCGTCGCGAACGTCTGGTCTACGATCATCACCGGCGGAGCAGCTGAGTCATCCGTCGCCTGAAAGTCGCGACCGGCCAGCATCGGCTGCCGGAGCGCCGCAAAGTAGCCGGGTGTGGCCACGTTCCAGTTGACCGGTACCTCATTGGCCGGAATCGGATCGCGCCCTTCGGCCACCATCTGCCGTCCGAGATAGAACCCGCCGCCGCCGAGAGGGCTCGCGCTGGTAATGCCGGCCGCTTCGATGCCGGGCGCGGCGGCCAGCCTGTCGCGAAGCTGGTACATGAACCCGACCACCTTGGTCTCGCTGTCATAGCGGATTCCGGGCAGCGAGATCGAGGCCGTGAGCACATTGCGTGGGTCGAATCCTGTATCCACACTCCGGAGCCGCGCAATGCTGCGCACCGCGAGGCCCGCGCCCACGAGCAGCACGACGGACAGCGCGAGTTCCACCGTCACGAGCGTGCGGCGGGTGCTGGCGGCGGCACGTCCTGCGCCCGTGCGCGCGCCGCCCTCGCCCATGGCGAGATGAATGCTGCTGCGCACCGCGTGCCCGGCCGGCGCGAGGCCGAAGAGCAGTGACACACCGAGTGAGATCACGAACGCGAAGGCGAGCGTCGGGAGATCGAGCGCCGCGGCCTCGATGCGGGGCACATCCTGCGGCGCGATGGCGACGATGGCCTTGACCATCCAGATCGCCATCAGCACACCGAGCGCACCGCCAGCGAGGCCGAGTGCACTACTCTCGATGAGACTCTGCCTG
>DATNDS010000218.1:0-18380 GCA_035553215.1 Gemmatimonadaceae bacterium
AGGTCCGGTAAATCCTGTCTGCTGGCCGAGCCGCGAATGCCGCAGACTCAGCGCGTTCTGCTGCGCGCCACGCGCTCCACCATGGACGGAAACTCCGTGATCACATCCAGCACGCGCGCCTGGCGCGCCGGGCTGTTGAGCAGCACCAGCAGGCGGCCATCCGGACTCATCGCGTGATTCCAGGCGAACGTGGAGAGGAACGAACCCTCGATGAGGAGTTGCGGCTTGCCGGCGCGTACGCCCCCGGCGGTGGTCGAAATGCTGACACGATAGTAGCGCGAGCGGTCGCGGTAGATGATCGCGTCGCCCCTGGGCGTCCAGAGCGGCATGTCGCCCCGCTCGGCGATGTGGTAGATGGCTCCCGTGGGTGGCACCGGAGAGACCTGCACCGATCCATCGTCGCCACCCCACGAGAGCCAGCGGCCATCCGGGGAGAAGCTGCCGGCGATGCCCACGCCGCCAGGCACCGGCGTGCTCGTGGTGTCCGGCCCGAGCGAGCGAATGTACAGGTTATGCCTGCGCCAATCCGAGAAGACGAATGACTTGCCGTCCGGCGACACGGTCATGTACGACGCATTCGCCAGATGCAGATCCGTCCACTGGCCCGTGTCCAGCGACTTGATACGCGCGCCGTAGTTGAGAAACTGCACCGGATCGAACAGGCCGATCATGAGCTCATGACCGGACGGGAGCCAGGAGGCGGGGAACGCGCGGAAGTTCCCATCCACGTGCACCGGCTGGCGCACGCCGCTGGCAATGTCCATGAGCAGTACCTGCCAGCCTCCCAATGGATTGCGCACCTGCACCGCCAGTTGCGTGCCGTCGGGGGACACGCGCGGCTGTGTGTACGGACCGCGCGGAATGGGCAGCGTGTCGAGATGCCCGTTCGGTGAAACGAGCGCCACGTTCACGTAGAGCTGGTTGGCGCCCGGTACGTAGATCAGCGTGCCGTCATCGGCGAGCGCGTACTCCGCCGCGCCGAATCCTGCTTCCATGCGCATGCCGGTAATCACCGGCACGGGTTCGCCGAGCACCGTGCGGTGCTTGCCGTCGAACGGCATGGCAGACAACTGGCCATCGCCCGTGCCGTACACCAGGTAGCCCGAGGGAATCCAGTGAGGGCTGGCGCCGAAGAGCAGATCCGACTGGCGCACGGAATCGAGCTGGAGCACCCCGCGCTGCGTGACGGCGAGCTCGGAGCCATCGCGCAGCGAGAGCAGTGCCAGTTGCCCCGAGCTGAGTTGTCCCACCAGCCACTGGCCGCCGGGGAGCACGGCGGGCGTGCCGAACTGCGTCGTGAGGTGCACGGTGGAATCGCCGGAGCCGCCGGACGCGGGGATGCTATGCAGTTCGAAGCCGTTGCGCTCGAAGACGAGAATCCGATCCGCCGCCGGCCACACGGCTCCGGTGACGTCACTCACCTCGGCGAGCGTGATCGGATTGCCACCGTCCGCCGAGACCTTGCGCAGGAGATTGCCGGACACGAAACCAATCCACGCTCCGTCGGGCGAATAAAACGGATTGGACGCGCCCTCCGTACCGGGCAGCTCGGACACGGCGCCGCTTCCCGGTGAACGCACCATGAGCACGGAAGTGCTGCCGCGCGGCGCGACATACGCGAGCTGATTTCCGCCGGGCGAGACGGCCAGAGCGCTGTACCATCCGCCAGGCTCGGATGGTCCATCGAGCGCGACTGGCGCGTTGGCGGCGAGGTCGAAGTTCCAGCGCCGCGCGGCGGCGTGCGGGGCGGACCGCAGCAGCGGGAGCACGACGAATCCGGCGAGTACTCCGACGAGCAGCCCCGCCGCGAGGCCAACCAGGAGCCCCATGGGAAGCCGGCGGCTTGCTTCGCGCCGTACCGTGACCGCGGGAGCGCCGGCTGCGAGCGCGCCGCGGAATTCACCGGCCGTGGTGAACCGGTCGGCGGGCAGCTTCTCGAGTGCCTTGCGCACCGCCGCATCCACGCCGGCCGGCACGGTGTGTCGCTGCGCGACGAGGCTTCGCGGATCTTCCGTCATGGCGCGGGCCACGATGGCCTGGGCCGTCGGTCCGGCGAAGGGAGGCTCGCCGGCGAGCATTTCGTAGAGCACGCAGCCGAGCGCGTAGATGTCCACGGCGCGAGTGAGCACGCGCTCGCCCATGGCCTGTTCGGGCGCCATGTACGCGGGCGTGCCGAGGCTCAAGCCGGTTTCCGTGATGCGCGCGGCCGTCTCGCCGCGGCTCGCCGCCAGGGCAATGCCGAAGTCCGCGACGAGTGCGTGCCCGCCGTGGATGAGAATGTTCTCCGGCTTGATGTCGCGATGAATGACGCCCTGGTCGTGGGCGTACTGCAGCGCATCCGCCACCTCGCCGGCAATGCGCAGCGCCTCCTCCACGGGGAGCTGCCGTTCGCGTGTCAGGCGATCCCGCAGGCTTTCGCCCTCCACAAACGGCATTACGTAGAACACCGTCCCGTTCACTTCACCGGAATCGTGGAGCGGGAGGATATGCGGGTGCTGGAGATGCGCGGTGGTTCTGATCTCGTGCAGAAAGCGCTCGGCGCCCACGATGGCGGACAGCTCGGAGCGGAGCACCTTGAGCGCGACGAAGCGGTCGTGCCGGACGTCGTGAGCAAGGTAGACGGTGGCCATGCCGCCGTGACCGAGCTCTCGCTCGACCTGATAGCGTTCAGCCAGCGCGGCAGAGAGGCGAAACAGCTGGTCCTGTGCGGCCACGCCGACAAGATGCGGCGGGGCGATCGAGGCGGCCAGAGGGGCGAGGGAGAAGCGAGGAGGCGGCGGTGAGGAAGGCTGAAGGGTGGAGGAGTGCGTGGGTACATTTGAGCATTGCGATGCGTTCCGCACTGGATGGAGGCGGACAGCCCATGCGAGACGACCCGGAAAACACACCGCTCGAACGGATCATCGTAAACCCCGCGATCTTCGCCGGGAAACCGATTGTCCGTGGGCATCGCTCCCTACGGACAACACCGCGCGTGATCAGGTGGTGCAGTACGAGGACGTGGGCACCAAGCTGACCGTGCTCCCCACGATCAGCCCGGATGGTTACGTGGGACTCGAAGTCTCCCAGGAAGTGAACGACGCCACCAGTGAGGTGGCCTTCGATGCGCCGGTCATCTCGACCCGCTCGGTCCAGACGACGCTCCTCATCAAGGACGGCGAGACGGTGGCCTTGGGCGGGCTCACCGACACGCAGCGCGAGGTGAGTCAGGGTGGGTGCCGATTCTCTCCAGCATTCCGCTCCTGGGCGGGCTCTTTGGCCATGCGAGCCGGCAGACGACCGAGACCGAGCTCTATCTCTTCCTCACCCCGCACGTGATCAAGACGGATGCCGATGCGGACAGTCTGACGGCGCCGCTCAAAGAGAAGGCGGACAAGGTGAAGCCGTAAGGGAAGCTTGCTGAGGTACGCCGCATTGGAACTGCGCCGTCACTGACAGCCCCCACTGATCGCAATAAACGCGCTTCGGAAATGCGGATAACGTGTCCACTTTTCAACCGCTGATTCTGTCCAAGATCAAACTGTCGTTAACAGGCGCGCCGGTTTCGCCCTGCTTCGCAAGAGGGTGCTCCGCGCCGCATGATCTCCAAGTCTGGCGAGCGGGGGACTGGGACCCCCCATCACCAACTTCCGCGCAGAGCAGAATTTGTGTGTTCGATTACAGCTCGAGATCTCGCAGGCTAGCGAGGCGCGCGCCCTCAATGTGGGCAACACACTGGCGTTCGGGATCCAGCTGCAGCACATCACGAAGCACGCTCTCAAGGACCACGAGAGCCCTCAAAACGCCTGGACCGCAATCGATGACCAACGAGTCCCGAGGCTCGCCGCTCGCAACTCCTCTCGTCTGGCCGGTGGACAGCTGGGCGCCGAGGGCGTTCAGCGTGTCCATGGCGGTGGGTGCCTCGAGGTGATCGTATGTCGAACGGGGAATATGAAGCTCTAACGAGACGACATCCGGCTGATGGATGCACTTGTAGACCCGGACAAATTGGACCGACTTTATCACCGCAACATGCAAGAAACCACCGTCCAACCCCCGCACGTACAACAAATCGAGGAGAGACCGCAAAAAGGGAGTGTCGAGATGTCGGTGCTTCGCCGGTCTCATCCCCAGCCTGTTGAGGACGAGAAGAATGGACAAGACGACAATGCCGATCCCGAGGTATTTCACGATCGCATTCTCCACGGCTCGATCTCAGCGAAGCATCGTGTGAATCCGATGGAACAAGGCGGGGACCTTTTCTGGGTTCCTGGCAGCCCAAGCTGTCGCAGGAAAAGAGAAAATCGAAGCGCTTCAGAGATTTGCGAGACTCTCAGACTATTCCTCCCGGCATGGCGCACGCGAGTGACCTCTCCAGTCATACCGCTCGGGCGATTCACTCCCACGCCTACTATTCCATGTTGACGCGACGTCATCGCGGCACTACTCACGTCGTGAGAAATCCGGGTCAACTGTCATATGATCAGATCATCCCATCGCGCGCGTAATCGGCTCGCTATGTTTGCCGACGCAACTCCCACATGCGCCGCTTCAGTGCATGCAAGGCTTCCTCGAAGTCTGCCAGGGGAAAGTCCCATGCCGCGCTGTCGGGCTTGCCGAACAATTTCATGAGAGCCGCCTCTAGGCCTTCCTCCTGCGTAAGTACGCAGACGAGCTGGTCGTCGAAATAGAGGTCACCCACGAGGTCCTCGAAGTCTGGCTCACTGCCCACCGTGAAGCGGAATCGCGAATTCATAGCTCAAGGAATCCGATGAAGTTTCCGTGTGCATCGTAACGGGCGCATCCTCCTCGACTGTCTCCGTAGCAGTCGCGTCCCCCGGTATTTGTTACCACCCGTCTTAGTCACACCGGTCAGGATGTCGTCAAGTGAACCGCACCGGAATTGCCGGCGACGCCAGCTCTTGAGAGGTTGAAGCCTCTGGCAATGCCGAGGTGATTCAATCCCGGGAAAAACGCAGCGGTACTGGGTGTCGGGATCGACGCAGCGACCGCATAGCCGCAACTCTCGGAGGTGGGCGTGAGCGAGATACGCCTCCACTTACGGTGTGAAAGGCAATAGGCCAGCGTTCTCGATAACCCGCGTTGCATCGAGTCGTACACTGTCAGGCAAATGCAGCATGCAACGGTATTCCACAGCAACGCCGGGCTGAAGTAACGAGAATCTGACCCTCCGGACACCCGATGAATCTCGCCGCGCCTCTGGCTCAAGGCGTAGCGACGAGAGCCCGGCCGTATCCGCGGACGCTGTCTTCGTAGATGTTGTCAGAAGGACAGACGTGCGGAAGGGATCCCGCCGTGGCCCGGCTACATCGGCCACTTCGATGCAAGCACGAATGGCTTCGCTCGCGCTCGCAGGATCCCAGCGTCCAACGACGTGAGCCCAATCATCGACGTTTTGAACAACCACTGCCGAGCCATTGCGTCTTGCACCCACGGCAAAGATGAGAACATCGGCAGTTGCTGGCGGGCGATATGTGCCGAGCGTGTAGGTTAGGCCCGGAATAATCACGGACTGTTTGCGAGTGATGTCAATTCCGTCGACCGCCGTGGAATCCGTGAGATGGGCTTGTCGCATGATATCACGCCGCACGAGAGTGGTATCACTCGGGGCTTGTGCGAAGGCGCTCGCCGCGATCAATGATGCCCCAAGGGCGCCGATAAGGCGCGAACATCTGCGGAGCTGATTCCGTGGATCCGCTGTCACGAAGGGTTGTCGTGCGCGGCGATGCGGCCGGCGTCGTTGACGGTGTCCGGATCCAATCTTCGTGCTCTCGAGTATGGAGCATCGAAGGCACTGGTGGAGTAGTGTCCACACCGTCTGTCGAGCATGTCGAGCACGTCGATCCATGCCGCAATCTCCTGACTTGGGTACGAATCTCTCCGACGAACGTGCGTGGCTGAGGTCTTGTCAAGAAGTTTGTAAATGCAGCGTCAGGCGGCGACCATCCTCCGGTGCGTGAATGCGGACGCCGCATGCGCCGGCGTTTCCTTCTCCGGTCCGATCGCCGGCGCCACATCGTACCGCACACGCAGCGCGTCGTCGCGGACTGGCTGCTCCCAACTGGGCGGCGCACGCCACCCCGCCAGCTTCCCCCGCTTCTCGGCTATCCGCTCCAGCCATGACGAAGCGGTATTGGGCTACTTGCCCACTTCTTGACGAGACCTTCCGCCCGAGCCCGAAACAACCTGGATATAATCGCGGTAGATGGATACGGGTGCTGCATGTCGATGCCCCAACTCACGCTACCCATCCCTCCCTCATTTCCGTACCATCCTCCGTGCCAATGGACGACACACTCCCATGACGCCCCCGCCAACACGGGCCGTGATCCTCGCGCGCGGACTGGGCACCCGCATGCGCCGCGAGGATGCGGCCGCGGTGCTCGACGCCGATCAGCAGCAGGTCGCCGCGCGCGGCATCAAGGCCATGATTCCGGTGGGCCGCCCCTTTCTCGACTACCTGCTGAGCGCACTGGCCGACGCCGGCTGCACCGACGTCTGTCTCGTCATTGGGCCCGAGCACGACGTGGTGCGTGAGTACTATACACACACCGTGACGCTCACGCGCCTCCGCGTGCACTTCGCCACGCAGGAGCATCCATCCGGCACCGCGGACGCCGTGCTGGCCGCCGAGGAGTTCGCCGGCGGCGAGCGCGTGTTCGCGCTCAATGGAGACAACTACTATCCCGTGAGCTCCTTCACGGCGCTCGGCCGCCTGTCCGGTTCGGGCGTCGCGGGATACGAGCGCGGGCCGCTCGTTCGCGACGGCAACATCCCGGCGGATCGCGTGCGGCACTACGCCATGCTGGAGGTGCGCGACGATGGCTCGCTCGAGCGCATCATCGAGAAGCCGGACGACGCGACCATGGCGCGCTTTGGCGACGATGCATTGGTGAGCATGAATTGCTGGCTGTTCACCCCCGTGATCTTTCACGCCTGCCGCCTGGTGCGTCCGTCGCCACGCAACGAGCTGGAGCTGCAGGATGCGGTCAACATCGCCATCACCCAGCTCGGCGAACGCATCCAGGTCGTCCGCGCCGGCGGCAGCGTGCTGGACCTCTCGCAGCGCGGCGACATCGCGGAAGTGAAGGCCCGGCTGGCGAACGTCACGGTGCGGCTGTGATCGACGCGACCGCCGAGCGTCTCACCGCGGCGGGGCTGAGCGCCACCGAGGCGGCACGCAAGGCCGCGCTCATGGCGCGCGCCGATCGGGCTGTGCAGGCCATGAGCGACACCGCCGCACTCACGCGCCTCGCCTGGTTCGTCCCCGGCCGCGTGGAAGTACTCGGCAAGCATACCGACTACGCCGGCGGACGCAGTCTGCTCATGGCCGTCGAACAGGGCATCTGCCTCGTCGCCGCGCCGCGCCGCGACAGCACCATCCGTATCCGCGCGCTGGACAGCGACCAGGAGATCTCGTTCCAGCTCGACGCGTGCGCGGAACCCGTGGCGGGCCACTGGTCGAACTACCCCATGACGGTGGCGCGGCGCATCGCGCGGAACTTTCCCGGCGCGTGCACCGGTGCGGACATTGCCTTCGCCGGCGATCTGCCTGTGGCCGCGGGCATGTCCAGCTCGAGCGCGCTCGTCGTGGCGGTCTTCCTGGCGCTCTCCCAGGTGAACGGGCTCGCCGAACGCGCCGAGTATCGCGCGGAGATCCATTCCGCGCAGGACCTCGGCGCGTACCTCGGCAGCCTGGAGAACGGGCTCACCTTTGGCTCGCTCGCGGGGACGAGTGGCGTCGGCACCTTTGGCGGCAGCGAGGACCAGACGGCCATTCTCTGCTGTCGCCCCGGGATGCTGAGCCGCTATTCGTTCTGCCCGGTGCGCGCTGAAGGAGAGGTTCCCTTCCCCGCCGGCCACACCATGGTGATCGGCGTGAGCGGCATCACCGCGGAAAAGGCGGGCGCGGCGCGCGAGGCGTACAACAGCGCGTCACTCGCGGCGCGCGCCGTGTGGGAGCGGTGGCGCGAGTTAACGGGCCGAGACGATGAATCGCTGGCCGCCGCTGCCACGAGTGCGCCCGATGCACCCGATCGGATCCGCGTCATGCTGGGTGGCGCTGGCCCCGGAAGCGACGCGGCGGCGAACGCCAGGCTGCTCGACCGATTCAACCAGTTCTACGAGGAGAGCGAGGTGATCATCCCGCGCGCAGCGGATGCGCTGCGGAGCGGCGACCTCGCCGCATTCGCGCAACTGGTGGAGCGGTCGCACGCCAATGCCGAGGTGCTGCTCCGCAATCAGGTGCCCGAGACCATGTGGCTCGTGCGCGCCGCGCGCGCGCTGGGCGCCGTCGCGGCGTCGGCCTTCGGCGCCGGTTTCGGCGGCAGCGTGTGGGCGCTCGTGCCCACGCCGAGCGCGGCCGAGTTCGGTGCCCACTGGCTCGAGCGCTACCAGCGCGCATTCCCGTCGCGGGCGCCGAGCGCCGCGGTGCTGGCGACCCAGGCAGGACCGGCGGCGCTGCGCGTCTGACTTGCTCACGCCACGCCGGAGATTTCATTGTATGGGTGCGCCCGCGAGTCGCTGGTCGTGGACCTGCCGCGCTACTTCGCCGAGGTCGTGGCCGATCGCTAGATTCCGTCCACCTCGCACCGGGCACGGACAACCCATGAAGTCGTCTTCGGTCATTGCGCTCGCCGGCCTCGCGCTCGCCGCGTGCGCCACTCCGCATCCCACCGCGCCTGCGCCCGCTCCGGCTCCGGCGCCGGCGACCGTGGCATCGCCGGTGGCATCCGGCAGCATACCGCGCTCGTCGCGCGCCAAGGCGCCGGCCGAGTGGCAGTTGCTCGATGAAGCCAGCGACAGCCTCCCGGGACTCGGCGTGTTGCGTGCCGAGCGGGAACTCCTCTCCGGCATGCAGCCGCGCCAGACGGTGCTCGTGGCGGTGATTGACGGCGGCGTGGATACGGCGCAGGTGGACCTCACGCCACATCTCTGGCGCAATCCGAAGGAGGTTCCCGGCAACGGGAAGGATGACGACCACAATGGCTACGTGGACGACACGTGGGGGTGGAACTTCATTGGCGGCAAGGATGGCCGCGACGTCGAGCACGAGACGCTGGAGATCACGCGGCTCTTCGCGCGCTGCAAGGGCATTGCGCCACTGAGCGTGGGCGGGCCCGATCCATCGGCCCAGCTGTGTGACACCGTAACCGCGGAGTACGAGAAGAAGCGCGCCGAGGACACGCAGACGCTGGACAACATCAACAACGCCGCACGGGCACAGGATCGGGCGCTGCAGATTCTGCATGCGGCGCTTCCCGATTCGCTCACGCCCGAGCGCGTGGAGAACTTTCATCCGACCGACGCCCAGCAGTTGCAGGCCCGGGCCGTGTACCTGCAGCTCGCGGGATCGGGTCTCACGCCCGACGTCGTGGCCGAAGCGCAAAAGCAGTACGAGTCACGTGTGCGGTACGGCTACGATTCCACCTACAATCCGCGCGGCATCGTGGGTGACGATCCGGCGAATCTCACGCAGCGCGACTATGGCAACAGGGATGTGATGGGCGGCGATGCGCTGCACGGCACGCACGTGTCCGGCATCATTGGCGCCACACCGGATGCCGCCGACAGCGTGCGCGGCATCGCGCAGTCGGTGCGCATCATGATGGTCCGCACGATCCCAGATGGCGACGAGCGCGACAAGGACGTGGCCAACGCCATTCGCTACGCCGTGGACAACGGCGCGCGCGTGATCAACATGAGCTTCGGCAAGCCGTACTCGCCGCAGAAATCGGTGGTGGACGATGCCGTGAAGTACGCCGACGCGCACGGCGTGCTCATGATCCACGCGGCGGGCAACGACGGCAAGGACATCGACGCCGGCGGCAATTTCCCGACTCCCGTCTATCTGGATGGCGGCGTGGCGAAGAACTGGATCGAGGTGGGCGCGACGTCGTGGAAGGGAGGTCCGGCGCTGGTGGCGTCGTTCAGCAACTTCGGGCAGAAGCGCGTTGACGTGTTTGCGCCGGGCGAGGACATCCTGTCCACCATTCCCGGCAACAAGTACCAGCGCGACAGCGGCACGAGCATGGCCGCGCCCATGGTGACGGGACTGGCCGCGCTGATGCTCTCCTACTATCCGAACCTGAGTGCGGCGGACGTCAAGCGGATCATTCTGCAGTCGGCGAGCCGCTATCCGTCGCAGATGGTGACGAAGCCCGGTACGGGTGCCGATGCCACGCTCGTGCCGTTCGGCACGCTCTCGGCCACCGGTGGCATCGTGAATGCGTATGCGGCGCTCAGGATGGCGGGTAGCGACCAGGCGGGGAAGCAGTGATGCGCGCCGATGCACAGGTGGCGCAGTCGCCTGGCGCCGCCGCGACGACGGCTGCTTCCGTGAGTTCGGCGGCGCCGCTCGCGCGCCGCGGATCGAGCATGACCGAGGAGATGGTGGGGTCGCGCATTCTCGTCATCGCGAGCGACATTCGCGCGCGGATCGCGCGGGGCGAGCAGGTGTGCAATCTCACCGTGGGCGACTTCGCGCCCAGTCAGTTCCGCATCCCGGACATGCTGGCGCACGGCATCGAGGAGGCGATCCGCAAGGGCGAGACGAACTATCCGCCGGCGAACGGACTGCTGGCGCTGCGGGAGAGCATCCGCACGTTCTACCGCACGCGCCTGGGTCTCGACTATCCTCTTGCGTCGGTGCTCGTGGCGAGCGGCGCGCGCCCCGGGATCTACGCAGCGTTCCGCACGGTGGTGGATGCCGGCGATCGGGTGGTGTTCGGCGTCCCGTGCTGGAGCGTGGACAACTACTGCCAGCTCGTGGACGCGGAGCGCGTGGCTGTGGAATGCGATCCCGCCACGGGCTTCCTGCCCACGCCGGACGCGCTCGCGCCGCTGTTGCGCGGCGCGCGGCTGCTGGCGCTCAACTCGCCGCTCAACCCCGCCGGCACTGCCTTCGATGCGGACACCCTGGGCGCCATCTGCGACCTGGTGCTCGAGGAGAATGCGCGACGCGTGCGCGCCGGCCAGGGTGAGCGGCCGCTCTACCTGCTCTACGACCAGGTGTACTGGCTGCTCACGTTCGGCGGCACCGTGCACGTGAATCCGGTGTCACTGCGGCCCGAAATGGCGCCCTTCACGTTTCTGGCGGATGCGATGTCCAAGCCGTTCGCGTCCACAGGGCTGCGCGTGGGGTGGCTGGTGGGACCCGAGGACCTCATCGCGCTCGCGTCGGACTTTCTGGGTCATGTGGGCGCCTGGGCGCCGCGCGCGGAGCAGGTGGCCACGGCGAGTTTCCTGAACGCGGCGGAGAGTGTGGACACGTACATGGCGGAGATGCGCCAGGGCGTGCAGAGCCGGCTGGACGCGCTCGAGCGGCACTTCGCCGCCATGCGCGCGAGCGGCCTGCCCGTGGAGACCACGTCGGTGCGCGGCGCGATCTATCTGAGTGCGCGCGTCGGCCTGAGCGGGCGCCGCACGCCGGATGGCGTCGTGCTCCGCAGCGACGAGGACGTGCGGAGCTATCTGCTGCGCGCGGCGGGTTTCGCGGTGGTGCCGTTTCAGGCGTTCGGCGTGACGCGCGAGTGCGGCTGGTTCCGGCTGTCGGTGGGCGCGGTGTCGGTGGCGGAGATCGAAGCGGCGATGCCGCGGGTGCGCGCGGCGATCGAGGCGACGAGCGAGCGGTGAGGCGTCTCACGTAAGCCGAATCCGAATGCCGGCGCATGAAGCACGACGCCCGCGCCTCACGCACACTGCGCGAGCTGCACGATGTTCATCCCCGCTACACGACCGGCAGGTAGGTTGGATGCTCTTCGAGCAGATAGATGAACCGCGCCGTATCGACGGCGATGGGGCCGTCGCCGAGCACGCGCTCGAGCAGCTGAGTCACCTCCTGCGCGACGGCGTTCGCTCCCGCTCGCCTCCGGCAGTCCTGCGCGAACTACGTCATCTGACCCCTCCCCGTACGTAACACGACCGATCCCCGCCTGACCGCCGGTCCCGCACCTTGAAGCCACAACAAGGAGGGAGCCATGACGACGGTCAACGCGTACCACCAGACGCTGCACTTCGCCTTCGCGAAGGCCACGACCGACCGGGCCGCCGGTACAATCGCGGCCAGCCAGGCCGCCGCCCTGGCGCTGGGCACAACGCCCGAGTGCGTGACGCTGTGCCACGTGAACGGCATGCCCCCCGCCGTGGCGATCACCGGCGCTGTTCCGCAACGCGACGCGACACTCGCGCTTTCGCTCTCGCATCGCGACGGGCGCGCCGTCGCCGTGGCCACGCGATCACACACCCTGCGCCTCGGCGTGGACCTGGAGCGCGCGGACGGCCTGTCCACTGAATACGCGCGCTACTTCCTCACGCGCGCCGAGTTCCAGTCGCACGGTACGCTGACGCTCAATCAGCTCTGGGCGCTCAAGGAAGCGGCCTGGAAGGCGCTGGAGTGCGAAGCCAGTACGCCATACACGGCGCTCGAGCTCGGCTTCGGCATGCACGGCGGCCTGCGCGAGATCCGGTTGCGGCAGCAGTGCATGCCGGTGCGCGCGCTGGTCTTCAACCCGTGGCGCCGCATGGTGTGCGCCGTGGTCTTCGTGCCGGAGCTGTCATGAGCGGCGCGCCCGCCACGCCCACCACACCCGCGGCGCCCGGCATCACGGGTGTAGCCTACGCGTTTCCCGCCCTGTCCCGCTCCGTGCGTGAGCTGGGTGAGCTGGGTCAATTACAGAGCCCGAGCGACACGCTGGAATCGCTCGGCTTTGGCCAGGTGCACGTCGCCACCACGGAATCACCCTACGACCTCGCGCTCTGCGCGGCGCGCCGGCTGCTGCACGAGCACGACGTGTCACCCGCGAGCGTGGACCTGCTCATCTACGGCGGCCTGTCGGGCCGTGCCGCGTTCGACGCCGCGAGCACGGCGCCGCACGCGCCGGCTCCCATGTCGCGCTACAGCTATCCGGCCACGCGACTCCAGTTCGACCTGGGGCTCGCCAACGCCATGGTGTGGGCGCTCGATCAGCAGGCCTGCACCACGCTCTTTGGCGCCGTGCGCCTCGCGCGCGCCATGTGCGCCACCGAAGGGATGGCGCGCGTGCTGTGCGTGAGTTCCGAATTCACCGCTGCGGACGGCGCCCGCGAGGCGATCTTCAACTGCGTGTCTGATGCGGCGTGCGCGGTGCTCGTGGATCGCGACGCCGCGCGCAACCGGCTGCGTGGCGCGGCGCACATCACCAAGGGCTACTACTGGGACGCCGACGCACTGCGCAACGAGATCATCGCGTCGTACTTCCCCACCGCGCGCCACGCCGTGTACTGCGCGCTGCACAACGCGGGCTGGCGGCCCGACGACGTGACCTGGGTCATTCCGCACAACGTGAGTCTCCGGAGCTGGCAGATCCTGCTCGGACTCCTGGCCCTCCCGAACGCGCGCCTCTGGTCGCGCAACATCGCGCGCGACGGGCACACGCTCGCGGGCGACAACTTCATCAACCTGTGCGACGCAATGCGCGAAGGCGCCATCCAGCCGGGCGACCGGCTGCTCCTCTTCTCCTACGGATACGGCGCGCACTGGACGGCGCTCGCTCTGGAGGCATGACATGCACCAGCATCGTCCGACGGTCCTGGTCACGGGTGGCACGGGTCTCATTGGCCGCGCGGTGATCGCGCGGATGCTGCGGCAGGATCCTGCCGTGCACGTGGCGGCGCTGGTGCGACGGCCGGCGCGCTGGCACTCGCTCGCCGCCACATTGGGACCACTCGCGGCGCGGGTGGTGCCCATTCGCGGCGACATCACGTGCGACGGTCTCGCGCTCGGTACGGGGGCACAGCGCTGGCTGCGCCGCCGCGCCTGCACGGTGATCCATCTCGCCGCGGACACCACGTTCACGCGCACGAGCGAAGAGTCGCGCGCCACCAACATCGATGGGACGCGGCACGTGCTCGAAACGGCGAACACGTGGCCGGGCGTCGAACAGCTGGTGCACGTGAGCACGGCGTTCGTGGCCGGCGAGCTGAACGGGCTCGTCGCCGAACGGGACAACGGTGCCGGCGCCGGATTCGTGAATCCCTACGAGTGGTCCAAGTACGAAGCGGAACGCCTCGTGCGCGACAGTGCGCTGCCCTGGGTCATCGTGCGGCCGAGCACCGTGGCGTGCGACACCAAGGCCGGCGGCGTGACGCAACTCAACGCGCTGCACTTCGCGCTGCGGCTGTGCTATCAGGGACTCGCCGCACTCATGCCCGGCGCCGAAGACACGCCCATGGATACGGTCACCACCCGCTACGTAGCGCGTGCCATTGCCGCTGTGGCGCAGCGCGACGATCTCGCGGGCCAGACGCTGCACCTGTGCGCCGGCATGCGCTCGCTCCCGCTTGGCGAGCTGCTCGACCGCACGTTTCACATCTGGGCCACGGACGACGCATGGAAGCGGCGTGGTCACGTCCGTCCCGCGCTCAGCGATCTCGAGACCTACCGCCTGTTCGCAAGCACGGTGGACGAGCTCGGCGATCCCGTGCTGACGCGGGTCACGCACGCGCTCGCGCACTTCATTCCGCAGCTCGCCTTTCCCAAGTGGTTCGACACGTCGCGCGCGGATGAGACGCTGGGCTTTCGCGCGCCCGCGGTGGCGGAGTACTGGCCGCGCATGGTGGCGCACCTGGTGTCCCGGGGATGGGATCACCCCTGCCGGCTCGTCGCATGAACGCGCCGGACTCACGAAACCGTCTCGAGGCCGAGCTCGTCGCCTGGCTCAATCTGCGCCTGGCGCCGCCCGGCGTGCACATCACACGCGACACGGCGCTCTTTGCAGGCGGATTGATCAACTCGATCCGGATCCTCGAGCTCATCGCGTGGACGGAACGCGCCATTGCACGCCGCATCGACGACGTGGACATCCAGATGAACAACTTCCGCACGCCCGCGCGCATCGCGGACGTGTTCGGCACGGGAGACGGTCATGCCGGCGCATGACGCGGTCGTCGCCGCCCTGGAACGGCGCGGGGAGCTGTGGCACCCGGCGCCGGGGCTGGTCGCGTTGCGCGGCAGCGTGCTCGCGCTCTACGAGCGGTTGGAGCGGGCCATACAGGCCCTGGCGGCATCGCTGTCGCTGGAGCACTGGCGCGTTCCCCCGGCGCTCGGGCTGCACTCGCTCGGCCGTGCCGACTACTTCGCGTCGTTCCCGCACTGGCTCACGGTGGCCGCGCATCTCTCCGAGCGGAATGACCTGCTCGAGCGCATGGCGCAGAGTGGTGGCGCCGGCGATGCGCTGTGTCAGGCGCTGATGCCGCCAGACGTCGCGCTCTCACCTGCCGCGTGCTATCACGTGTACGAGCATCTTGCCGGCACCACGCTGCCGGACGCGCTCACCGTGTCGGTGCAGTGCACGTGCTGGCGTCACGAGGGCGCCACGCTCGCGCCGCTCTTGCGGGGCTGGGCCTTCACGATGCGCGAGGTGGTGTGCGTCGGCAGCGATGAGGCGGTGACGCACACGATCGAGCGCGGCCTCGAGGCCGCGAGCGTCTTCGCGGCAGCGCTGGGTCTGGCCGCGACGGTAGCGCCGGCCGTGGATCCGTTCTTCGCGCCCACGGCGCGCGGCCGAACGCTGCTGCAGCGCGTGAAGGAGCTCAAGCGCGAACTGCTGGTGCCGCACGGCCGCGACGGGTCAATGGCCGTGGCGTCGTTCAACCGGCACGGCGAATTCTTTGGCGATGCATTCGGCATTCGCACCGCGAGCGGCCAGCCGGCCGCGAGCGGGTGTGTGGCCTTCGGCGTGGAGCGCTGGCTGCTGGCGGTGCTGTGCGCGCATGGCACGGAGCCGCGCGACTGGCCGCAGGTGAATGACGTGAGCGCCGCGACAGGAGTGCCGCAGCCATGACGCGCGCCGCCGCCACCGCCCGCCCCGCGCGACTCTATGCCCGCCACGCCGCCGCGGCGGATCGCGCGCGCTGGAGCGTTGAGCGCGACATCGCCTGGGCCGACATCGACGTCACCGCGGCGCTGGCGCGCCCGGACGTGCTGGCGGCGCTGCGCGATGCGGCGATCATCGAGGCGTTCCACCCGGTGAATCTGCAGCGGCTGCTGCATCTCACGTGGGATGACATTGACGCCGGCGTGGTATTCTCGCTGGAGCTGTACGAGGGATTCAAGCACTTCCACGCGCTGCGCTGGTACCTGGACACGGTGGGCTACGAACCGGTGCTCCGCGACAGCGATCTCGTGGCGGCACGCCGGGAAGCCGTCCGGTGCGAAATACGCGAAGAGTCGCTCATGTCGCGTCTCGTGGAGTTCATGCTCTCCGAGCACCTGGCGTACTACTTCTTCCGCCGGCTGGGTGAACGCCGCATCGAGCCGGTGCTCTCGGCGCTGCTCTCGCTCATCGCGGCCGACGAGGTGCGGCACGCGCAGTCCGCATCGGATCTGATCGCGAAACGCATCGCGGCCGACCCGACGCTGGTGCCCGTCGTGCTCGATGCCGCCGTGCACTTCCGCCATTTCGGTGAAGAGGTGGTAGGGTCGGTACCGGTCGCCATGGCCGGAGATCCGCTGGCCATTCGCACCTTTGCCAGGCGCATTGAACGTCTCTGCGGCGTGCGGCTGGTGGATCACCTCAAGAGGTCGTTGTGAACCGCACGGCGATGGCCGATGCGCGGCTCGACCGGCTGTACTTTGCGCAGGTGCGGGAGGACCCCGCACTGGAGATCGCCGCCCTGGCACCACGCGGCCGCCGGATCGCGGTCGTGAGCTCGGGCGGCTGCACGGCACTGTCGCTCCTGGGGTGTGGCGCGCGCGCGGTGACCGCGATCGACACGAATATCGCGCAGAACCACCTGGTGGAATTGAAGCTGGTTGCGCTCTGCCAGTTGCCGCCCGCGCCGGCCCGCGCATTTCTGGGCGCGACGGCCGCGCCGGCGCGATCGCGCAACGCGGCCTACCGCCTGCTGCGCAGCCATCTGTCCGCCGAGGCGCGCGCATACTGGGACGCTCACGACGGGGCGATCCGTCGCGGCGTGCTCGGCGCGGGCGTCACCGAGCGCTTCATCCGCATGCTGGTGCGCGTGATTCGCATTGCGATTCACCCGGAGCAGCGCATCCGTCGGCTGCTCGCCTGCCGGTCGCTGCAGGAGCAGCAGGCATTCTACGACCGGGAGTGGGACAGCCGGCGCTGGCGGCTGCTCTTTCCCCTGCTGCTCAACCGCCGCGCGCTCGCGGCCACGTACGACGAGCGCATGTTCGCGTGCGCCGAGCGCCTCAGCCTCGCGACGCACTTTCGCGATGTGGTGCGCCGCACGCTCACCGAGCTGCCGTTGAGCACCAACTATTTCGTGCACCACATGCTCACCGGCACATATCCCGTGGACGTTGAGGGTGGCGTGCCGCCGTACCTCAGCGATAGCGGCGTGGATCGCGTTCGGGCGCTGCACGGGCGGCTGCACATTGTCGATGGCTCATTCACCGCGTGGTTGCGTCACGCTCCGGCCCACAGCATCGACGGCTTTGCACTGTCGAACATCTGCGAGTGGCTCACCGAGCGCGAGGTCGGCGAGCTGTTCGCGCAGATCGTGCGCACCGCGACACCGGATGCAACCGTGTGCTTCCGGAACTTCGTGGGCTGGACGGAGGTGCCGCACGCGTGGCGCAGCGTGATCGTGGAGGACCGCGACCGCGGTGAGCGGCTGATCGCCTCGGACCGCAGCGCGGTGCAGCGGCGCATTGCCGTGTGCACGGTGCACGGGAGCGGGACATGACCGCGATGACGTCAATTCCGGACGTCACGGTGCGCGAGGCGCGCTCCACTGATGGCGCCGCACTCCTGGCGCTGGCGCGCGAGTGTCCCATGCGCGGCGACATCACGGTGTGCGTGGAACGCGACCCGGACTTTCTGGCACTCGACAGACTGCTCGGCGATCCGTGGCACGTGGCCGTGGCCGAGCGCGGCGGCGCGATCGTGGGCTGCATTGCCGTGGCGGCGCGCCAGTCGTACCTGCACGGGCGGCCGGCGCTCACGATGTATGTGGGCGACCTCAAGGTGCACCCGGCCCATCGCGACGGCGTCGCGGCCGATGCGCTCATCCGGCACGCGTCGAGCGTGTGCGGCGAGCTTGGCGGCGCGCAGGTGCCCATGCAGTTCACGATCCTCGCAGGCAACAGGCCCATGGAGCGCCGCGTTCCCGGCGTGCGCGGTCTGCCGCTGTTCACGCGATTCGCCACCCTTCGGGCCTACACAGCGCCGCTGCCGCGCCGTCGCCCGCCGCGGGACAGTGACTGGAGCGTGACTCGCGCGAGCGTGCGTGACCTCGAGGAGATGATCGCCCTGTGGCGCCGGGTGGCGGCGCGACGGAATTTCGCGACGGTCTTCACCGAACGGCGCTTCCTGCGCTGGCTGGACGATGCGCCGGGCCTCGACATCGCGAACTATCTCGTGGCGCGGGGGCGC
>DATNDS010000219.1:0-26382 GCA_035553215.1 Gemmatimonadaceae bacterium
CCACCTCATTTCCCCGCCCGCGGGAATGATCCACGCCCCGCCGCCCTTCCCTCGGGAATCGGCAATCATTCCCAGCCGCCCCATACCGCCCTTGGGAATCGGCAATCGGGAATGGGGAATCGTGGGAATGGGAAATGGGGGTGGACGGCCACCCCTATTCCCCATTCCCGATTGTCCCTTCCCGGATCAAAAGGGGCAGAGTCGATTGATTCTCATCAGCTGGCGGCGACCGGGCACCCGCGACCGTGGTTTAACCAGCTATTAAGGCGAGACAGGATTTCAGGATGGACAGGATTTACAGGATTCTCACGGTGCCGTTCCAAAAAGCATTCGCCGTCATTCAGCGAACTCATTGAAGCGTTGGGGCTCGGCTCCCAACAATCCTGTTAATCCCGTCAATCCTGAAATCCTGTCTTCTTTGGGCGACCAATGAGGTCAGAGTCGGTTGAAACCGGGAATCGGCAATCGGGAATGGGGAATCGATAAGGCAATCCGCCCCCTCCCACCGCACCCCGATTTCATCAACAGCAGGGAATCGGCCTCCCCATTCCCGATTACCGATTCCCAAGGGCGGGGTGGCGAGGAGCGGTCGACTCTGCCCCCATTGATCCCTGACCGCACCGACCCCTCACTGCGATTTCCGGCTCTGCTCCTTCAGCACGGCCAGGCTCCGGGTTCCAAGCGTGAACAGCGACTGGAAAATGCCCTTGACCGTGACGCGTGCGCCGGTGGGAGGCGGTGCGGCGGTGCTGCTCACGACCGTGAGCGTCCCGGTCGCATCCCGTATCTCATAACCACCCACGCCAAAGCCTCCCGCTGACTGCTGCACCTGGCCCTTGACGCTCACCGTCTTGCCGTTGTAGTGGCCGGGATCGTTGAGCAGCGTGCCGATTGGTGTGACGGACGCACACCCGGCGAGCGCGAAAAGCACGCCTGCCAGCATCATGGGGCGGGTCAGGCGGGAAACGCGACGGGCTGGCATCGACATGGTTCAGGTGCTCCAGGTGAAGGTGGTATTTGATCGGGGACTGGGCGCGACACGAAAGCGCCCGACCTGGCGCCCCGAGGTCAGACACAAGGATGTCATCAAGAGGGCGCGTATGCATGAGGCGCGCCAGACCCGGCTTGCATACGATAAATTTCCGAGCTACCCGCGATCCCCACCTCTGCCCCTCACCGGAGCTGCAATGCCGCCGCAACTCGCCAGTGCGTTTCTGCAGTGCAACCAGAACGCGATAAACCTGTTTGCCCGACTCCAGAAGGGGGGCGTACAACTGAAAAACGGAAAGACGTACAGCACGGCGCAGTTTGTGAAGGAGTGGTCCGCCGGTGGCAAGACGTTTCTGGAAAGCCACTGGCGTGATCCCGCGAATACCGCCGTGCACGCAATGACGGCCGAAGATCGGCGCGAAATGAAATCCGCCGGCATGGACGACGATGGCACCGCCGACGCGGCCCGTGAGATGTATCAGGGGAAACACGAGTGGATCCCCACCAACCTTTTGGGCTACGTGGCGGAATGGGGCATCGGCCATTACAACGACATTCGGTGGATCTATCTGGCAGAGGTTCTGCGTATTCCGACCCGCCTCGTGGTGATCCACCCGCGGAAGATCCGGGAATCGCCGGGACCCAACGATCCGCTCGGTCTACACGGTCACGTGGGCGCGCTCTACCTCAAGGGCAAGGGAAGGAGCTACTCGCAGCGGATCAAGGGGCAGCCCGTGTTCCACAACGCGCTGCGCGATCTGCTGAGAGATTGCCTGTCGATTACTACCAACGATCGAGCGAAGTATATCAAGGGACTCGAAGAGCACATCGAGGAATGGTACTGGACCGGCGATCTTTCGTCGACAGCAACAGCATGTCACATGACCGCGACCGCATTCGCTGCACTGCCCTGCCCCTATTCCTTCAACTCCGGCGCAGCGCAATACGAATCATGGGGAGCGACCATGGGGGACATGGCGGCGAAATTGGCCGAGGGGTGGGCGCTCTGGAACAAGATCAATCAGAATCAGGTCGCGGCGGGATTGACAATGGCGCCGCGGTAGCTGGGCGCAGGGAGCGGATCAGTAGACCCCGCTCACGGATGCTGCCCCGTCCCCGACGCCGCCACCGTCTTCCGTGCCTGTGCGAGACGCGACCGGAGCGCCGGCACTGCACTGGCGGTGGCGGGATTCGCCGCAAGTCTGGTCAGGGCGAGGTCCACCGCATCCAGCCCCAGATTCGTCCCGAAGCGCGTCGACGTCTGAGAGAGCGCGCTCTGGAACCTGGGATCCGCTTCGAGTTCCGTCTGGCCCAGCGCCTGCGCCTTGGAGATGATATCGGAGAGCGCCGACACCGCGCGCATCGCATTTGCCGGTGACTTGAGGTCTTTCGAGCTCGTGAACTGCGCGACCTCGGGCAGGCTCGACGCGAAGCGTTGCAGCGCGGCGGCCTGCTTGGCGTTGCGTGGATGGTTCTGGTGCATCAACGCCTGGGCAGCGCCCATGATCGCGAACGGCGCGAGCGCCGCGCGCGTCAATACCGGTGTGCCGGACACCGCACCGCTCAGCGGCAGCGCGCCCAGTCCCAGCACACCCAGCCCATGCACGACGTGCAGGGCCTTGCCCTCGATGCCGAACACGACATGGATGATGTCGCGCAGGGGTAGAAATCCAAAGACGGCCGCCGCAATCAGGCTGGCCAGCGACGCGCTCGACTGACCTTGAGCCTTGAAATGCTCGTAGGCCGCGAGGCAGCCAATGGCGATCACCAGCGCGCCGGCGTGCAGCATGACCCTGGAGGCGACCGAGCCCAGCGATGCGCGACGCTGAACCTGCTGCACTTCGTCGAATCTCTCGGAGACTTTCATACGCCACCGTCTGCTATGCCGGTCACGGGCGCGTGGCCAGGCAATGTGAACGTACTCACCCCTTGTCGTTGAACGTCACCACCTGCTGCACCCCATCCAGTTGCGGGCGCCCTGCCCTGTCGCCCATTGGCGCCACCGCCGTTCCCACCGCAAAAAACTCGATCGCGTTCGCGCCCCATCCCCAGTTGGACTCCTCCACGCGCGCGCCCACGACACCAATCCCGCCGCGCTCGATGGCCTCTGCCTGCATGCGCTCCAGCGCGCGCTCGCGCGCGGCGTACGTCGCGTCCGTGTAGACCTTCATCTCCTGATTTCTCCCGGCCTGCTTCAGCACCTGCATGAAACTCAGGTGCGCGATGTGATAGACACACGCACCCATGGAGAGGCTGACCGGCCGGTAGCCCGCGCGCACGAGCTTCCAGAGATCCTGGCCGCTCAAATCCGACGTGAAGGGACGGTTGTCCTTGGTGCGGAAGCTGCCCTGTCGTTCGAGATGCCGAATGGCGGTGCCAATGGCCTGAAATTCCAGCACGCCTTCGTCCATTGCGTACTGCTTGAACACCAGGCGCACGCCCACCACGCCGTCGGCGCCGAGCAGATCGGCCTCCTCTTCCATGCGCGTGAGCGCGAGCTCGCGCGCTTCGAACATGGCCTTCGTCAACACGACGAGCTCCTGGCTCACGCTCCACTTCTGCCACTGGAAGCCGACGTGATAGATGGAGGAACCCATGACCAGGCCGAGCGCTTCGAAACCGGCCTGCTCGACGAGCAGGAACTCGTCGACCGAGAGATCGCTCGTAAAGAACGCGGGCCGATCTCCTGTTCCGCGCATCGCGCGCAGTCGCTCGGCGGCCCCGGTGGGAAGATTCGCGGTTGATCCAGGCACGTAGTCCGGCATGCATGCTCCTGTGAGAGGTGAGTCCGGCAGCGGTTGTCGTCGCGTTCAGGGGCCGTTCAGGGGGCGTTCAGGGGGGCGTCGAGTTCAGCCAGGCTTCGAGCGCCTTCCGCCCGTGTTCCGTGCGCCGCAGCTCGACGTCGAGCGCCAGCCCCAGCTCCTCGAGAAAGGCATCGATCTCCATGGGAATCGTGCGAACCACCACGCCGCGCACTTCCTGTTGGCGACTTGCTTCGAAAGATCCGTTCGCGCTCCGTTTCAGCACGTAGGCATACCCCGCAACGGGCAGCCGAACCGCGGTGATAGTCCGGCGCAGCAATGCGCGCTCGACTCGCACACCTGGTACCACGTTTGCGAGCATGCTCACGAGCTCGTCGAGCAACGCGTCGCGATCCTCCCGGCTCCGTCGTGCGAGCAGGGCGGCGACGCTTGCGTTCTCGGATGGGGACGAAGGGTCAGTCATGGGCGGTCGTCGTGGAACTGGTAGCCGCTGGACAGTCCGTTTGTGGCATCAAGGGCGCCATACGCCACGCGATCGCCGAGCCAAGCAGTCCACTCAGGACGACGGCAGTAAGGAACACACGCACCCGCTGTGGCGAATACTGCGTGCGCTGGGCGGCAGGTGGACGGAACGCCGGTGCGACGCGGGCCAGAAAGTCTGCGCCCGTCCCCCTCCAGACCCACCAGAGCAGCGCGGCCGAAGCGGCTACGGTCACGAGTGAGAAGAGCGTCCGCGGCACGGAATCGAAGGAAAGGATCCCTGCGCAGAATGGCGTTGTCCACCCCGCAGCGAGACTGACACCACCGGCAATCAGCGGCCCGCCGACGGCCCACGCCGTCACCCAGCGTATGAATCGGTCGGTCTCGGTCCTCGTCGCCAGTCCCCGGTCCGCGGCAGCCACGAGACGCCGCCGCCAGATCGAGACATTCACGACCATGAACGCGGCGCAGATGAACCAGAAATACTTGAAGAAGATCGGCGGCATCCGTTCAGTGGAGTCAGGAGCCATCACTATGCGGATTGCACGGGGATGGCGTCAAGACCGGTGCGTTTCCGCCGCAGCCTCGTTCTGCCGCTCAAGAGGCTATGTTGAAGAGCCACGCCCATGTTATCCGGAGCATCGCCATGGCCGACAAACCGTTCATTGCCCGCGGCTTTCACGCGCGCCGCCCGAGCGCGCCGCCGGGTCGCCTGCCGCCGGGCCAGTACGAAACGCGCGACTTCCCCGTGCTCTCAGCCGGTCCTACGCCGCGCACGGCGCTCGCCGCATGGGACTTCACCGTGCGCGACTCCGGCGGCCGCTCAGCCCGCTGGAGCTGGGACGACTTTCAGGCGCTCCCGCACGAGACGCCCACCGTGGACATCCACTGCGTGACGAAGTGGTCCAAGTTCGACACGATGTGGGAAGGCGTCTCGGTGGATGCTCTGCTCAGCGCGGCGCGCACGCGCGGCGTGAACATGACCGATGCCAGGTTCGTCACCGCGTTCTGCGACGGCGGCTACACGACCAACCTCGCGCTCGCCGACGTCACCGGAGGAAAGGCCTGGGTGGCGTTCGGCTACGACGGCGCACCGCTCCCGCCGGAGCACGGCGGGCCTGCACGCCTGCTCGTGCCGCACCTGTATTTCTGGAAGAGCGCGAAGTGGGTGCGCGGCCTTCAACTCATGGAGCGGGACGAGCCGGGCTTCTGGGAACAGCTCGGCTATCATGACCACGGCGACCCCTGGCGCGAGCAGCGCTATCGGGGTGATCCCTGACGTGATGGCGGAGCTGCAGACCACCGAGGCCGCGCGCATCGCGTGGCGCGTCGCAACCGTCGTGCAGGTGCACGACGAAACACCGCGCGCGCGCACGCTCGTGCTCGATGTTCCACACTGGCCCCGTCACCGCGCCGGCCAGCACGTGGACGTGCGCCTCGTCGGCGAGGATGGCTATCAGGCGCAGCGCTCGTACTCCATTGCCTCGGCGCCCGAGGACGCGCACGTCGCGCTCACCGTCGAGCGTCTCGACGACGCCGAGGTGTCGCCATATCTGTGCGATGTGCTTCAGGTGGGCGACGGGCTCGAGCTGCGCGGGCCGATCGGCGGCTACTTCGTGTGGGATTTTTCGCAGGGCGGCCCGCTCTTCCTCGTGGCCGGCGGGTCAGGCATCGTGCCGCTCATGGCGATGCTGCGGCATTACGCGCACGCGAGCGCCGCGGATCGCGCGCGCGTACCGGTGCGGCTCCTCTATACGGCACGCACGTGGGATGACCTCATCTACCGCGCGGAGCTCGAGCAATTCGCCGCGCACCCGAACGTCCGGGTCACGTTCACGCTCACCCGGTCGACGCCCGCGGGGTGGACCGGCTATGATCGCCGCATTGACGCCGCGATGCTGCGCGAGGTGGGCTGGTCCGCTGCGGAGGTGCCGCATGTGTTCGTCTGCGGTCCAACGCCGCTCGTGGAGTCGGTGGCGACGCTCCTCGTGGAAGCCGGCCACGATCCGCTGCTCGTTCGCACCGAGCGCTTTGGCCCCACCGCGTAAGTGCACCGCGACCAGCACGAGGTCACACCCGCACGACATCAGGGCACGCCAGGACAGCGAGAGGTCACGACGGTACAGCAGGAGGCGACATGGACAGCGAGGACATGCATCTGGACGGGAACGCCGCCGCTGGCACGCTGCGCGACGTGTTCGCGCGCGACGTGACGACGGCCATTGCGACCTGCGGGAGCTGCGGGACGAGAGGCGCCGTGGGTGCGCTGCTCGACTATGGACAGGAGATGGGCGTGATTCTGCGCTGCCCAGCGTGCGACGCGCCGCTGCTGCGTCTGGTGCATACGCCCGGATGGCTGAGGCTGGATGCATCCGGCATCGCGCTGCTGGTGATACCGGATACTGCTTCCGCGCCACAGTCGTGAGCGCAACGCACGTCGTCACGGCAGTGGCCGTGCTGCTTGCCGCCGTGCCAGTCCAGCGCGCTGCGGCCCAGCGCGTTCCCGGCACCGACGTGTATCTCGCCGGCCTCGAAGTGACCGACCGGTCGCCAACCGGAATCGCAGTCCTCTCGCCCGAGAACATCACGCGTCGCGCCGGCTACGACAACCAGCCCGCGTTCATGGCCGATGAAGGCGCCGTGTTCTTCACTTCGATTCGCCAGGACGGCCAGGCCGACATCTATCGCTACGACATCGCGAGCAAACGGATCACGCGCGTCACCAGCACGCCGGAGAGCGAATACTCGCCAACGTTCATGCCGGGCGGCCGGCGCATCTCGGTCGTGCGCGTCGAGCCCGATTCGACGCAGCGCCTCTGGAGTTTCGCGCTGAACGGCGGCGATCCGGAGCTCGTCCTGCGCGCGATCAAACCCGTTGGCTATCACGCGTGGCTCGACGCCACCCACCTGGCGCTCTACGTCCTCGGCACGCCGTCCACGCTGCAGGTCGTCGACACGAAGACCGAGCACGCCGATACCGTCGCGCGCGCCATCGACCGGTCGCTGTCGCCAATCGCCATGGACACCGTTTCCTTCGTCCAGCGCCACCCGGACAGCACGCTCACGCTCGCGCGACTCTCAATCAACGGCACGACCGGAGCGGCACACGTGGCGCCGATCGCGCCGCTGCCCGCGGGCGCGCTCTACGTGGTGTGGACATCCACCGGCGTCGCCATCACGGCCGCGGGGTCGAAGCTGTACACGCTGCATCGTGGTGAAACCGCGTGGCGGGAGGCGGCTGATCTCGCGTCAGACGGACTCGCGCACATCTCGCGGCTCGCGATCAGTCCCAACGGACACTGGCTCGCGCTCGTCGCCGACGATGCGACGCCACCTGGTTCTGCGCCATGACCCATTGACCGCGTAGCAGAAGTGCTTCGCCATGGCGGGCGTCGCGGCGCGGGTAGTGTCCGGCAATCGTCGGGCTTGACCGCCGCGCGCCATATGCGTATAATCAATACGTCATTTGGCGGGAGGCACAATGGCGGCAATTGCGGTGGCAGCCAAGCTGGGAGGCAAGCGCGTGCTGCGGCGCGACATCAGGTCCGAGCTTGAGTTGGCCGAGGTCGTGCGAGCCGGCCTGCCCTCACGCGCACTCGACTTTTTTCTGGGGGAAGTACTGGGCTGGCTGGGGTCGCAGGCCGACGTCTACCGTGTCATCGGCAGCGCCCGCACACTCCAGCGAAAGCGAACCGAGCGCGCGCCGCTCTCGGCGGACGAATCCGATCGCCTGGCTCGAATGGCGAGACTGGTGGTGCGGGCCGAGGAAGCACTGGGCGATGCCGACAAGGCGCATCGCTGGCTGGCCATCCCCAACCGGGCGCTGGGTGGAGAACGTCCCTTCAGTCTGCTCGACAGCGACGCGGGTACGCTGGCTGTCGAACGTGTACTCGGTCGCATCGAGCACGGCGTCTACAGTTAGCGACCTGTGCGCCTGTTCCGCATCTGTCGTCGCGCCTTTCGGGCGCTGGACGGCGAGGGGGCGCGATTGTTTGGCGGTCGATGGAACAGCGTCGGGAAAGCAGCCGTCTACACGTCTACGACACTGTCACTCGCGGCGATCGAGTACCTGGTGCACGTCGATCCGGCCGACGCGCCGAGCGACCTCCTGGCCCTGACCATCGATGCGCCGGATGACATTCGCAGCCATACTGTCGACGTCAGCGTGCTGCCCGGCACATGGGCGCAGTGGACGGACAACCCGGAGTGCCGAGCGCTCGGAGACGACTGGCTCGATCGCGGTGTGACGGCTCTGCTTCGTGTGCCCTCGGCGCCGATTCCTTCGGAGACGAACGTTATTGTGAACCCACGCCACGCAGATGCCGCGCGCGTGCGCATCATCGAAGAGAGGCCCTTCGTGTTCGATCCGCGCCTGCGCTGACAAGTCCAGCTGCCTTCACGATACGTCGCACAACCGGCGGAGCATGCCGAGTGATCGCTGCGACATGGTAGCGACGCGGCGTGCCATGAGCGTATATCAAGCCGCGTCTCGTCTCCACCAGCCAACTCCGCTTCCACTGCCTGCGAGGAACCCGTTGCGTGACGTAACCCGGGCAGGATTTGCCGCGACAAGTTTCCTGTTGGCCGCCCTCGCCGCCCTCGCTGCGCCCCCGCTTCCCGCACAGCAGCCGCAAACGAAACCCTGGCCAGTCGTCCCGGCGCCGTACGTGGAGGGCTATGACTCCACGCTCGCCGGCGAACGCTTCAACTATCACACCGCCAGCCCGCTCATCACCTCGTCGCTGCTCGTTCGCTCCGCCGACAGCACACGCTACATAGAATGGCGCACGGCGCGAGTTCCCGATTCTGCGGCTGGATCTTTGGTCACCTTCCGCTGGATGGCGTCCATGGACGTCGTGGACTCCGGCACGACGCAGCATCACTTCACGCTTGCGGTCAATGGGCGTCCATGGTTCACCATCCCCTCGCCGCTCTCCGCACATCCGGCGGACTGGACGATCACCGGCCGCGATGGCTCGACGCTCACGTTTCACACCCTGCTCGTGGACTGGGCCGGAGACGTGAACGGACTCGTGACGATGCGCGTCCCGCTCGCCGACCTCGAACGCGGCGCACCCGCGACGCTTCGCGTCACCGGCGAGAGCGCGGGCAGCCAGGCATGGTACATGACCTTCACTCGCCCAGTGGCACCGATCGCCCGGCTGTCCGGCGAGCAGGCACTGCTCCGCGGCGCGCACGGAGTGCAGCAATCGCTTCGCGTCGGGATCTGGAGCCTCGCGGCGGCCAACGGTGTTACGATTGCCGTGAACGGTGTGCGACGCCTCACGGCCGCCATCGCCGAAGGGTGGAACGTGCTCGAGGTGCCGGTGCCACAAGTCACACGACCTGCTCACGTCGCCGTGACGCTCGCTGCCGGCCGCAGCGCGGTGCACTGGGATGCGCTCCCTCTCGCGCCGGTGATTCCGCGCACGATCTACCTGATTCCCCATGCGCATCTCGACATCGGATACAACGTCCTGCAGGCGGAGGCCGATCGCCGTCACCAGGAGACGTACCGCGAAGGGATCGCGCTGGCGCGGAAGACTGCATCCTATCCGAGCGATGCGCGCTTCCACTGGACCGTCGAAGGGCTCTGGCCGCTGGAGGGACTGCTCGATCACTCCAGCGCCGCCACGCGCGACACGCTGATCACCGCCGCGCGGAATGGCGATCTCTCCCTCAACGCGTTCTACGCCAACCTCATGACGGGGCTCTCCCGCCCTGAGGAGCTCGAGTGGTCGGTGCACTACGCCGCCGAGCTGCGGCGCCGCTATGGCATTCCCATCAACACGGCCATCACCTCCGACGTGCCGGGCTTCACCTGGGGCGTCGTGCCCATGTTGGCCCAAAATGGCATCCGCTACCTGTCGAGTGGACCCAACTACTCACCGGGCTCGCCCGACGGCGGAGACCGGATCGGACGGCTGCTCCAGACCTGGGGCGACAGCGCGTTCTACTGGATGTCCCCATCGGGACGCGACTCGGTGCTCGTGATGGTGGCGGGTCGCGGCTACTCATGGTTCCATGGCAGACGCCGTGGCTGGCCCGGGCTCGCCGATCAGGGCGGGCTCATTGACTACATGGACTCGCTCGCCGTCGCACGATATCCCTGGGGCATCGTGCAGGTGCGCTACACCACGGGCGACAACGGCTCGGTAGACTCGCTCCTGCCCGGCGCCGTGCGCCGCTGGAACCGCACGTACGCGTCGCCCAGGGTGGTGATCGGAACGCTGCCTGAAATGTTCGCCGCCTTCGAGCATCGCTACGCGCAAGAGCTGCGTCGCGTACGCGGCGACCTCACCGGCTACTGGGAAGATGGCGCGCAGTCCACCGCGCGCGAGACGGCGCTGAGCCGCAACGCTGCGGAGCGTCTCACGCAGGCCGGCACGCTCTGCGCGATGCTGCGTCGCGACGCCTGTGACCCGGAAACATACTGGCAGGCGTGGCGTGACGTCCTCCTGTATTCGGAACACACCTGGGGCGCCGACCGCAGCATCAGTGCGCCGGACGATCCCTTCGTCCTGGCGCAGTGGGCGGTGAAGCGCGGCTTTGCCGAATCGGCCGACAGCGCGTCGCGCGCGCTGCTCGACGCGGCGCTCGGCTCGCCGGTACGCCGCTCTGCCGCCAACGCGCTCGACGTCTTCAACACCAGCTCGTGGACCCGCTCCGGCGTGGTCACCATACCCGAGTCGCTCGTTCCCGCCGGCGGTGCCCTCTCCACATCCAACGGCAGCGCCGTACTCACTCAGCACCTCCGCGATGGCACCCTTGCATTTCTGGCGGACTCGGTCCCGCCACTCGGCTCCAGTCGCTATCTGACATCGGCCGGTACGCGCGCAGCCGCACCGGTCGACTCGACCCATGCCTCGGGAGATTCAATCTGGAATGGCGAGATCTCGGCAACCGTGGATACGGCAACCGGCGCGCTCGCGAGCGTGCGGTGGCGGGGACACGAGCTCGTGGACCACGCCCGCGGTGGCTGGGGCGACTATTGGTACGTGCCGGGACGATCATCCACGGCGGCAGTGGGCGTGCACGGCGTCTCGATCGCCGTGGTCGACTCGGGTCCGCTGGTCGCGTCGCTCAGGGTGACGTCCGGCGCCCCGGGCGCCCGGTCGCTCACGCGCACGTATCGCGTAACCAGTGGATGCGACGTGGTCGAGATTTCCGCGACGATCGACAAGAGCGCGGTCCGCACGAAGGAAGCGGTACACATTGGCTTCCCGTTCCTCGTGCCGAATGGCCAGGTACGGCTCGATGTGCCCTGGGCCATCGTGCGCCCGGACTCCGATCAACTTCCTGGCGCCAATCGCAACGTGCTCACCGCGGACCGCTGGGCTGATGTGTCGGACGACAGCATCGGTGTGACGTGGGCCACGCTCGACGCGCCGCTCGTGGAGCTGAGCGGGATGACGGCTGAGGACTGGCACCACGATGACGGCACGACGCACTGGCTGCGCGCGCTGCCCCCAACGCAGCTCCTCTTCTCCTATGTGATGAACAACTACTGGCACACCAACTTCAAGGCGGACCAGTCGGGACCGGTCACCTTCCGATACGCGGTGCAGCCACACGGCATGTGGGATCCCGGAGCGGCCGAACGATTCGGCATCGACGAGAGCCAGCCGCTCATCGTGGCGCAAGCGACTGGCGGCGCTCCGGCCGCGCAAATTTCCATCAGTGATCCGGACGTCATTATTGCTTCGGTATCACCGCTCCCGGACGGACTGCGGCTTCGGCTCTTCAATCCGACCAGTGCAGTGCGGTCGGTGACACTTCACTGGGGCGATCGCTCGAGGCACGTGACGTTGCCGCCGCTCGGGACCGAATCGGTCCGCTTCGGGTCCAATGCGACGCGCCGAAAATGAGGCGGAGCGGCACGTCGCAGGGTGTCACGCGTCGTTCCCGCGCGAACCCGTGCAACGTCACGCCTGCGCTGGCGGCGACGATATCTTCGCGGCGCCACGCGGGCCGTAGTCCTCGCGATAGAACCGGATCAGTTCGAACAGATAGGCGATGGCGAGAGGACCGAGCAGCAGGCCCAGCAACCCGAAGTATCTGACGCCGGCGAACGCGCCGACGATCGTGATCATCGGGTGAATGTTCGACACCCGTCGGTACACGAGCGGTCGAATGAAGTTGTCAATATTGCTGGCGAGTCCGCCGCCCAGTGCCAGCATGACGACCGCCGCGCCAAACTCGTGCCGCGCCAGGAGTACGATCATGGCCGGCAGCCAGACGAGCCCACTCCCGAACACCGGTAAGATCGATGCGAATGCCGTGACCGTTCCCCAGAACAGCGGGTTGGGCAGTCCGGTGAGCGCGAACGCCGCGCCAATGATCACGCCCTGCACGATGGCCACGAGCACGGTGCCGAGCAGCATGGCTTCCGTTACGCTGAAGAAGCCGTCGCGCAACGCGTTGTTGGTATGCGGGGAAAATGGGATGTAATCCTGGAAGCGCTCCCACAGCCCACCGCCGCTTCGGAGGAGATAGTAGAACCCGAAGAACGCGATCACGAGATTGAGCACCGCCGACGTGGCCCCGCCAATGAAGGCGAACAGTCTCGTCGACACCCACGAGATGATCGTGCTGCTCGCATTCGCGATCTCCGTTCCGACCTGGAGGTCGCCGATGCGCAATTCACCGATTCGCGCGAAGACCGTACTGTGTTGCAGACTGATCAGGGCGTTGGGTGCTTCGGTGATCAGCAGGGCAATCAACCAGGCAACGGGGAGCGCAATGAGGAGTATGGCAGCGACCAGGGCGATCGTTGCCGCAAACCCCTTCCCCACGCTGCGTGCGAGACGCTGATACGGGTGGAGGAAAATCACGTACAGCACGGCGGCGCCCATCAGGCCACTGACGAACGGCAGGAGCGTTACACAGACCGCGGCACCCAGGACGAGGATGAGAAGGCTCGCGCGATCTTGCGGCGACTCGAGCAATGGCATGAGCGGGTGCGGGCGTCGTGAGGCTGGCGATCGTGGCTGGCGTGTCCTACGCCGCGGGGGGTCCGCGCGAGCGCACCCGGAAGCCGAGGTTCACTCGCGCGTGCCGGAACAGAACCCGGAGGAACCCCCGCCGCAAGGTGTTCAAACGCAGGACTGCGATCGACCACGCTCACCGGTCCGGCCACGACCCGCCCACCGCCTTGTACACCGCCACCAGCGCCGTCGCGGCGGCGGTTCGCCCCGTTGCCAGTTCGCTCTCCGCGCTCAGCAACGTACGCTGCGCATCCAGCACCTGGAGAAAGTCCGTTTCGCCGGTCTCATAGCGAAGCTGAGCAAGCTCCAGCGCACGCGAACTGGCGCGTGCCGCCTCGCGCAAACTGCCGAGTCGCGCCCGGGAGCGGTCATACGTGACAATGGCGGTCTCGCTCTCGCTGATCGCGCTCAGTACGGCCGACGTGTACCGGGCCCGCGCCTCGTTCGCGTGCGCGCGCGCGATGTCGGACTTCACCTTCACGCGGCCAAGGTCCAGAAACGGCCACGAGACCACTGGGCCCACGAAGTACCGCGGCGTGCCGGTATTGCCGAGCGCATCGAACGTTGGCGAGGTATACCCGACGCTGCCCGCGAGCGACACTCGAGGCAGATATTCGGCCCGCGCTGCGCCCACCAGCATCGTCTCGGCCGCGAGTTGTCGCTCGGCGCTCAGCACATCCGGCCGCCGGCGCACGAGGTCGGCCGGCGAGCCTACGCGCACGGTGTCGGGCAGCGGCGGCAGATCGGCCGCGGTGAGGAGTGCCGGCGGCAGATCCTCGGGCGCACGACCCAACAGCACCGCGATCCGGTACCGACTCGCCGCGATGCGCGACTCGATGGCGGGAGTGGCGGCGAGCGTGAGGTTGAGCTCCGCCCGCGCGCGTTCCACGTCGAAGGCCGTGCCGCTTCCGGCCGAGAGACGCCGCTCGGTGAGCTGCATCGTGCGCCGCTGATTGGCGGCGTTGCGGTTGGCGACGGCGAGCTCGCTCTGCGCGCCACGCAACTCGAAATACGTTCGTGCCACCTCCGCGGCGAGACTCAGTTGGGCATCGTGCACGGCATCCGCCGCCGACTCCTCGAGCGCGCGACCGGCGCGCACGGTGCGGCTGACGCGACCGAAGATGTCCAGCTCCCACGATGCATCGAACCCGGCGTCCCAGAGGTCCTGCCGGGGCAGTGCGCCCGCGCTACCCGGGAACTGCGTGGCCGACAGTTGCTGCCGCGCGACGCTCGCATTGGCCGTGATCGCCGGCGCCAGATCCAGCGCCGACAGCCGGCGCGACGAACGCGCCGCGAGCAGACGCGACTGGGCGGCGTGCACATCCGGACTCGCGCGCACCGCTTCGTTCACGAGCGCGACGAGCGTACTGTCACCCAGCCCGATCCAGAAGGCGGTATCGGGCGGGTCGCCGCTCACCGAGCCGCGAACCGCCATCGTTGCACGCTCGCTGTCCGCGCTGGCGGGCGCCGGCGCGATCGCATCGGCGATGACCGGAACGCTTGCGCCCGATGATCCGCCTGCCTCCGGCATCGCCGGCGTCGCGGAGTCCCCGGCCAGCACGAGTGCGCCGGACTCCGAGTCGTTGAGAGCCTGGAAGGCCGGCGCCACGACGACCGTGGGCGGCTGATATCCGGGCGAGCTCACGCACGCGGCCATGGCGACGAGCGCGGCGGCGGTGAGCACATGGGACACGTTATGCATTGGCGCCTCCATCCGTCGGCGCGGCGAACGATCCGGTGTGCGACGCCAGCGCGTTGACGGCCGGGCGAGCGGCCGGCGCTGCGGCGCGGCGACGAACGAGCCCGCGAACAACGACGTAGAACACAGGAGTGAGAAGAAGTCCGAAGAAGGTCACGCCGAGCATGCCGGAGAACACCGCCACGCCCATCGCGTGGCGCATCTCGGCGCCGGCGCCCGCCGCCAGCACGAGCGGCACCACGCCCATGATGAACGCGAACGACGTCATGAGAATGGGCCGCAGCCGGATGCGGCATGCTTCGAGCGCCGCGTGCACCGGATCGTGTCCCTGCTTCTCCAGATCACGAGCAAATTCGACGATCAGGATCGCGTTCTTGCAGGCAAGGCCCACCAGCACGAGCAATCCGATCTGCGTGAACACGTTGTTGTCACCATGGCTCAGCCACACGCCCATGATGGCCGAGAAGAGACACATCGGCACGATGAGTATGACCACGAGCGGAAGCGACCAGCTCTCGTACTGCGCGGCCAGCACCAGGAACGCGAGCAGCACGCAGAGCGGGAAGACGAGGATGGCCGTGTTGCCCGCCAGGATCTGTTGGTAGGTGAGCTCCGTCCACTCGTAGCCAATGCCGTTGGGCAGCGACTCTGATGCCAGGCGTTCCATCGTCGCGACCGCCTGGCCCGAGCTCACGCCGGGCGCGGGTCCGCCGTTGATGTCGGCCGATGGGTACGCGTTGTAGTGCATCACCTGATCGGGACCGTACGACTGCTTCACGCTGAGCAGCGAGCCCAATGGCACCATTTCGCCGTGCGCGTTCCGCACCTTGAGCTGCCCGATGTCTTCCGCCGTCGCGCGGTAGGGCGCGTCGGCCTGCGCCATCACCTGATACGTGCGGCCGAAGCGGTTGAAGTCGTTCACGTACACGGAGCCGAGATAGATCTGCAGTGTCTGGAACAGATCACTGAGCTCCACGCCCTGCTGCTTCACCCGGTCGCGATCCACATCGGCGAAGAGCTGCGGCACATTGATCTGATAGCTCGTGTACACGCCCGAGAACTGCCCGGTCTGATTGGCGCGTGCCGAGAGCGCCTGGGCGGCGTCGTAGAGCGCCTGCTGTCCCAGGCCTCCACGGTCCTCGAGCTCGAGCTTGAATCCACCCACGGCGCCAAGTCCGTTTACCGCCGGCGGTGGGAACACCGCGATGAACGCATCCTGAATCGCGCCGAATTTCTGATTGAGCGCCTGGACGATCGCCTCGCCGCTCTGATCCTTGCCCGTCCGTTCGTCGAACGGCTTGAGGCCGATGAACACCGTGCCGGCGTTCGGCTTGTTGACGAAGCCGTTGATCGAGAGACCCGGGAATGCGACCGTGGACTGCACGCCCGGCTGTTTGCTCGCGATGTCCGAGAGCCGCTTGACCACCGCCTGCGTGCGATCGATCGACGCGGCATCGGGCAACTGGGCGTAGGCCACGACGTACTGCTTGTCCTGCGTGGGTACGAACCCCGGCGGCACGCGCTTGAATCCGATGAGGGTGATCGCGATGAGGCCGACGTATACCACGAGCGGCAGCGCGCTCCGGCCGATGAGTCGCGTGACCGTATTCGCGTAGCGCTGCGAGCCGCTCGCGAACGCGCGGTTGAACGGATGGAATACCCAGCCGAAGAGCCGCTCGAGCACGCGCGTGAGGCGATCGGGTGGCGCGCCATGCGGCTTGAGCAGGATGGCCGACAGCGCCGGCGACAGCGTGAGCGAGTTGAACGCCGAGATGAGTGTGGAGAACGCGATCGTGAGCGCGAACTGCTTGTAGAACTGCCCCGTGAGGCCGCTGATGAAGGCCACCGGCACGAACACCGCGCACAGCACGAGCGCGATGGCGATGATCGGCCCGCTCACCTCCTCCATGGCCTTGTGGCTGGCCTCCCGCGGCGACAGGCCCAGCTCGATGTGTCGTTCCACGTTCTCCACGACGACGATCGCATCGTCAACGACAATGCCAATGGCCAGCACCAGTCCGAAGAGCGACAGGGTGTTGATCGAGAAGCCCGCCGCCAGCATGATCGCGAACGTGCCGACAATGGAAATCGGCACGGAGGCCAGCGGAATCACCGACGCGCGCCACGTCTGGAGAAACACGACGACGACGATGACCACGAGCAGCGTGGCTTCGAGCAACGTCTTGATGACCTCGTGGATGGAATCCCGCACGAACACCGTCGGATCGTACACGATCGAGTAGTTCACCCCTTGCGGGAACAGCTGCTTGAGCTCGGCCATTTTGGCGCGTACATCGTGCGACAGGGCGAGGGCGTTGGAACCCGGCGCCTGGAAGATCGCCAGCGCGACGGCCGGCTTGTTGTCGAGCAGCGACTGCATCCCGTAGTCGCCGGCGGCGAGCTGGATGCGCGCGACGTCTCGGAGCCGAGTGATCTCACCGTTGTCGCCCGTCTTCACGATGATGTCGCCGAATTCCTTCTCGTTGACGAGCCGGCCGCGGGCGTTCACGGTGAGCTCGTATGCCACCGGGTTCGGCATGGGCGGCGCACCGACGACGCCGGCGGCCACCTGGAGATTCTGCTCCCGGATGGCGTTCACGACGTCGGTCGCCGAGAGGTCACGAGCCGCCACCTTCTCCGGGTCGAGCCAGACGCGCATGGCGTAGTCGCCGGAGCCGAACACCACCACCTGTCCCACACCGGGAATGCGCTGCAACTGGTCCTTCACCTGCAGCACCGCGTAGTTGCGCAGGTACACCGGATCGTAGCGGCCGTTGGGAGACAGCAGGTGCACGACCATCGTGAGGTCTGGCGACTGCTTCTGCGTGGTGACCCCGAGCTGGCGCACTTCCTCCGGCAGCCGCGGCAACGCCTGATTGACGCGGTTCTGCACCTGCACCTGCGCGAGGTCCACGTCGGTGCCAATCTTGAACGTCACGGTGAGATTGAGCACCCCGTCTGCCGTCGCCTGCGACGACATGTACAACATGTCGTCCACGCCGTTGATGCTTTCCTCCAGCGGCGTGCCGACGGTCTGGGCGAGCACCGTGGGGTTGGCGCCGGGATACGCGGCGCGCACCGCGATGGTGGGCGGCACCACTTCCGGATATTCGCTCACCGGCAGATTGACGATCGCCAGGAGACCAGCCGTCAGCACGATGATCGACAGCACGGCCGCGAAGATCGGGCGATCAATGAAGAAGCGCGAGAAGCGCATGGCCTACACTCCGTATTGCATCAGGTATTCGAGGGCGCGACCGCTCAGTGGGCGGACACGGCGGCGTGATCCAGTGTGTCCGGAACCATCGGCGCGAGCGTGGCGTTCACCTTCACGCCCGCGCGCACGCGCTGCAGGCCGTTGACGACGACGCGTTCGCCCGGGGCGAGCCCCTGTTTGACGACGCGGAGTCCGTCGCTCAGCGGGCCGAGCGTGATGGCGCGATAGTCCACGGTGTTGTCGGGCTTGAGCACGAAGACGAATTTTCTGTCCTGATCCGTGCCCACCGCGTCATCGCGGATGAGCGTCGCCGCGTAGGTACGGCTGCCCACCAGCTTGATGCGGGCGAAGAGCCCGGGTGTCAGCCGGTGATCGGGATTGGCGAACACCGCGCGCACGCGAATCGTCCCGGCCACGGGGTCGAGCCGATTGTCCACGAAATCGATGTGCCCCTTGTGCGGGTATCCCTGCTCGTCGGCCAGCCCCATGTACACGGTGCGCGGCGCGGCATGTGCGCTGCCGCGCGCGGCGGCGGTCGGCGCGAGTCCCAGGTCCTTGAGGTACGTCTGCTCATCGCCGTCGAACGAGACGTAGATGGGATCGAGCGACACCACGGTGGTGAGCGCCGGCGCAGTGGTGACGCCTGCCTGCACGAGATTGCCGGGCGTCACCTGCGCGCGTCCGACGCGACCGGAGATGGGCGCACGCACCGTGGTCCACTCCAGATTGAGCCGCGCCGTGCGGAGTGCCGCTCTGGCCTCCTGCACACCCGCGTCCCCTTCCGCGCTCGCACTCGTGCGCTCGTCGAACTCCTGGCGTGAAATCGCCTGTGCCGCCACGAGGCGCCGGGCACGCGTGACCTCCGTGCGAGCCAGCTCGAGCTTCGTCTGCGCCTGCGCGAGGTTCGCCTGCGCGCGCTCGACGTCGGCTTCGTACGGCCGGGGATCGATCACAAAGAGCACGTCGCCCTTGTGGACTTCGGCGCCCTCCCTGAACGCCACGCGCTCGACATAGCCGGACACGCGCGGCCGCACGTCCACCATGTCCACGGACTCGAGGTGCCCCGTGAATTCATCCCAATCTGTCACCTCCCGGCCAATGGCGGCGGCCACGGTGACCTGGGGCAGCGGCGGTGCCGCCGGTGCCGGGTCTCCGCGAGCCGTAACCACGCGGCCCGCGGCAAGTGTAGCCAGTATCGCAACGGCCGATCCAGCGACGATCCATGTACGTCGCGATCGCGAGGTGTGCGGTGCGGTGTTGTTCTGCATACTCGCCCTGCCCTTTCGTGTATGGTGATGGGCCAAACGACGCGACGTTTCGAATCGTTCCCGACTTCGATCACGGCCGTGCGTCTGCTCCGTGTCTATAAGTCGAACGAGAGGGCGAGAAATCGACAGGCACCCAAAAAATGCCCGCGCATCCGACGTGTATCCGGATGCGCGGGCATTTTTCGACGCCGAATTTCTTGCGTGGGAACGTCCGCGATGCTCAGGCGTTCATTTTGGTCACTGTATGCGTGTGACTTCCGCGCTGTGGCTGGCCTCGGGTGCCGCGAGTCAGAATGCGACCGCGGCGGTGGATGGCGCGCTCGTGGAATCCTCGATCTGCACGATGGGCATGCCCTTCTTGTGCTGTGCCTTCACCAGATCCCACAAGGCTGGCGTGACATACGGCTTCGTGCCACCGGGGCGGACATAGAGGTGCCCCGAAGGGCTGATCTTCACGAAGATGCCGGCGACGGAGACTTCCTGTCCCTCCGGAGATCGCCCCACGACCACGACTTCATTGTACCCCGTGTTTCCGCCGGCGCCCGTTGTATCCTCGAGCACCTCATCCGGAGTGAGCAGCGTACCGCCTCCCTTCTGCGTGTACACCCGGGCGAGTTCGGCAACGGCATCCGCTGTTCGGTTGGCGACGCCCTGATCCTTCGGTGATGCGCTGTAGACATTCTCCTTCGGCACCTTGAGAATGAAACCGAACGGATAGTATGCGGCGTGCTTGTGTTCCGAGATGATCGATGTCGAGATGATCGTGCTGCACAGCACCGACGGATCGCTCAGATATTTCGCGGCGAAGTTGATATAGAGCCGCTCGTTCGCGCCGGCCGTCTTCACCTCGCGGATGGATGCATCCCACCTGTCCAGTGCCGCATCCCACTCGGCCTTCGTCGCATAGTCTTCGCGATTGGCGACCTTGGACGGATCGGCCATGATGCCATGCACGATGAAGCGGTAGCTCCGCATGACACCATGCACGGGAGCCGTGAAGTTGGCCGGATCCCAGGCGTCGAGGTTTGAATAGCGCCCGCTGAAGGCGCGGAACGGAAACGCGCGCTTCGTCCTGCGCACGATCTCTTCCAGCGGCAGCCCGAGCAGTTCATCGCGGAACTGTGGCGTGACGGCGGTGTCCTGGATGCGGCCCAGGACGAGTCCCGTGAGAATGAGCCCGCGAACGGCGTTGCGCTTCTCCTTCTCCTTCGCATTGCGAAAGCGGCCGTCGTACGAGCCCATCTCGAGCCGCGGCGCGAAGCGCAGTCGCACACCGCGCGCCAGTTCTTCGTCAATGTACTCCGCCTCCGCCTGACCCACGTGGAGGCGAATGGCGTCCAGTGCCTGTCGCAGGCGTTCGTCGTGAGTCTTGTACATGCGCGCCAAACTACCGCGCCGTTCGTCGGCTGTCGAGCGTGGGAGCCTGAGAAGCCGCCCATCACCATTCCCCCCGAAACCGAGGCCGTAACAGACTCGTAGAGCATCACATTCGCACGGCTGGTTACCCGACGAGATGCTGCTCGCCCTCACACTGCTGCTCGCCCTTCAGGGCGCGCCCGCCGCGGCGCCGCCCCAGGCCACGCCTCGGCCAGCCGCGCCGGCCACGCGGGCCGACACCGGTGCGGCTGGCGACAGCACACCGCCCGACGAGAAGCCGATTGTCCATGAGCGCATTCCGCTCACACCCGCACTGCTCGCATCCGCCTTTCGGGACGCGACCGCGCGCGACCTCATCACGCGCGCGCGCATCGCCCGGCTTGCTCAGGACTCGTCGCTGGTGAGCTACGATGCGATGTCGAAGGAACGCCTTACCGTAGGACTCAGCTTCCGCGGCACCGGCCGGTTGCGCACTGCGCTCCGCAGCGAGACCGCTGCCCGCGTACGCTGGCGCGCCGGCAACGGCGCGCGCGTGGATATCGTCGGGGCGCGAACAGCCATGCCAATGTTCTTCCCCGGCGCCCGCGTGCTGCAGGACATGCTCGACGATCCACCGATTCCCTACTTCCCTGGCCGCGAGGGACTCATGCCGCTCGCCGGCACCGAGCGCGTTACGCGCACCAGCGAAGGAGTGTTCATTCATCCGCTCGACAGCGGGGCCGAGGCGTACTACCAGTACCGCTCCGGCGATTCGGTGACGTTTGCGCTCCCGACCGGGCAGCGCATCCGGCTGCGCGAGGTGATCGTGGTCGCACGCGCACCGCGATCGGATCTCATCGTGGGGTCACTCTGGTTCGATGCGGCCTCCGCGCACCTCGTCCGTGCCGTCTATCGCCCGGCCGCGGTCTGGGACATCAGGAAGACTGCAGAGGCGGACGACTCCACCGCGTTTGACGACGTCCCTCGGCTCGTGCGTCCAATCATCTTTCCGATGAACGCCACCATCGGCGCGTTCACGGTGGAATACGGCTTGTACGACCAGCGCTGGTGGCTGCCGCGCTCGCAAACCGTCCAAGGGCGCGCACAAATCGGATTCACGCACGTGTCATTCGAGATGCTCGAGACCTTTCGCTTCGCGAGCGTTGACGGTACGGACTCCACGCCTCCCATCCCGTCGCTGGCCCTTGACAGCATGCGGACCGCCGACTCAATGCACGTCGCGTCCCGCCGCAACGGGAATCACCGCGACCGTGACAGCACGGGCGACAGCACGAGCGCCGGCACGGAGAAGGATGACGATCTCCGAGGTCTCTCGTGCGCGCGCGGCGACACGATCGTCGAGCACCACATGCGCTACGATCGCACGCTCCCCATCGTGATCCACATTCCATGCGACACCGTGGCGCTCGCCCACTCGCCCGAGCTGCCACCGTCTATTTTCTCTTCCGGAGAGCAGGTATTCGACGTCGCCGGCCGCGATGAGCTCGTGAAGTCGCTGTCGCTCTCCCTCCAGCCCGGCTGGCACCCCGCACCGCTCTCCATCCACTACGGGCTGCAGGACGGACTCGTGCGCTACAATCGCGTGGAGGGATTGTCCGCGGGCGTGCGACTCGACGAGCAGTTCGGCAGTGGCTACGCGGGCACGGCGACACTTCGCCTTGGAGTCGCGGACTGGCAGCCCGATGCCGAGCTGCATGTGAGCCGCAGCAACGGACGTCGCACGATCACGGGCGGTGCGTACCGCCGGCTCGATTCGGCAAACGATTGGGGCGACCCGTTCAGCCTGGGCAGCTCGCTCGATGCACTGGTGTTCGGGAACGATGAGGGATTCTACTATCGGAGCTGGGGCGCAGAGCTGAGCGGCGGCTCCGCGAGCGCAGCCGACTTCGCGCTCTCGTGGCGCGTGTTTGCCGAGCGACAGTCGAATGCCCCGCTGGGAACGAATTTCTCCATTCCCAACGTGCTGCATGACGACAGGTTCACGCCGAATCTGCGGGCCGCACCGGCCAGCGCCTACGGCGTGTCGCTGACCGTGCGTGATGCGTACGGCGTGGACCCGCAGGGATGGCGCTTCGCCTTCGACACGCGCGCCGAGGGTGCCACCGGAACGTTCGACTACGCGCGCGGCGCGCTGGACATGACACTCGCGCGCGGCTTCGGAACGCATCTCAGCACGGCGCTCACCGCCGGTGCGGGGAGCAGCGTGGGCGATGTGCCGGCGCAGCGCCTCTGGTACCTCGGCGGCGTGCGCACGGTGCGGGGGCAGAGCGCGGGTACGCAGTCGGGCGACTCGTACTGGCTCGCGCACGCAGATGTGGGCTACGGACTTCCCGTCGTTCGGCCTACGGCGTTCGTGGACCTCGGCTGGGCCGGCCCGCGCGCGCGCTGGCTCACCCCGGGGCGGCAGATCATGAGCGGAGCCGGCGTGGGCGCGTCATTCCTGGATGGGCTGCTGCACTTCGACGTGGCCCGGGGAATACATCCGGGCCACGGTGTGCACGTGGACTTCTACGTCGAGGGGCGCCTCTAGCGCTCGCGAACGCGCAGATCAGGCGCGACTGCGTGCCCGCTTCGCCGCTCGTTTCCGGCCTGCTTTCTTCGCCGCTGCTTTCGTTCGCGATGCGGACTTCCTCCGGGCACCAGCAGACGAGCTGCGTTTCGCCTTCGGCGCGGACGTCATTCGGGGCGCGGATTTCTTCCTGGCTGCCGGCTTTTTCTTCGCCACCACGCGCTTCTTCACCGGCGACTTCTTCTTCGCCACCACACGCTTCTTCACCGGCGACTTTTTCTTCGCCACCGCCGCGGTCTTCGCCTTGGGCGCGGCACCGGGTGCGGCGACGGCCGCCGACACATGATGCACAGCGAAGCCCGCTCCCTCCGGATCGCCCAGGATCGCGATGACGCCTCCGGGGATTTCCATCGGTCCGCGGTGCAGCCTTCCGCCTCCCCTGATTGCGGTTGCAACCGCCGCGTCCACGTTCTTCACGTGGACGTAGCAGAGCCAGAACGGATGCATCCCCGCCATGTCCCCAGTGGCCGTGAACATGCCGCCGAACATTTTCTCCTTGCCGAAGATGGTGTACATGTTGCCGCCGCCCATGTCCATCTGCTGCATGTCCTCCCAGCCGAAGAGCCGGCGGTAGAAGTCAAACGCCTTCCGCCAATCCGTGGTCATGAGTTCGTGCCACGACATGCGACCGACGGTCGGCGTGCCGTCCCAACTCTGTGACGCACCGTTCGCGCGATAGACGCCGAAGGTTGCCCCCTGCGGGTCCTGCAGCACGGCGAATCGTCCGGTTCCGGGAACGTCGGCGGGTCCGTGGACCACCATGCCTCCGAGCGACGCGGCCAGTCGAGCCGTCTCATCCACGTCGTGGGACTCGACGTACGGCATCCAGTTTGGTGGAATGCCTTGCTGCCGCTGCTCCTCACCAAGTCGAAAGACGCCCCCGATCGGCACGCCGCCACTGGTCCACATGGTGTAGTCCTGGTCGAATCGCTGCGTGCCCCATCCGGTGATGGGGGAATAGAATTTCCGCGCTGCGTCGACGTCGGGCGTGGTGAGCTCGTACCACACGAATTGACCGTGCATGGTGAGGTCCGGTCTGAGGGTGGCGATGGATCCCCAATGGAAGCGTGCGCTGTGTGAAAGTGAGCGGCGCGCGAGCGTTTCGCCAAGCCCCATGTAGCGGCCTCAGCTGAGAAGGGGCTCTCAGGTCGCGTCTTCGACAGCGCCCCCCGGTACCAGCCGCGATCGCCAGCCCGCCGAGCTGCCCTCCATCATGTCACGCAGCTCAGCTACTTCCGGATCCTCCTTCCAGAAGGTCCACTGGCGGAACATGCGATATGGCGGGGTGAAGGTGAAACGTGTACCACAGCCAACGTCCGATCGCAGTCGCACCGTGATGGGGCGAAGCTTGAGCCACCGATTCTGCCTGACGTCGGTGATGAGATTCCCCGGCACACGCCACTCCCTGCCGAAGTAGCCCGACACCACAAGGACGCCGTCGTCGTCCAGGCGCACCATCACGTATCGCATCGTGTGCCAGGCAGCCGCGAGCATCACGATCAGCATAAGTGGAAACAGCAGCCAGATCGGATTCGGCGATGCGTGATGCGTGGCCGCATTCGCCACTGTCGTGGACGCATGTCGCCACAGGCCCACCAGCTTCACCGCCAGCCACACGTAGAAGATCGGGAAGATGTACTTGTAGGCGAATGTCCATTGCGACGAGAGCGTGCGCGCCACGCGACTAACGCCCCGCGCCCTTCTGCAGGAGTTTGGTGTTGACGACGGGATTGCAGGCCATCCCCCGGAGCTTGAAGAACTGACAAACCATCTTGTGTTGCACGACGGCACCCGTGGCCGTGTTGACGAGGCCTTTCATGTTCAGGTCGTTGTACTCGTGGCTGCTGGGGAACCGCCACCCATTTCCCTGCACCAGCATGTCAATCTGCCCGTACGGGTAGCTGTTGATATAGGCAATCATCTTCGCGTGGTAGTAGTCGTCCTCGGCCTTCAGCGTAGCGAGAAAATCGGCCACCGTGGCATAATCGACTTTCCCGGCACTGGAATGAAACTGCAGCCCCACAGCCGCGAAATCCACGCCCTTCTTCTGCAACAGGTGCAGCGTCTGAATGAAGTGCGGGAGACTCGGCGCGTAGTGACCGCTCTTATTGGAAATCCACTTCAACCGGCCATCCACCACCTTCATTTCACCGGCGCCAGCCGCATTGGCCGCCGCCAGCAACGAGCTGTGGTGCTTGTAGCCAATGGCATGATTGGCGGAATGCAGGTTGCCTTCTTCGCTCATGACATAAATCGCGAACCCCAACTTGCTGAAATATGTGCTGAGCTGTGACGTGTCGAACTTGTGAAGATGCGCATCGTCCGTGTACATGATGCCACCCTCAATGCGCACCCTCGTCAGGTTCTGGCTCGCCGCCGTCGAGTCGTACACCACGAGCTGGTCGGACGCCCCCCAATTGAGTGTCCCGTCCCTGTTCAGCACACCACCCTGATTCTGAAAGTGCTTCAACAGGTTCTTGTATGCAGCCTCCGACTCCGCCATCTCCGCGGCCGTTACGGTTGTCGTGTTGCCCGCCGCACCCAGGTACGCGGCAGCCCTGGCCTGAATCTTCAGATTGACGGACTTTCCGTGAAGACCGCTATCGTGGAGATTCTTTTCATACCGCGTTTTGGCCCTCAGCAGCCCGGCGGCAAGGCCGCGCAATGCCGTCTCGCGCAGGCTCGACATGGGCGTTTGCATGATGTGCGTGGTCGTCTCGGTGCTGTAGTGCTGGCCCACCTCGGACAGGAATTTGAAATGCATGTGTCGCTCCGTATGGCGAACGGTGGATTTCAGGAAAACAGCGGATTCATATACCAGATGAGCAGGGCCGTTCGGACGCGCGGCCCTGACGCCATCCTGCTCGACCGCGCCTACCGCATCCCCGCCGAACCGAGCGCCGCGCGTCCGCCAACGATCGGAATCGAGAACGACGAATGCGCCAGATCCACGGTGAGCTGCGTTCCCGGATTCGGCCAGAGCGTGAACTCACGGTCGCTCGACATGATCATCACCGCGAGCCGCTTCCCCGG
>DATNDS010000220.1:0-14738 GCA_035553215.1 Gemmatimonadaceae bacterium
CTGACCCCAATGATCCCTGACCGCAATGCCCTGCTCGCTCCACGCCGTCCCGCGCTGCATATTGGTCCCCGCAATGCCAGACTTTCTCGAAAGCCTCCGGACCGGACTCGCCTCCCGCTACACCCTCGAGCGCGAGCTCGGCCAGGGCGGCATGGCGATCGTGTATCTCGCGCACGATCTCCGTCACGACCGCAAGGTCGCCCTTAAGGTCCTCCGCCCCGAGGTCTCGGCGGCCATGGGCGCTGACCGCTTCCTGCGCGAGATCAAGCTCGCCGCCGGACTGACGCACCCGCACATCCTCCCCGTGTTCGACTCCGGTGAGGCGGGGGGCGTGCTGTTCTACGTGATGCCCAGCATGGAAGGCCGCTCGCTGCGGGAACGACTGGACCGCGAGCGCCAGCTCCCGCTCAACGAGGCGCTCCGCATCACGCGCGAGGTGGCGTCCGCGCTCGACTACGCTCACCGCCACAATGTCGTGCACCGCGACATCAAGCCGGAGAACATCCTCATGCACGAAGGCGCCGCGATGGTCGCGGACTTCGGCATTGGCAAGGCGCTCTCCAGCAATGGCAAATCGCTCACGCAAACCGGCCTGTCGCTCGGCACTCCCGCCTACATGAGTCCGGAACAGGCCGCGGGCGAGCTCGACACCGATGGCCGGAGCGACCTCTACTCGCTGGGCTGCGTGCTCTACGAGATGCTCACGGGCGAGCCGCCCTTTACCGGCATCTCGGCCCAGGCCATCATCGCGAAGCGCTTCGTGGCGCCCATTCCCCACGTGCGCACCACGCGCGACGTCCCGGAGCCCGTGGACGACGCCATCACGCGCGCGCTGGCCCGCACGCCGGCGGATCGCTTCCCGTCCGCCGCCGAGTTCGCGGAGACGCTGCGCGTCAGCACCCGTGAATCGGCTACGGGTGTCCAGCGCGCGTCATCGTCTCACGCCAAACCCGCCGTCAAGGCCATCGCCGTGCTTCCGCTCGCGAACATGAGCGCGGACCCCGAGAACGAATATTTCGCCGACGGGATGACCGAGGAGATCATCAACGCCCTCGCGAAAGTCCCCGGCATGCAGGTCGCCTCGCGCACGAGCTCGTTCGCCTTCAAGGGAAAGGAGGCCGACGTGCGCCAGATCGGCGAGAAGCTGGGCGTCAGTTCGGTGCTGGAGGGAAGCGTGCGGAAGGTGGGCAACCGCATTCGCATCACGGCGCAGCTCATCAACATCGAGAACGGCTATCACCTGTGGAGCGAGACGTACGACCGGCAGCTCGAGGACGTGTTCGCCGTGCAGGATGACATCTCGCACGCCATCGTCGACGCGCTCAAGCTGCGCCTCGCCGAGGACGCCGCGCAGGTCGTGGCGCCCACCAGGAATCTCGAGGCGTACACGCTCTACCTGAAGGGCCGCTTCTTCTTCGTCAAACTCTCCGAGCCCGCGCTGCGCAAGGCGCTCGATCTCTTTCAGCAGGCGCTGCTGCAGGACCCTGGCTTTGGCCGTGCGTATGCGGGAATCGCCGACGTGTGGTGCAATCTCGCGGACGACTGGGTGGCTCCGGACGACGCCTATCCGCGCGCGAAGGCAGCCGCCGAGCGTGCGCTGCAACGCGATCCCGAGCTGGCCGAGGCCATCACGTCAATCGGCAAGGTGCTCTGCTGGCACGAGTGGAACTTCGCCGCCGCGGAAGTGCAGCTCGCGCGCGCCGTGGAGCTGAGCCCGAACTACGCCGAGGCGCATTACGTGCACGGCACCGCCCTGCCGCTCGTCGGGCGGCTGAACGACGCGATTGATACAGTGGCGACGGCGCTCAAGCTCGATCCCCTCTCGGTGCATTACAGCGAGTGGCTGTCGCGCTTTCTGCTCTATGCGCACGACTACGACGGCGCGATTGCGCAGGGACACCGCACGCTCGAGATGGATGAGGTGTGCATTCGCGCGCCGCACTATATCGGCTCCGCGTATCTGGCGCTGGGCGACGCCGAGACGGCGCTGAGCTGGTATCGCCGCGCGCAGGCGCTGGAAAAATCGGTGCGCTCGTACGACGCGATGATCGTGCGCGCGCTCGCCGCGCTGGGTCAGCGCGAGGAGGCCGAAGCCATGCTGGCGCGACTGGAAGACGAATCGCGGCGCCAGTACCTGCGCTCGGAAATTATCGCCATGGGCTACGCCGCCGTGGGCGATCTCGACCGCGCGTTCCGTTCGCTCGAGCGCGCGTGGCAGGCGCGATCGGCGGGGCTCATCTACCTGCACCTGGATCCCGGCTACGACCCGCTCCGCGGCGACCCGCGCTACGCCGATCTCGTGCAGCGCATCGGGCTCAGGTAGACCGCTGTCGGAGCGCGCTGCAGCATGACGGGCCACGCGGTCGACGACGAGCGACACATGCGCCGCTGCCTGGAGCTGGCGCGCCGCGCGCTCGACGCCGGCGACGTCCCCGTGGGTGCGCTCATCGTGCGTGAGGAACGGATCATCGGGGAAGGATACGAACGTGTTCGCGCCGAGCTGGATCCCTCCGCGCATGCGGAAATCGTGGCCATCCGTGAGGCGTGCCGGGCAACGGGATCGATCGACCTCTCCGGCGCGACACTCTACACGACCGTCGAGCCGTGCGTGCTGTGCGCGTACGCCGTGCGACAAGGCCGGATTGCGCGACTCGTGTTCGGCGTGCCGGCGGGAGAATTGGGTGGCGCAACCGGGACGTATCCAGTGCTCGGCAATGCGACAGTCGCCAAGTGGGGCGCGCCGCCAACGGTTCAGGGCGGCGTGTGCGCGGCGGAGTGCGCGGCGCTGCTTGCTCGGCGGCGGCGATAACCGCTGATCGCAACGCGGATCGCGCGGCGAGCATCAGTCCCTGGATCGGACCACGATCGTGTAAGCAAATCGCCGGGCATGCGCATCCAATCTACGAACAGGCACATCACGAACGTCCTTCGACTGGAGGCCTCCATGCTTCGCACCACCCTCATTTCGGCCATCGCCGCATCGCTCTCGCTCACGAGCGCACCCGTTGCCCCCGCAGCCAGCGCACCCGCATCCGTTGCACCCGCAGTCGTTGCACCCGCAGTCGTTGCGCCCGCGACCAACGCGGCTACCGCCCTCAAGTGGCCACCCTGGCTGTCCATCGAGTCACCCGTGAATCCGTTCGATCGCGCGAACCACGGCGCCGTTCTGCTGGTGCACGCCATGATGCATGACCGCACGCCCGCCGCGAGCGACCTGTCCGCGTCCGCGGAAGGCATCGTGAACGGACAGCGCCGCACGATCGCGCTCCGGCTCGACGCCACGCCGCAGCCTGGCGTGTTCGCGCTCCGCCAGCAGTGGCCCGGGCAGGGCGCCTGGCTGCTCCGCATTACGCTCAGCGGCAACACCACCGCGCTGGTCACCCTGGGTGCCGACAACACCGTCGCGTCGGTGCGCGTGCCCACGCGGATGACGTCCGACATGCCGCTCCCTCGCGCCGTATCGGCGCGTGAGGTGGATTCGGTGCTCACCGTGCTTGCGGCGAGCCAGCGGTAAGCGATTTGCGTTCGTCCGCCGTCCAATGACATGATGACGCGCATGGCGGCGAACGAGGACACGGCCACGTGTGACGCGGTGCACCGGGCGCAGGCGGGCGAGCTGGGCGCCTTCGAATCGGTGTACCGCACGCACGTGAGCGCGGTCCTCGCCCTCTGCCGGCGAATGACCGGAGACGAGCGTGAAGCCCGCGACCTGGTTCAGGACATTTTCGTACGCGCGTGGGAGAAGCTCGCGCAGTTTCGCGGCGAGAGCTCGCTCGCCACGTGGCTGCACCGATTGGGGGTGAACGTGATTCTCGAACGTCTGCGCGCCACCCGGCGCGATGCGCTTCGGTTTACGGATGAAGTGGTGGATGATGTCGCGATCAGCCGCGCGTCCTCCGCCGCGGATCGCGTTGATGCACGGCTCGACCTAGACCGCGCGCTGGCGCGTCTCCCGGCCGGCGCGCGCACGGTGCTGGTGCTGCACGATCTGCACGGCTATTCGCATGACGAGATCGCGCAGATGACGGGCATCGCGCCGGGCACGTCGCGCGCGCAGCTCTGGCGGGCCCGGCGCGCGCTGACACGAATGCTGAACGAATGACGCACATCACCGAGGACGAGCGGCAGGGACTTGCCGATGCCACACTGAACGCCGAGGACGCGGCGCGGGCCGCCGCGCACCTGGTCGTGTGCGAGGCATGCGCCGCGGACGTCTCGCAGTTGAGGACTCTCATGCACCGGCTTCACGCCGCCGCCTCTGCTTCGGCCACGCTCGACGAGGACCTGTGGCCCGCTATCCGCGACCGCATCGAGTCGAGCAAGGTCATCGCGCTCGACGCGTCGTCCGGAACGCGCGACAGCCGGTCGCCGGTCGCGCGACGACGTCCTGTGTGGCTCGGCGCCATGGCCGTCGTGGGCGCCGCGGCCGCGGTGATCGTGGCTGCCGTTGTGCTGCGTTCATCGCGAACGCCGGCTGTCATACCGGCGGTGAGCGTGTCGCCACCAGCCGCATCGACGGCCATGCCGGTACCCTCGGGCCCGGCGGGCATCCCGGCGGTCACCCGCGTATCGGACTCGGCGCGCGCCTACCAGCAGCAGCTCCAGCAACTGCTCGACGAGATCGAGATGCAGCGCGCGATGCTGGGGCCTTCGACGACCGCGGTGGGTGACAGCGATCTGCAGGTGATCGACCACGCCATCGCCGAGCTCAAGACCGCGCTGGAGCGCGACCCGAACAACACCGTGCTGCGGCAATTGCTCGCGGAATCATATCAGCAGAAGCTGGATCTCCTCAGGCGGCTGAGAAATGCGTCATAGCACAGCGCACGCAGCGCCGCGGCATGGGGGGAATACTCGGCGCCGCGCACTCATGCAGGCGATCGCGCTGTTCGCGATGGTCGCCGGCGCCGCGGGCAGCCCCATCGCCGCACTCGGCGCGGTCAGTGCCGGCGCACAAGCGAGCGAACCGCTCATTCGTGCGCACGCCCTCGCCGCCGGCGCACCGGTCAAGATCTTCTTCCCGGCAGGTACGATTCGCATCGAGGCGTGGGATCGCGACTCGATCGAGGTGCGCGGGCACATCGCGCAGCACGAACGCTTCTTCATGGCGGGGGACGTGCACGGTGTGAAGCTCGGCGTCGATGACCACCCGGACGGCAGCCCCGTCGCCGCGAGCGACGTCGTGCTGTACGTACCGAGGTCCAGCCAGATTTCGGTGAAAAGCGTGAGCGCCGCTATCACGGGCACGAGTACGGCGGGCTGGTTCTACTCGGTGTCGGGCGCCATTCACCTGAGCGGCCAGTCTCGCAGCGTCGAGGTCGAGTCGCTCGCGGGCGACGTCACGCTCGACGTGAACGCTCCATGGGTGCGGGCGCGCACCGGCGATGGGCACCTGGTGGTTCGCGGCGCGCCCGAGGACATTGACGCCGCAACCGTGCGCGGACCGCTCGACATCGAGAGCGCCACCATTGTGCACGGACGCTTCGCATCCGTGCAGGGCGACATCCGCTTTCTGGGCGCACCCGTGGCCAACGGGCTGCTCGAGTTCTCGAACCACGGCGGCACGGTGAGTCTCCTGCTGCCGCGCGCGGTGTCGGCTACGCTCGACCTGTCGAGCATCGAGGGCCCCATCGAGAACCGCTTCACGCAACTGCGGCCGGCGGCCGGCGCGACACCGGGCAGCGGCGGCGGCACGCTGCACCTCCAGCTCGGCGGCGGCGGACCGAGACTGACGGTGCGGACCTTCAAGGGAGCGATCCGGCTGCAGGCACGATAGGGCGACGGGGATGCGTCCACGCGCCGTACGTTTCGGTGATGAGGGGTTGCAGTGCGGCGGCCCGGCTCTCCGCGAGCGCGTAGCCAGGCATATTGAGCGCGAATGAGCAACTCACTCCCTGTTGTGAACGTCGCGATGCCGCGTCGCAGTCACCCACGCAAGGTCCCCAAATGCATACGACAGCGGCAGCCGCGCCCATCGAGACCGCGCGAGCCACTCCGCCGCGCTGATCAGCGGCCCCGGCAGCGGGAGCGCGCGCAGCAGCGACGCCGCGTGCCCCACGCTCACCGTCTTGCGCCCCTGCGTCCAGTCGACCACGTCGAGCCCCACGCGGTGGAGCAGCGCACGGATCGACGCGCTGGTCTCGAGCCATACGACGGTAGGTGGCGCAATCACCTGCCAGCGCCTGCCCGCCAGTCGGGCGACGAGCGCATCGCGTCGCCAGGTCTCCTCGAACAGAAAGCCGCCAGGCGCGAGGGCCTCGGCCGCATGGCCCATGGCCAGTGCCAGGTCGGGCACGTGCGAGAATACCTGGCACACGCTTACGACGTCGAAACCGCCGGGATGCTGCGCCAGCACTTCATGCACGTTATCGAAGATCTCGAGGCCACGGCTCCGAGCTCGCTCGGCGGCCAGTGACGCGGGCTCGACGCCGGCCACCGACCAGCCCTGCATCCGCGCCTCGTCGAGCATGTACCCGTAGGCGCATCCGATATCGAGTAGCGCGCCCGCCGCGCAACCGCGACGGCTCCTGGCGATACGCGCGAGCCGGCGCCGCGCGTTGAGCCGATGAAGGGGCTCGTCGGCGGCGTAGTCGTCGTAGCCGCCCGGCACCTGCGCATCCTCGAAGTATCCCGCACCAAAGTACGCGAGCAGGTCCTGCGCGGACGGCAGCGGGTTCATCCGCGCGAGGCCGCACCGCACACATGCAACGTAAGTCGCCGTCGGTACACTACTGAAGAGTGGCCGACTCCTGCTCTCGCCGCACGCCGGGCATCCCGGCTCCATCGTCGCCACAACCATCCATCCGGCGCGTCCTGCTGACTGCGAGCTTCCTTCGAGTCCTCAGCCGCGCACGACGTGCGGCGGAGCGCCGTGGCCCGCGCCAGCGGCCACGGCAATGCCACGAATCACTCGGGCGTATGTGGAGTTCCGCGAGCACCCGCACACCCATCCTTGACTCCCCTCACGGCCGCACGATCTTCCCATCGCTGGCAACTCCTACACGTAGCCAATCACCGGGCTCTGGAGTGGCCGCCACCCAGTCCTGCAGCGCATTCATTCCCATATATCAGAGGTCAGGACAGTATCCCGGATGCCACGACTCGCCCGCACCACCGGCCCACTGCTCCTGCTCCTCACCGCCGCCTGCTTCGGCGCGCAGCACTACGAGCCCGCGCCACTCCCGTCCGGCGAGCAGGCTGCAGCCAACTTCAGCGATCGGAATCTGAACGATCCCGCGCTGGCACGCTTTCTCGCGGAACAGAGCGCGACTCTGCGCGACAGCGCCTGGCTTCCCACGCAGCTCGCGCTCGCGGCCGTGTTTTTCCGGTCAGATCTGACTGTGGTGCGTCGCGCCGTGGATGTCGCGCGCGCCGGAGAAGTGACCGCGGGGGCGCGACCGTATCCGGACGCCAGCGCCTCCGTGGAACGCGCTGCACACCCGGACGAAGGGCATTCCACTCCCTGGACCTTCGCCCTCGCGACAGGACTCACATTCGAGACCGGAGGCAAGCGCTCCGCGCGGATCGCGCGCGCCCGCGCGCTCACCCTCGCCGCGCAATTGCGACTGCAGGCCGCCGGGTGGGACGTCGTGCAGAGCACCCGCGAAGCAGCCATGGGAGCCGTATCCGCGGATGTGGAGCTCGCCGATGCGCGCGCCGAAACCGCCGGTCTCACGGAATTGCAGCGGCTCCTTCAGGTGCGCTTCGCCCAGGGGCAGATCACGCGCACCGACCTGGCGCGTGTAGCGGGCGAGCTGCAGAGCGCGGCCGTCGCCGCCGATCAGGCCAACCGCATGCGCACCGAGAGCCGGCTCGCGCTCGCCCGCGCGCTCGGCGTGCCGCTCGCGGAAGTCGAGCGGCTGCCACTCCGCGTGGGCGACCACACTGGCTGCGAAGTCGCTGATTCCCTGCCCCACGACACGCTGGAGACGCTCGCGCTCACGACCCGCACCGATCTGGGCGCGGCACTCGCCGACTATGCCGCCGCGGAAGCCGATCTGCACGAACAGGTCGCGCGACAGTACCCGGATCTCACGATCGGACCGGGAATCACATGGGAACAGGGAGTGCGCCGCTGGGTGCTGTCGCTCGGCATCCCGGCGATCGCCATCGATCGTGCGCGGGGGCCGATTGCCGAAGCACGCGCGCGACGCGCGGAGCAGGCCGCGCGCGTGACAGTGCTGCAGGACTCGATTCTCGCCGCGGTTGACTCGAGCGCCGCGGCATGCCGCGCTGCGCGCGCGCAGGCCAGCGTTGCGGATTCGCTCGCCCACGCCATGGAGTCGCAACGGCAACTGGTGGAAGGCGCCTACCAGCGCGGCGAGGTGGGGCGCACGGAGCTCGCGCTGGCGCAAGTGGCTGAGGCGCGCGCACAGCGCACGCGACACCAGGCAACGGCGCGCGACCTCACCGCGGGCGTGGCGCTCGAACGAGCCACCGGGCTGTGGCGCTCCGCTCTCGCTACGCGCTGGCCGGACCTGCTCGCGCCGCTGGACTCGGCGCGCCTGGCACCACGGGACAGCCCCGAGTGAACACGCTCCCGTGAACACCACCAGAAAGAACGTTCTCCTCATAGCCTGCGGTGTCGTGCTCGGCGCGGCGACGGCTGCTGTCGTCTTCGCTTCGAAACGCCCGCAGACTGGGCGCGATGAGCACGCGCAGGTTCCCGCTCCGTCGCGCACGCGGACGGTCCCGGGACCGTTGGGCGCGGAGACGGCGGTCGCGCTCGATTCCGCAACGCTGTTGCGTGCCGGGATCGAGACACGCGTTCTCGGTGCGGCGACCCGGGCTCGCACCATGACGCTCACTGGGGAACTCATTGCCGAGCCCGGACGCATTGCCGTCATCCGCTCCGCGGTGGCCGGCAGAGTGAGCGCCGTGGGTGGTCGCTGGTTTTCGCTGGGCGAGCATGTCGCGGCCGGCACCGTACTCGCGCAGGTGTCCGATGCCGTACCGCTCGCAGCACCACGCGCCGGCGTGGTCACCGCGCTGAGTGTGCAGCCGGGCGAAATGGTGCAGGCCGGCCAGCAACTGCTCGAGCTCACGGATTTCAGCGAGCTCCTTGCCCGCATTGTGTGGCGACCCACCGCTCCGCGCAGCGCGCCCGCGACGATCTCGGTTTCACCGCTTGGCTCGCCGAACGTCTCCGCCGCGGCGCGTCTGGTGGGAGCCGCGGCGGACGTGGACTCGCTCACCCGCGCGCCCGTCTATCTCTATCGCACGCGAGCGCCCTGGCCGGGCGCGCGTCCGGGCGCGCCGATAATGGCAGCGGTCGCGGCGCCCGGCGGCACAGAGAGCGGCGTGCTCATACCCACAAACGCCGTGGTGCAGTGGGACGGGCTCGCCTGGGTGTTCGTGCGTCATGCGGGCGAGGGCACGGAAGCACTGTTCGTGCGGCGGCGTGTGGATACGAGCCAGCCGGTGCCTGGTGGATGGCTCGTGCACACGGGAGGCGCAACGGAGGTGAGCGCCGGTGATACCGTCGTCGTACGCGGCGCGGAGTTGCTCCTGTCCGAGGAGTTCCGCTCGCGCACCGGCGGTGGTGAAGACGACGAAGGCGGACCCTGAGCCGGCTGCACGACACCCATGCTCACTGCCATCGTCTCCTTCTCGGTGCGGCACCGCGGGATCGTCATCGCGCTTGCCGTGGCGCTCGTGCTGTATGGCCTCGAGGTGCTGGCGCGCGCACGCTATGACGTGTTCCCCGAGTTCGCGCCGCCGCAGGTGTCCATTCAGACGGAAGCGCCTGGCCTGACACCGGAGGAAGTCGAGATCCTCGTCACGAAGCCCATCGAGGATGCGATTGCCGGCGTCACGGGCATCGCCACCGTGCGCTCACAATCCATTCAGGGGCTCTCGGCGATCACGACGATCTTCGCGGAGGGTACCGACGTGTACCGCGCGCGACAGGCCGTGGCGGAGCGGCTCACGGAGGCCATGCGGCGGCTGCCCGCCACGGCGAAGGCACCCGTAATGACCCCGCTCACCGCGAGTACGGGCACCGCGCTCGTCATCGGGCTCACGTCGCCCACGCGTTCGCTCATGGACGCGCGCACGTTCGCGGACTGGACGCTCGCGCCCCGGCTCCTCGCCGTGCCCGGCGTAGCGCACGTGACCGTATTCGGCGGCGAGGTGCGCCAGCTCCAGGTGCAGGTGCAGCCGGATCGGCTGCGCGCCCTCGGGCTCGGACTCACCGATGTGGTCGCGGCGGCGCGCGGCGCCACGGCGGTGCGCGGCGCCGGCGCTCTGGACAACGCCAACCAGCGCATCCCCGTGCGCACCGAGGGGCAGCTCACCACGCCGGCACTCCTCGCGCGCAGCGTGGTGCGCGAAGCCCATGGCGCGGTGCTGCGACTCGGCGATGTGGCGACGGTGGCGGATGGACCCGAACCGCGCATTGGCGCCGCGTTGATCAATGGCACGCCCGGGGTCATGCTGACGATCGACGCGCAGATCGGAACCAACATTCGCGATGTCTCGGCGGCGGTGGAGCAGGCCGTGAAGGAGATGAAGGGCGCCACGGCCGCCGAGGGGTTCGTGCTCGATCCGTCCATTTTCCGGCCCGCAGACTTCATTGACGTGGCGCTCCGCAACATCGGACGCTCCCTCCTGCTGGGCGGCGTACTGGTGGCGGTGGTGCTGGTGTTGTTCATCGCCGACCTCGGCGCCGCGGCCGTCTCCCTCACGGCGATTCCTCTCTCGCTCCTCACCGGGATCATCGTGCTCGAGCAGCTTGGCTTCTCCATTTCCACGATGAGCCTCGCCGGCCTCGCGATCGCCATTGGCGAGGTGGTGGACGACGCGATCATCGACGTCGAGAACATCGCGCGTCGCCTGCGCGAGAACCGCGCGCTGCCGAGTCCGCGACCCGCCACGATCGTCGTGATCGACGCATCGCTCGAAGTGCGATCGAGCGTCGTGTACGCGACCTTCATCGTAGCGCTGGTCTTCCTGCCGGTGATCACGCTCACCGGAGTACAGGGAGCGCTGTTCCGGCCGCTGGGGCTGTCATACATCTTCGCGATTCTGGCGTCGCTCGCCGTGGCACTCACGGTGACGCCGGCGCTCACCATGGTGTTCCTTGCGCGACGTACACAGCACGCCGGCGAGTCCCGGCTTCTGGCGCGGCTCAAGCACTGGTACGCCAACCGGCTCGCGCGTCTCGAGCGACATCCCGGCGCGGTGATCGCCGCGACGCTCGCACTCATTGTCGTCGCGATCGCGCTAGTGCCGACCTTCGGGACGACGTTCCTCCCCGACTTCAACGAGGGGCACTTCCGCGTGCACATGTGGGCCGTGCCGGGAACATCGCTGGACGAGTCGCTGCGCCTGGGCCGTATCGCGACGACGGCGATGCTCGCGGACCCCCGTGTGCGCTCCGTCGGGCAGCGCGTGGGGCGCGCGGAACTTGGCGAGGATACCTTCGGCCCGCACTACAGCGAATTCGAGGTGGACCTCCATCCGGTGAGCGGCAAGTCCGCCCGATCGCTGCAGGATGAGTTGCGGCAGCGGATCGAGGCGATTCCAGGCGTCGGCGTCGCGATCATGCCGTACCTGACCGAGCGCATGGAGGAGGTGCTGTCCGGCAGTACGGCACCGGTTGTGGTGAAAGTGTTCGGTTCCGACCTGGACAGTCTCGACGTCGCCGCGCGTATCGTGGGCAGCGTGGCACGCGCCGTGCCCGGGGCTACGGACGTCGTCGTGGGCGCGCCGGCGGTGTCGCCCGAGGTGATGGTGCACCTGCGCCCGGATGCACTCTCGGCGTTCGGAATTCCCGCCGCCGATGCGCTCGCGGCCGTGGAAACGGCCACCGAGGGCACGACCGTCGCACAGATATTCGAAGGCAATCGCTCGACTGACGTCGTGGTGGTGCTGAATCGGGCCGCGCTCACGCGCCCGGAGGATCTTGCCGACCTGCCGCTCAGCAGCGTCGGCGGCCATGTCGTCACGCTCGGACAGGTAGCCACGATTGCGCGCACGTCGGGGCGCTACTCCGTGTCGCACGAGGGCGCGCGCCGCGTGCAGTACGTCACCGCCAACGTGACGGGACGGGACGTGGGCTCTTTCACGGCGGCGCTCACGCGGCAAATTGCCGCGCGCACGCGGCTTCCGCACGGTGTCTATACCGAGATCACGGGCACGGCCGCCGCGCAGCAGACGGCGCAGCGTGAGCTGCTCATGCGCAGCCTGCTCGTTGCCGCCGGGATCATCATCCTCCTGTCCATGGCGTTCGGGAACGCGCGCCGTTCGCTGCTCGTGCTGGCCAACCTGCCCTTTGCGCTGGTGGGCGGTGTGTTCGCGGTGTTCGCCACGGGCAGTCTCCTCTCACTCGGCTCCCTCGTGGGATTCGTCACCCTGTTCGGCATCTCCACGCGCAACGCGATCATGCTGATTTCGCACTACGACCATCTCGTGCGACACGAGGGGGAGACGTGGGGACCCGCCGCGGCGATCCGCGGCGCCGCCGAGCGACTGGGCCCCGTGGTGATGACGGCGGCGGTGACCGCGCTGGGACTTCTGCCGCTGGCGGTGGGCAGCGGCGCGCCGGGGCGCGAGATCGAGGGCCCGCTGGCCATCGTCATTCTGGGCGGACTGGTGACGTCGACCGCGCTCACGCTGTTCGTGCTGCCCACGCTCGCGCTGAAGTTCGGGCGGTTCGGCGAGGGAGAGTGAGAGCGCCGCGGACCGCGGGCTCAGAGCACATTCGCCGCGGCACCCGGATCGGCGAGATGCGGTTCGCGCAGTTCCGGTGCAGTGGCGGGACTGCCGTCACGCGCCACTGGCGAAGAGGGCGCGGCGACGCCGAACGTGAATCGGTCCTTCAGCGACAACATCGGAGCTTCCAGGACTCTCCAGCTCGTCCAGGCAATGGCGAATGACGCTGTGATCAACACCGAAGCGTACGCTGCCCACGATGGAAGACGTGATCCCCACAGGGATGGGATGCGGACGTGCACCCAGAGCAGATCCACTACCACGGTGAGCGGATAGTGGACGATATAGAGGCAGTACGAGTACTTGCCCAGCGCGCGCAGCGACGGGCCGGAAAACAGCCCGGCGATCCACGGCGTCTCGCCCCGGGCGTCCAACGTCGACGCAATCAGTGTCCCCATGCCAATGGCAACCGCACTGTAACCCACCGTCTGCATCAAGCCGCCATGGCTTCCGTCGCTCCCCGACAGCGCGATGGCCATGAAGACCACGAGCGCGCCGCCGCCAATCCATCCGCTCAACGCGCGGGCGTGCGCCCATTTTTCGCGGTCGCCCTGGTACATCAAGGCGACGAGCGCGCCAACGCCCAACACATCCACCCGTGAGATTGACAGCGTGTACGCGGCGGTCGCGCCTGCGGCCGGGGCGAGGAAGTGCAAGCAGGCGAGGCGTACGAGCGGTCCAGCCACGAGCAGGGCTGTGACGATGCGGAGGAGCGTCTTCCGTGATACGGCGAGAACGACAAACGGCCAGACGAGATAAAACTGTTCCTCGACCGCAAGGCTCCAGAAATGGCCGGTGTTGAATGGAGTCGCCGCCCCGCCGCGCAGGACCTCCAGAACGTTGACCATGTACGTCCAGTACCATACCTCGCTCCGGTGCAGCGCGGCGATTTCCGGTTGCGCACGAAAGTATGGCAATACCGGCAACACGAAGAAGAGAAACGCGCACGCGGTGTAGTAGAGAGGCACGATGCGCAGCACCCGGCGCCAGTAGAACTTGCCGAATTTCGCGATGACTGGCGCCGGCCGGTCATGCTCCTTGAGCAGGATGCCGGTGATGAGGAATCCGGAGAGCACGAAGAACAGATCGACGCCGATCCATCCAGCGCCGGTGACATCAGCGACGACGCGATCGGCGGAGCTGGGGCTCGTACGGAACCATGACAGCAGCGAGAGGTGCCGGAGCATCACGAGCGCGATGGCCAGGCCCCGCACGCCATCGAGGGCGGTAATGTGCGATTGTCGGGCGCTCATCGGACGCTCATGAGGAACAGCCGGCGTTTGGTGTGCGGCTGTACCTCTTGCAAGAGTCGTGCGTCAGGCGGTTGGAGCGTCCCGGAGGCCTTCCAAACGACCTGGGCCGCCAATTCGACGCGGCGGCGCGGCGATGGGCCATTTCCCCGACGCCGGACACATACGCTCGCCGAGCCGTTGCACGAGCGCGATGTAACGCGGATCCGCCTTGAGCGGGTCGAACATCGGGTCGCAGGAGATGCTCGGAAGTCCCAGCAACGGCTCGCGGGCCGCCACACCGCGCTCGAGTGCCGTCATTGCGGCGTCGTACTCGCCGAACGCGAGACTCGTGATCATCCGAAAGTAGTTGGGCGAGTTGCCACCGGATTCGCGCTCGAGCAACGCGCGTTGGCGCACTGCGTCGTTCCATCGGCCGGCGACCGCATACGCGAACACCAGATTGCTGCGGCGGCCGAACAACGTGGAATCCAGGGCGAACGCCCTCTCAAGCTCGCGTACGGAGCTGTCGGGCATGTTGTTGAACGCGAACAGGAAGCCAAGCCCCTGGTGCGCCAGGACGTTCCTGGCATCCAGATCAACTGCGGCTCTGGTCGTGGCGATCGCACTGTCGTATTGACGACGCAGCTCGAACCCATAGCCGAGGATGCCGACGACAATTGCGGAGAGCGGATCTCGTTCACGCGCTCGGCGGAGGAGTCCGACGCCTTCGTCGACTCGGCCAACGCCGAGCAGCGACGCGCCATAGGCCCAGACGGCGTCGGTGTTGGTCGA
>DATNDS010000221.1:0-3594 GCA_035553215.1 Gemmatimonadaceae bacterium
ACTCGCAATACGTCCGTACATGCGGACCTGGCGCTGCTCAACGGCAGAGTGTTCGCGGTCAGCCTTCCATGTCTGCTGATCATTCTCGCCACAATCTTCGCCATCGGTCGACTGGCGCGGCACGATGCATCAGCAGGCTGACATCTACCTGTTTGCATCTGCTTCGGAAAGACCGATGTCGCGATCGCCCGGCCGAGCACTCCGTCACAGGCGAATATCGATCAGATGACCACCCTCATTCGCCTCGCCCGCCCCGCTGACAGCGCCATGCTGGCCGACATCTACCGGCCGGCCGTCATGAACTCCGCGATTTCATTCGAGCTCGAGCCGCCAGATGGCGCCGAGATGCAGCGGCGCGTCACCCAGGTCATGGCGCGCACGCCATGGCTGGTGTGCGAACGCGATGGGGTCGTGCACGGATATGCCTACGCAAGCCGCCACCGCGAGCGACCCGCGTATCAGTGGTCGGTGGATGTCTCGGCGTATGTCAGCAGCGATGCGCGCAGGACGGGTGTCGGTCGCGCGCTGTACACGTCGCTCTTCGCCGCGCTCGTGGTGCAGGGTTTCCGCAATTCGTACGCCGGTGTCACACTCCCGAATGCCGCGAGCGTTGGCCTCCATACCAGCATGGGCTTCACGCCAGTAGGGGTGTACCGTGAAGTCGGGTACAAGAATGGCGCCTGGCACGACGTGGCCTGGTTCGAGCGCGCACTCGCGGCGCATGATCGTGAACCACAGGCTCCCCGGCTGCTCGGCGATTGCGTCGGCAGCGCCGAGTTCGAGGCTGCACTCCACGCCGGTGTGGTGCATGTCAGGCCGGAGGGCCAGCCCGAGCGGACCGGAGGGGTCAGGCCATCATTCTGAGGCAATGACCTTCGCGGACGGACGCGGTCACGTGCGGTCAATCGCGGTCAAGGTTGCGGCAGCCGCGACAGCGCGAACTGCACGGCGAGATCGGTCGTGCTCCAGAGCTGTACGTCGGAGCTCGTGCCGTACCGCATGGGCAGCAGCCGGCCGTGCTTGATCTGGTAGCTCCACAGCTCGTTGTGCTCGAGATGCGAAGCCGTGACGGCCGTCCGCACGCGCTCCAGCGCCTCGCGCAGCGCCTGCACGTATGAGGCGAGCGCCGGATCGGCGAGGGTGCGCGAGGTGTCGTACGCCGACGCAATCTGATCCGTGACACCGAGCAGGAAGAGATTCACCTCGCGCCCCCAGACGACACGTGGCGAATGATACGCATCGCCGCGAAAGGCATCCCACACCGATCGCGATGCATACGCATCGTTCGCCACGACGGGACCCAGTCCGCTCACGAACAAGCCGACAGGATAGACGCGCACGAAGGGCTGCACATCCTGCAGCACCTCGCCAGACTGTTCGGCACCGCTCCGGATGCGGCTGGTGTGGTCGGTCAAAAACAGGTCGGTTGCCGGATCAGTGTTGGCCACCTGAATGGGATGGCCACTCGCGTCGAGCGAAAGCGCGAGAAATACGACGGAGTCGCGTACTTCGTGCGCCTGGTTCATGATCTGATTCCAGTACTGCCGTTCCGCAGATGGAAGCCACGCCAGTTTGGCGCGGATGTCGCGGCTGGCTGCTGACGGGTCGAGCGTGACCGTGAACCAGCGGCGCGCACCCTGCCACGTGGTGATGGCGGCCTCGAGCGACGTGGAGTCGCGCATCCATTCACCCAGCGCCGAGCGCGTGATCCCGGGCGCGATGGAGTCGAGCGCGTCATTCGACAGACCCAGCGCGTGCAATGACGTGAGGATGCCGGCAATGGAGCGCAGCGCGCAGGGCGCCCAGATCGCGTTGATGTCCATGGCGAACCGTCCATTGGCGTAGCCGGCGTTGCTGTCGCGCCAGCTCGCGGACTGCCAGTGAGTCGAGTCGCGTTTGACAAATCCGATGAGGCTCGTGGCCACCGGATTCCGTGCGTAGGGCTGCGTCTCGCTCGCCACGAGCGCCATCTCGCGCAGCATCAGCGCGAGGTGCGGTGTACCGGCGTTCGTGCTGTCCGAGAGAAATGCCCGCTTCTGCGCGGCGGGCACCGTCGAGTCGGCGAGGTATCGCGCCTCCAGCACGGGCAACTGGAACTCGTCATCCATCATGTGGTAGTTCTCGCGCGTGCGACGCAGGTCGCGTAGCACCGCCCGCGCGGCCGCGAGACTGCTGTCGGCGCGTGTCGTGTCGGCGCGCTGTGCAAAACGGAGGTATTCATCGATGAGCGAGTCGTACACCGCCGCGCTCTCGCGTATGGCCTGTTCGCCCAGCGCCTCTTCGTGCGACACGTCGCCGCCCGGACCGAGCTTGCCCAAAACGCTGGCGATCACGCGCTCGGACATGACGGGCGTCCAGATCGCCCGCATCATGAGGGCGGTCATGAGGCCATCGCGACCGAAGTAGGTCGCGAAGTTGGGTAGCCCCGCCATGAGCTTTTCGCGGGAGCTGAGCAGCTCGACACTCAGCACCTCGCGCTCCAGCCGGCGTGCGTGCGTTGCGGCGGCACTATCGGTGCCGGTTGTGGCGCGCGCGAGATACGACAGAAAGGCGGAATTGAATATCTCGTCCCGCCTGAGTGGCGTGAGCGCCGCGCCGTCGGTGCTGACCTGAATGGTCAGATGCACGGAACGTCCCGAGCGCGAGCGGATGCTCACCGTGCGTCCGGTAATGCGCGCGTCCGACTGCCTAGCATCCCCGGAGATCCCGAGCCGCAGATGGCTCCGGCCGTCGAGCGCGACGTGATCCACGCGAACGGTCCACGTGCTGTCGGACCGCAGCACGACCGGCACCGGGCGGAGCCGCGCCCGGAGCTCCGCCACACTGTGCGCCGCAAGCAGCGCGGTCTCGCGTCGCCGTTCGGCCGCGGGGAGCCGCGCGATGCTCGCCACCAGCGCGGATTCCGGGGAAATGACGTAGGGAGGGGCACTGAATGGGCGCAGATGTGCGTGCGCGTACTGGAAGTCGCGCTCCACGCGCATGGTGCCCAGCAGGAAAAACCCCACTGTGACGCTGGGCGTCGCCGCGTCCAGCCCGTACGTGATGCGTCGCATGCCGCCGGAGTCCGCGACGGTGGCGCTGTCGAGCGCCCAGTCGAGACGCGCGGCCCGCCCCCCGGCATCGCGCACGGTGAAGGCCGCGCTCTCATCGAGCGCATCCGCCCACAACAACACGACGCGGCCGTCATGCGGTCCCAGATAGATCTGAACGGTGTTGCCTCTGGAGTCGCGGTAGAGACGCGTCTTGTAGCCCTGATATGCGGCGGTGTCGTCGAGTCCCGCTTCCGGAAAGTGCAGCACGGGAGCGACACGCCGCGGCCGGGGCGACGACGGCCGCGCCGTCGGAGCGGTGGACGACACAGCCTGCAGCATGAGCGCCAGCGCGAGCAGTGGGATCGTCATCGTGCGAGAGGTTCGGTGTGCGGCGTGACGTGCCGCCCGGTGGAATCCACCACGACATCAACCAGCCTGCCACGTACGTGCAGCGCGTGCAGCACCAGTCGTGTGATGCGCGATGGCAGTACCGGCGGAAACTGCGCCTCCAGGCCGGACTCGTCGAGCCGGAGTCCCGTATAGCCGAAGATCACCTGCTGCA
>DATNDS010000222.1:0-8133 GCA_035553215.1 Gemmatimonadaceae bacterium
GCAGTTTGGCGAGACCATGGTGCTCGCCGCCGTCACGGTGAGCGACACGCAGAGCCCGCTGCCGTTCTTCCCCCTCACCGTGGAATACAAGGAGCGCTCCTACGCCGCCGGCAAGATTCCCGGCGGGTTCATCAAGCGCGAGGGACGCCCGCGCGACGAGGAAATTCTCTCGGCGCGCATCATCGACCGCTCCATTCGGCCGCTCTTCCCGGAAGGATTCAAGAACGAAGTGCAGGTCTTCATCTTCGTCATCTCGGCGGACCAGGAGAATGACGCGGACGTCGCCGCACTGCTCGCCACGAGCTTCGCCCTCAACGCATCGCGCATCCCGTTCCTCGGACCACTCGCCGGCGTGCGCATCGGCCGCCTGCAGGACAAGTGGGTGGTGAATCCGACTTTCCAGCAGTTGGAGTACAGCGACCTGGATGTGATCATCGCCGGCACGAAGGACTCGATCGTCATGGTCGAAGGCGGCGCCATGGAAGTCAGCGAAGCCGACATGCTCGAGGGACTCACCGTCGGACACCGGGCCATCCAGGACCTCGTCGGCATCCAGCAGGAACTGCTGGCCACGACGTCGGTGCCGAAGATGCAGTGGAAGAAAGTCGAGCATCCGGCGGAGCTGGCGGAGCGGGTGAAGGAGCTCGCCGAGGGCCGCATTGCGGCCGCGCTCAACGCCAGCGACAAGCATGCGCGCATCCACGCGGTGGAAGCGATCAAGGCCGAAATCGTCGACACGCTGACCGCCAATTTTCCCGAACAGGGACGGGCGATTTCGGATCTCGTCGGCGATGTGGAGTACGACGCGCTGCGCGCGCAGGTGCTGGACACGAACGAGCGAGTGGACGGGCGCAAGCTGAACGAAGTGCGTCCCATCACCATCGAGACCGGGGTGCTGCCCCGCGCGCATGGCTCCGCGCTGTTCACGCGCGGGCAGACGCAGGCGCTCGTCGCGGTCACGCTGGGCACGGCGAACGACGTGCAACGTCTCGACTCCATCGATGACGCTGCCGAGACCACGAAGACGTTCATGCTGCACTACAACTTCCCGCCGTTTTCCACCGGTGAGGTGCGACCCGTTCGCGGTACGAGCCGCCGCGAAATCGGCCACGGCAACCTGGCGGAGCGCGCGCTCCAGCCGCTGCTCCCCGATTTCGACAAGTTCCCGTACACCGTGCGTATCGTGTCCGATATCCTGGAGTCCAACGGCTCCTCGTCCATGGCGACGGTGTGCGGTGGTTCGCTCGCGCTCTTCGATGCCGGCGTGTCCTTCGGCGCGCCCGTGGCGGGTGTGGCGATGGGGCTCATCAAGGAAGGAAAGCGCTACGCGATCCTCACCGATATTCTGGGCACCGAGGATCACCTCGGCGACATGGACTTCAAGGTGGCCGGCACCGCGCAGGGCATCACGTCCATCCAGATGGACATCAAGATCGAGGGGCTCGAACTCTCGATCATGAAGGAAGCGCTGGCCCAGGCACACGCGGGGCGCCTGCACATTCTCGGTGAGATGAACAAGGCGCTCGACCAGCCTCGCGCCGATCTCTCACCGTACGCACCGCGCATCGTGACGCTCACCATCAACCCGGAAAAGATCGGCGACCTGATCGGCCCCAAGGGAAAGACGATCCGGGGCATTCAGGACGAGACGGGCGCGGAGCTCACGGTGGACGACACGGGCCTCGTGACGATCGCCGCCGTGGGCGGCGAGGCCATGGAGCGCGCGCGTGCCATGGTCAAGGCACTCACGCAGGAGCCGGAAATCGGCTCCACGTATGATGCGACGGTCAAGAGTACGACGGCGTTCGGCGCGTTCGTGGAAATCCTGCCAGGCACCGAAGGACTCGTGCACATTTCCGAGCTGCGTCACGGTCGCACGGAGAAGACCGAGGATGTCGTGAAGCGCGGCGATCGCGTGAAGGTCAAGCTCATCGATGTGGACGAACGCGGTCGGTTGCGACTGTCGATGCGCGCACTCCTGCCCAAGCCGGAAGGCGCGGAAGAGGAGGGCAACGGACATGCACGCGAGCAACGTTCGTCGCGTGGCGCATCCGGCGAGGGTCGCGAACCGGCCGCGGCGGCTGCGGCGTCCGGCGGTGACGCCGGCGGCGGAGAAGAAGCCGGCGGGAGCGAGGGCCGGCGCCCGTCCCGCCCGCGCCGCAGCGGGGGTGGCGGAGGTCGCTCGCGGCGGTGAGCCCTCTGACGCAGACACCCGATTCCGGCCTGCGTCGCACCGAGTTGCCCAATGGACTGACCGTGCTCTCGGAATACATGCCGGGGGTGCGGTCGGTCAGTTTTGGGGCCTGGGTGCGTGCGGCCTCGGTGCATGAGACGCGCGAACGCATGGGCGTGTCGCACCTGCTCGAGCACATGGTGTTCAAGGGCACGCGCACGCGCAGCGCGCGCGAGATCGCGCTGTCGCTCGAAGTGCTGGGCGGTTCGCTGGACGCGTACACCGCGCGTGAACACACCTCGTTCCAGGCCCGCGTCCTGTCCGAACATCTCGAGCAGGCGGTGGATGTCGTGGGCGATCTCATCTTCCATCCACTGCTGCGCCGGCAGGATCTCACGCTCGAACGAAAGGTGATCCTCGAGGAGATCTCCCTCATGGAGGATACGCCCGACGATCTGGTGTTCGAGCTGCACAACGAAGCGATGTGGGGAAGCCATCCGTACGGCTACTCGATTCTGGGCACGCGGGAGACCGTGTCGGCGCTCGGCGTGCGCGAGCTGCGCGAACTGCATGACCGAGCCTACCATCCGGCGCAGATCGTGGTGGCCGCCGCCGGCAACGTCGAACATGATGCGCTGCTGGCCGCGCTGGAGCGTACCGGCTGGGCCGCCGTTCCTCGCGGCGACGACACTCCGCTGGCCGCGCCGGCCCTGACGCTCGTCGAGCCGGCCGAGCGGTACCTGGAGCGCGACGGTGCGCAGACACACATCGTGCTCGGCTCTCCCGTGGTGGCCCACGGTGATCCACGGCGCTTCCCGCTGGTCCTCGTGGAGATGATGCTGGGTGGTGGCATGAGCTCGCGCCTCTTCCAGCACGTACGGGAGGAACTGGGACTCGCGTATTCGGTGTACACCTTCCAGACGTTTCACCCGGATACGGGCATTCATGGCGTGTACGTGGGGACATCGCCGGAATCCGCGGATGCGGCGCGCGCGGCGATCAACGAGGAGCTGGCACGCCTGGCCGAACACGGACTGAGCGAGGAAGAAATCGGCATGGCGAAGAGCCAGTTCAAAGGCCAGGTCGCGATGTCACTCGAGAGCGTCTCGTCGCGCATGTATCGCGCAGCGGGCGTGGCGCTCTATCATGAGCCCTTTCGCACGCTGGACGAAGTGCTGGCGCTCATTGACGCCATCACGCCGGATGAGATCGCGGCGGTGTGCCGCGAATTCTTCCCGCCCGGCCGGCAGACCGCGGTGACGCTGGGACCGAAGCGGGGGTGATGGGCCTGGCATGTGGGGCGCGGTGCGCCCCACATGCCAGGCGGGAAGCAGGTCGCCTGCGGCGACCGCTTCCCGGAGGTCGCCGCAGGCGACCGCAGTGGCGCCCCGCCTGCCGCTTCGGTTACCATATACCCCGTCGCGACGACCGTCCGGCGTGCACCGCCGGCAGCAGCGGCGCGGCGACATCCTCTCTCACCTGAATCACTCAAGCCATGCGCATCGGCGTTCCGAAGGAAATCAAGACCAATGAAAATCGTGTCGCGCTCGTGCCGGCGGGCGCCGAGTCGCTCGTCGCCCACGGTCACTCCGTCCTCGTCGAGCGCGGTGCCGGGGAGGGAAGCGGCTTCCCCGACGATCTGTACGCGAAAGCAGGCGCGACGATTGCGCCCGATGCGGGAGCTGTCTGGCGCGACGCCGAAATGATCATGAAGGTCAAGGAGCCGATCGAGAAGGAATGGAACTGCCTGCGCCGCGGGCAGACCATCTTCACGTATTTCCATTTTGCGGCCGACGAGCGGCTCACCAAGGCACACATCGCCAGCGGCGCCACGTGCATCGCGTACGAGACCGTGCAGCGCACCGATGGTGAATTGCCGCTGCTGACGCCCATGTCGGAGGTGGCCGGCCGCATGCCGGTGCAGGCGGGGGCCAAGTATCTGGAGAAATTGCACGGCGGGCGCGGCGTGCTCCTGGGCGGCGTGCCGGGCGTGCCGCCGGGAAAGGTCGTGATTCTTGGTGGCGGCGTCGTGGGAACGAATGCCGCGAAGATGGCCGCCGGTCTCGGCGCCAAGGTGACGATTCTCGACATCAACCTGGAACGGCTGCGCTATCTCTCCGACGTCATGCCCGCGAACGTGACGCTCGTGTACTCGAACCGGCACACGATTCTGGAGCAGATCGCCACCGCCGACCTCGTCGTCGGCGCCGTGCTCGTCACCGGCGCCAAGGCACCGCGTCTCGTGCGGCGCGAGGATCTCAAGCTCATGCAGCCCGGCTCGGTCATCGTGGATGTCGCCATTGATCAGGGCGGCTCGGTGGAAACCATCCACGCCACGACGCATGAGAATCCCGTCTACACCGTGGACGGCGTCATCCATTACGGCGTGGCCAACATGCCCGGCGGCGTGCCGCGCACCTCGACCCTGGCGCTCACCAACGCGACGTTCCCCTATGCGTTGCAGCTCGCGAACCTGGGCTGGAAGAAGGCACTGAACGCGGATGCGGCCCTCGCCAAGGGGCTGAACGTCGTGGACGGCAAGGTGGTCTATCCCGCCGTGGCGGAATCATTCGGCATGGAGTGCACACCGCTGCAGCATGTGCTGCAGTAGAGCACCGGCACGATGGGCGCCACGGGCGTGCTGCCGCCCATTCTCTGCTACCACAAGATCGAGCGGCGCCGTGAGCTCGGCGTCACACGCATCTCACCGCGCCGCTTCGCGCGCCAGATCGACCGTCTGGCACGCGACGGCTGGACTACGCTGACGCTGGGAGAACTGCAGGCCTGCGCGCGCGGCGTGCGTGCGGTTGGTGCGCGCGAGATCGTCATCACGTTCGACGATGCCTATCGCGGTCTTCGCGAGCACGCGTTTCCCGTGCTCGCGGCGCACGGATTCCGCGCCGCCTGCTTCGTCATTACCGAGTTCGCGGGGCAGTTGAATCGATGGGACGTGGCCTACGGCGGTCGCCGGTTCGCGCATCTGCAATGGCGCGACATGCGTCGCTGGCAGGCGCGCGGCATCGAATTCGGGTCGCACACGGCGACGCACCCGCGACTCACCTGGATGGACGATGCGCGGGTCGAGCGCGAGCTGGCGGCGTCGCGCCAGACCTTGATGCAGGCCCTGGATGCGCCGGCCGACGCCCTGAGCTATCCCTTCGGGGCGTTCGGGGCCAGAGAACGCCTCCTGGCGCGACGGCAGGGCTATTCGCTGGCCTTCACGCTGGCGCGCGGGTGGCGCGGCGATCTGATGTCCATCCCCCGCCATCCCGTCTACATGTGGGCGCCGCCGCGACCCGGGATTGGCGCCCTGGCCGGACTCGAGCGCCTCGGCGCGGCCGGTGCCAACCGGTGCGCGGCCGGCACGACGCTCTGGCAGCGCTGGAGACGCTCGCACGCGTAGCCGCTGCCTACACGAAGTACTTGACCACGACCGGAAGCAGTGTGGGATGGCGGGTGAGCGCCGCCACGAAAATGCGGCGCAGCGTGCGCTCGGGGAGCGGAATGTCATGTACCGTGGCGGCAAGGCCATCCAGAAACGCATCGTCGAACCGCGCCAGCGTGTCCTTGAGCTTGTGGAAGCGGACGTGGTCGTCCCCCAGGAGCGCCATCCACTGCGCGTGGTAGCGCTCGAGTCGCGCCGCGGAGCAGTCGCCTGCGCGCAGGGCGTCAACCGCGACATGCGCCGCGAGGCGGCCCGCCTTCATGGCGTTCACGATCCCGCCACCTGAGAGCGGGTTGATCATGTGCGCGGCATCGCCACACACCATCAGCGCGTCGGTGACCGTACGCCTGATGGTTGGATGCACGATCACGCCGCCCACGGTGTACCCCGTCGTCACTCCGGTCGGGAAATACGCCGCGAGATAGCGATCCAGATAGTCGCGTGCCGTCCGGCCAGGCTCGGCACGCAACGCCACAATGCCGAGGCCGACGTTCGCCGTGGCGCCGCCTTTCGGGAACACCCAGGCGTAGCCGCCGGGCGCCACGGATTGACCGAAGTGCAGGTAGATCGCGTCCGGATCGAACTCAATGGCGGAGACGACATACTGCGCGCAGCTCTCCATGTCGCGCGCCGGAACGCGTGTGTCCAGCCCGGCCCAGCGTCCGGCCATTCCCTCCACGCCGTCGGCGCAGATCACGAGGCGGGCGGTGATGTCGCGCGGGCCGCCGGGACCCCGCAGCGCGATCGTCCATCCCCGCGAGGAGCGGGTGATCCCGGTCGCCTCGGTGCCGACCCGAATGTCCACGCCCAGCCGTCCGGCCTCCGCGGCGAGCGCCGGTTCGAAGCGCGCGCGGTCCAGGATGTAGCCGACATCGCCATCCGCCACACGCACTTCCCGGCCGCCGGGAGCGCGGAAGATCACGCGCGTGATGCGCCGCGACACCCACGACGCGCCCGCGGGGTCAATGAACTCCGAGAGCCCCGCACTGCCCACGCCCTCGCCGCACCGGACGGGACTGCCGATGGCGCGATCACGCTCCACGAGGAGCACGTCGAGTCCCGGATCGCGGCCGGCAACCTCGCGGGCCGCAATGAGGCCGGCGGGACCCCCGCCAATGACGAGGACATCGCAGCGATGAGACGTCGACATCAGGCCCGCGGGACCATCGCCAGCGCCCCCACCGGACAGGGTGCGATACACTTCCGACACCCCGTGCAGATTGAATCGTCTATCTGCAGACCCTCGCGGCGCAACTGGATCGCCATGGGCGGACAGAGCGGGAGGCAGAGCCCGCACGCGTCGCACACCCATTGATCGACGACTGCCACTTCGGGGAGGCGAGTTGCCGGCATGCCGGCGAGGATACACGCAGTAGCTACGTCGTGTCAAGCCAACGCCTTGCCGCAGCACTGCTCTGCGGCTAGTTTAACCGCCGAACGCCCTGTGTCCTCCCCGCCGCCCACCACGCTCCCGCGGGAGCGTCAGACGAAAGCTTCGATGCGCTGGCCCTTGTTCAAAGCGGGTTCGTTTTTCCCCGCAAACGCGATCGCCGTGGACCTCGGCACCGCGAATACGTTGATCTACGTGCGCGGGGAAGGGATCGTGCTCAACGAGCCCTCCGTCGTGGCGATCGATCGCGCCACCAACAAGATCAAGGGTGTCGGACTCGAGGCCAAACGCATGCTCGGGCGAACACCTGATGGCGTGCTGGCAGTCCGTCCCATGAAGGATGGCGTCATTGCCGACTTCGACGTCACGGAAAAAATGCTCCGCTATTTCCTGACGCTGATCATCGACAATCACATCTTCAAGGTGAAGCCGCGTGTGATCGTGTGCGTGCCGTCGGGCATTACGGAAGTCGAAAAGCGCGCGGTGCGCGACTCCGCGGTTGGCGCCGGCGCAAAGGAAGTGTTCATGGTGGCCGAGCCCATGGCGGCGGCCATTGGTGTGGGTCTGCCGGTCGAGACGCCAACGGGCAACATGGTGATCGACATTGGCGGCGGCACCACGGAGATCGCGGTCATTGCGCTGTCCGGCATCGTGAGCGACACGTCCATTCGCACGGGCGGCGATGAGCTCGACATCGCGATCGTGCAGTTCATGCGCAAGAACTACAATCTGCTGATTGGTGAACCCACGGCGGAGCAGATCAAGATCCAGATCGGATCGGCGGCTCCGGTGGGCGAGGAGCGCGAGATGGAAGTGAAGGGACGCGATCTCGTCTCCGGCATTCCCAAGACGGTGCGCGTGCACTCCAGCGAGATTCGCGAGGCGATCCAGGAACCCATCCAGCAGATTGTGGATGCCGTGCGGCGCGCCCTCGAGATCACGCCGCCCGAGCTGGCCAGCGACATCGTGGACCGCGGGATCGTCATGACCGGCGGCGGCGCGCTGATTCGCGGGCTGGATCTGCTCCTGAGTCAGGAGACGAATCTTCCCATCCATGTGGACGAGGATCCGCTCACGTGCGTCGTGCGCGGAACCGGCCGAATCCTGGACGACGAAGACAAGTAC
>DATNDS010000223.1:0-6359 GCA_035553215.1 Gemmatimonadaceae bacterium
CACGACTCACGCGACCTCCACACCGTGCGTTGCGCGTGCGGACAACGATCCCATTGGAATCACGCGCGAAGCGCGTACTCACACCCATCCCTTGCGCCATTTCGCCGCGACACCAATAGTGGACACCCGTGTCGACCAGCCCGCTCGCGCGAAGCACCCGTCGAGCTGCCGTGTGCACAGCGCGAGCAACGGCGCTACCTGTGGAGGTTCCATGTCTGTTCCGCTGCAGCAGTCGGGCGGTATGCGTCGGGTCCATGGCGCGCTGGTGCGACGGCTCCGGCGCGCGCGCCGTCGCGTTGTCATCTGCTCCGTGTTGGGCGCAGTGCTGATGGGAGGTTGCGCTGACCAGAGCGTCACGATGCCTCCCGCCGAGAACGCGCAACAACTGAGCCGGCGCGCGTCCGGTTTCTCCGCGACCGACCTCGGCACACTGGGAGGAGCGAGAAGCACCGCTTTCGCGATCAACGCCATCGCTCAGGTGGTGGGAGAGAGCGAGACAGCGTCCGGCGCCGTGCACGCGTTTCTCTGGCAGAGCGGGCAGGGAATGCAGGATCTGGGCACGCTGGGTGGAGCAATGAGTTCCGCAACTGGGATCAATGGAAGGGGCGAGGTGGTGGGCTACAGCCTCACGGCCTCGGGGCAGCAGCACGCATTCCTCTGGCGGCGCGCGCAGGGAATGCAGGACCTGGGCACCCTGGGTGGAGAGACGAGCGCTGCAAACGGCATCAATGACCGGAGCCAGATCGTGGGGTATGCCTCCACGGGTTCCGCGCTGGTGCATGCCTTCCTCTGGCAAAGCGGGGCAGGGATGCAGGACCTGGGTACTCTGGGCGGGCTGGAAAGCTCCGCTTCCGGAATCAATCGCGCGGGCGCGGTCGTTGGCACTCTCACCACAGATGCGGGTCGCGAGCACGCCTTTCTCTGGCAGCGCGGGCGAGGGATGCAGGACTTGGGCCCCCAGGACGGAGGGTCCAGTGGTGCAGCCGGAATCAATACCAGGGGCGAGGTCGTCGGTCTGCTCACCAGCATCAGCATAACTTTGGGCCATGAACACGCCTTTCTCTGGCGACGCGGGCAAGGGATGCAGGATCTGGGTGACCTGGGAGGCGGCTTCAGCTCGGCGCGTGGGATCAACATCACGGGCCAGGTCGTAGGAATCAGTAGGACGAATTTGGGGGACGGACACATTGAGCGCGCCTTTCTCTGGCACAGTGGCCAGGGGATGAAGGATCTGGGCACATTGGGCGGGGAGAATAGTGACGCAACGGCGATCAACGACGAGGGCCATGTCGTTGGAGAAAGCCAGACCACCTCGGGGGATTTTCACGCCACTTTGTGGCAGTGAGCATACCGCGACCTGTCGAAGATCACGGACCGATGGAGTGCGCAGGCTACCGCGCATCGGGATGCACTCCGATACACAGGCGATCCACGCGCCGGAGGTCGTGAAGATGACATCCGGCGCTTGTCGGAGTTCCGCTATGGCGCCTCCCCGCCCATAGCGTATCTTCCTGCCGGCGCAAATTCCTCAGGACCCGACACCTCGACGCACGTCCACCCGGCGGTTCGCTGGCAATGCCCCTCGATGTACCCACCACCGCGGTGGAGCAGTTGGCCGTGGCGCTCGCCGACCGGTACCGACTCGAGCGCGAGCTCGGCGCGGGCGGCATGGCCACGGTCTATCTTGCGCACGACCTCCGGCACGATCGCGAGGTCGCCATCAAGGTCCTGCGCTCCGATGTCGGCCAGACGCTCGGCGCGGAACGGTTTCTCCGCGAAATCCGCCTCGCGGCGCGCCTCAATCATCCGAACATTCTCCCCCTCTTCGACTCGGGCGAGGCCGCGGGCGCGCTGTACTACGTGATGCCGAAGGTCGACGGGGAATCGCTGCGCGACCGGCTCGAGCGCTCGCGGCAGCTCCCCGTTGACGAGGCGGTACGGATTGCGGTCGAAGTCGCGGGCGCGCTCGACCATGCCCACCGCCACGGCGTGGTGCACCGCGACATCAAGCCCGAGAACATCATGCTGCAGGAAGGGCATGCCCTCGTGGCGGATTTCGGCGTGGGCAAGGCGTTGAGCGCCGTCGAGGGTCAGGCGTTCACGCAGACCGGCATGAGCGTCGGCACGCCCGCGTACATGAGTCCCGAGCAGGCGGCCGGCGATGACGTGGACGCCCGCACCGATCTCTATTCGCTCGGCTGCGTACTGTATGAGATGCTCGTGGGCGAGCAGCCGTTTACAGGCACGAACGTGCAAGCGGTGATCGCCAAGCGATTCGTGCAGGCGCCGGCGGATGTGGGCGCGCTGCGCGACGGTGTGCCCCGGCCGGTCGCGCGCGCCATCCAGAAAGTGCTCTCGCGCACGCGGCACGATCGCTACGAGAGCGGCGCGTTCTTCGCCGCGGCGCTCGGCGAAGCCGACGCATCGCTGGCGAAAGCGGCGCCGCCCGAGAAGTCGCTCGCCGTGCTCCCGTTCGAGAACATGAGCGCGGACAGCGACAACGAGTTCTTCGGCGACGGCATCGCCGAGGAGATCATCAATGCGCTGGCGCAGATCCCGGGGCTGCGTGTCGCGGCCCGCACGTCCGCGTTCTCCTTCAAGGGGAGACATGAGGACCTGCGGATCATTGGCGAGAAGCTCAACGTCGCGACGGTGCTCGAGGGAAGCGTGCGCAAATCGGGGAATCGGCTGCGAATCACCGCGCAGCTCATCGACGTTGCCGATGGATATCATCGCTGGTCGGAGCGCTACGATCGCGAGCTCGTGGATGTGTTCGCGGTGCAGGATGAAATCGCGAGCGCCATCGCGGCGAAGCTGCAGGTGACGCTGGTGAAGCCGGCAGCGGAACCGGCCGCACCGGCCACCACGGCGCAGGTGGAGGCGTACGAGCTGTGCGCCCGGGGGCGCGCGTTCGCGCTGCGGCGGGGACGATCGATCCTCCCCGCTCTGGAGTGCTTTCAACAGGCCATCGCGCTGGCGCCCGAGTACGCGCCGGCATACGCCGGCCTGGGAGAAACCTGGCGCATCTACGCGCAATACAACTTCGGCGCCGTTGCCGATGTCATCCCCAAAGCCCGCGCGGCGCTGCAGCGCGCGCTCGAGCTCGATCCCGACAACGCCAATGCAATGGGAACGCTGGCGACCATCGCGCTCATGTACGATGGCGATCACGCGAACGCGCACCGCCTCTGGGAGCGCGCCCTGTCCCTGAACACGATTCTCTCCGACGTACGGGGCATGTACGGCGTGTGGGGGTTGATTCTCACGGAGCGAGACGACGCGCGCGGGCTCGCCGAGCTGGAGCGCATGGTGCAGGACGACCCGCTGAGCTCTCTCTGCGCCGGCGTTCACGCGGTGGGGCTGGGGTTGACCGGTCATGATCGGGAGGCGATCGCTGAGACCGAGCGCGCCGTGGCGCTGGATCCCACGTCGTACGCGGCCCACTACCTCCGCGTCTGGGCATACGTCTGGGTTCGCGATTTCGAAGGTGCAGATCGCGTCGTCACCGAAGCCATCAACCAATTCGGCCGCCTGCCGCCGCTGCTCATGGTACTGCCCGCGATCTACCTGTCGCGCGGGGACCGCGTGCGCGCCGAAGCGGTGTATGCCGAGCTGCAGGCGCGCGCGGTCACGAGCGACGTCCCGTCGTTCACGCTCGCGCAGGCCGCGATGTACCTGGGCCGCACCGAGGAGGCCATGGCACACGCCTTCGACTCCGCCGACCGCAAGGACTACATCGGGCCGGTGTGGATCCGCGGGCCGTTCAGCGACGGATTCCGCGATCACCCGCGCTACGCTGAGCTGCGGCGGAGGATGGGATATTGAGAGACGTGCGCGCGGAGCTGGAGTCGGCACTCGGCGGCAGCTACACGCTGGAGCGTGAGCTGGGCGGCGGCGGGATGTCGCGCGTGTTCGTCGCCACCGACACGACGCTCCATCGCAGCGTGGTCATCAAGGTGATCGCGCCCGATCTTGTCGAAGGCATGAGCGCCGAGCGGTTCGCGCGCGAGGTGCAGGTGGCCGCGCGACTGCAGCAGGCCAACATCGTGCCCGTGCTCACCGCCGGCAACGCGAACGGACTGCCGTACTACACGATGCCGTTCGTACGCGGCGAGTCGCTGCGCGCGCGGCTCGCCACGGGAGAACCGGTTCCCGTTGCGGAGGCGGTGCACATTCTGCGCGATGTGGCGCGTGCGCTCGCCTACGCGCACGGCGAAGGCGTCGTGCACCGCGACATCAAGCCGGAGAACGTGCTCCTCTCGGGGGGCGCGGCCGTGGTCACCGACCTCGGCATCGCCAAAGCGATCGACATCTCGCGTACACGCGACGGCGACGCTGATGGTCCCGCCAACATCACGCTCACGCAGGCCGGAAGCATGCTGGGCACGCCGGCATACATGGCGCCCGAGCAGGCGGCTGGCGATCCGGGCACTGATCACCGCGCCGACATCTACGCCTGGGGACTGATCGCGTGGGAACTCCTCGCGGGGCGCCACCCCTTTGCGGGCCGCACGTCCGTGCACGCGATCGTCGCGGCGCAGTTGTCCGAAATGCCGGCGCCGCTCGCGAGCGTGCGCAACGATGTGCCGGCGGCGCTGAGCGAGCTGGTGCAACGCTGTCTCGCGAAGGATCCGGATCACCGTCCCGCATCCGCTCGCGAGCTGCTTGCGTCGCTGGACCAGGCTGTGAGCACCGGCTCGGGAACTGCCGCGGCATCGGCGCCGCCATTGATGTCGGCGTCGCCAACGGCGCTGCGCCGCAAGACTCGCGTGCGCACCGTCATTGCCGCTTCCGTGATGGCCGCGCTCGCACTCGCGGTCTGGTTCGCCGCGTCACGTGCGAGCCGCACCACCGCCGTCACCGGCGACAAGTCGCTCGCGGTGATCCCATTCGCGTCGCTCTCGGGCGACACCGCCAACGCCTATCTCGCGGAGGGCATCGCCGGCGAGGTCACGAACACGCTGTCGGACGTCCCCGGACTGCGACTGGCGGGGCGCAGCTCGGCGGCGCGCTTCGCCGGCGGCAGGGTGAGCGCGCAGGACGCCGGCAGGACGCTCGGCGTCGCCGCGGTTCTCGACGGTACGGTGCAGCGCGCCCGGGATCAGATCCGCGTGTCGGTGGAGCTCACCAACGTGAGCGATGGACACGTCACGTGGCACGACGACTACGCACGCCCGGCCAGCGACATCATTGCCGTGCAGGATGATATCTCCCACGCCATTGCCGGACAGCTCCAGGTGACGCTGGCCAACGCGGGGAGCAATGCCGCGCATGGCACGAACGACGCCGCGGCCTATGATCTCTACCTGAGAGGTCAGTATCTCTACCGCCGGCGCGGGGCAGGGATCACCGCCGCCATCGCGGCGTTCGAGCAGGCCACCGTTCGTGACAGCACGTTCGCACGGGCGTGGGCCGCGCTCTCCAATGCGTTGACGGTTTCTCCATCGTACGTGGCGACGCGCATGGGCGACGTGCTGCCGCGCGCGCGTGCCGCCGGGGAGCGCGCGGTTCGCCTCGATTCCACGCTCTCCGAAGCATATCTCGCGCTCGGATACGCCGACGCCGAGTCCTTCCGCTGGCCGCAGGCCGAAGCGGAGCTGCGCCGCGCCATTGCGCTCGATCCCAACGCGGCCGAACCGCTTTATCGTCTGGGCTACACCTTCGTGAATCAGGGTCGAATGGCTGATGCCATTCCGGTGCTCCAGCAGGCGGTGGCGCGCGATCCGCTTTACTTCATGCCCGCGGTGTACCTGGGATGGGCCGAGGTGAGTGCCGGTCGCGTCGCCGAGGGACTCGAGGAGGAGCGACGCGGGTTGGCACTGGAACCGGGAAGCATCTCATCGCTCTGCATTCTGGCGCTCGGATCCGCGAATGCCGGACTTGCGGATTCCGCGAAGTTCTACGCCCATCGAATCGTGGCGATCAGTTCTGCTCCCGCGCGCTTGGGTGTCGCCGCGCACGCGCTCGCGCTGGCCGGCGACGAGGCCGGAGCACGGGAACTCCTCAGGCGGATCGAGCAGACGCCGGGTACCGCCTGGACGCACTGGACCGGGCTGGCACTGGCGTACGCCGGGCTGCACGACACCGCGCAGTTCGTCAATGCCCTGGAACACGCGGCCAGCGGCGACGGTGATGCGTTCCCCACGTACGGCGCGCGCATCGTCAATTCGTTTCCGGCGGACCCGCGCATCGTCGCCGTGCTGCGGCGCTACAACCTGGATCCGGCGCGATTCCTCGGGCGCAACGGAGCGCCGGCTCGGTGAACGTGAGCATAGGCAGTTCCCTTCCACGCAGGTCCATCACTGGAGACGTCTCATGACAGTGGAACACGAAGCCCGCATCGCACCGCTGCCGGCCGG
>DATNDS010000224.1:0-5380 GCA_035553215.1 Gemmatimonadaceae bacterium
GAGCAGGCGCAACCGTCGCGACTCACGGACATGTTTCGCCGCATTCCGGGAATCCGCCTGGGCTCGACAGGCATGATCCAGAACGCCGTGCGCATGCGCGGCGAAACGGGCTGCGCGCCGCTCGTGTGGATCGATGGCGCGGCAGCCGCAGCGGCCGAGTTCGACCTCGACGCGATCGTCCCCGAGTCCGTAGAGGCAATCGAGGTCTACAACGGTCTGGCGGAGGCTCCCGCGCAATTCATGCCGCCCATGGATGTCAAGGCGTGCGGTGTGATCGTCGTCTGGTCGCGGCACGGCGAGCCGCGAGAGAAGAAACCACGGCATACGGTGACACCCGCGCAACTGGCCGAGCTGGTGGCAGCGTCCAGGATCTACACCGCGGATGAAGTGGACGTCCCCGCGCACAGGGATACGAGCACACACGTGGTGCCTGTGTATCCCGAGGCGCTCTTTCTCGCGGGAACGGGCGGCAGCGTTCGCGCGGAATTCGTGGTAGACACCACCGGCGACGTCGCCATGAATACCTTCAGCGCCATCTCATCCAGCAATCCGGCGTTCACGGCCGCCGTGCGCCACGCCATTGCCGGCGCGCAATACGTTCCCGCGATGCTCGCCGGCCACCGGGTGCGACAGGTCGTGCATCAGCCCTTCCGGTTCGTCGTTGAAGGCCATGGTTCAACGGAGACGTCACCGCAACAGTAGCGGCCGGGTTCCACGTGACGGGCGCTGGCGTTCTCGCGCGGGGTGCTCGTGACGGTGGAACCGCATTCCGGCAGCCGGCAATATGCGCCAGACACGCAAATTGACAGGATTTACAGGATGGACAGGATTGCAGGGAGCCGAGTCCCCACGTTTCAGTCCGTTCGCCGAATGACGGCAAATGCCTTGCGAACGGCTCCGCGGGAATCCTGTTCGTCCTGTCAATCCTGAAATCCTGTCATGTAGTCAGCGGCGGCGCGGTAGGCAGCTCGGAACCACGGCTCTATCAGGTTACTCCGGAATCTGTCCTGTCACTACCGCTGTCAGCCGATCGCGCCGTCGTTCACCCAATCTCACCGCAGTTCGCTATGATGCATACATGAGCGACAAGATAGTTGTCATCACGGGTGCGAGCTCAGGCATTGGCGCGGCGGTGGCCGAGCGACTCGCACGGGAGCAGATGTCCGTGGTCCTCGTGGCGCGGCGGCGGGAGGCGCTGGAGGCAGTGGCCGCGAAGTGCGGCGGGCGTGCGCGCGTCGTCGTTGGCGACGTGACCCGCCGGGAGGATGTGCGGCGCGCCGTCGACGACGCGCTCGCCGCGTTCGGCCGCATCGACGTGTGGATCAACAACGCGGGCCAGGGCATCTCGCGCAATCCCTCGGAACTCACCGACGAGGATCTCGACGCCGTGATGCGCGCGAACGTGTATTCGGCCATGTACGGCATGCAGGAGGTGCTGCCGCACTTCAAGGCGCGCGGCGAGGGACACGTCATCAACGTTTCCTCGATGCTGGGGCGGCTCCCGCTGGCGGTGATCCGGTCCGCCTACTGCGGCGCGAAGCACTTCCTGAACGCGATCACCGCGCTCATGCGCGCCGAGGTACAGGCCACGCATCCGGGCATCCAGTTCTCGCTCGTGTCTCCCGGCGTCGTGCGCACGGACTTCGGGCTGAACGCCATGCACGGCGGCGCCGACTCGCGCGCGTTCCCCGGCACGCAGAGCGCCGAAGACGTGGCGGACGTCATTGCGGCAGTCGTGGCATCGCGAAAGCCGGACGTCTACACGCGCCGGGGCGCGTGCGAGCGGGTGGCGACGTACTATGCGTCGGTGGGCGAAGACCCGACGTAGGCATCAGGCACGTGGAAGATACCGCGGCGCGACGACCGACGTCGCGCCGCGGCTCAGGTCGTCCGCCTGCTGCCTCCCACGAGCAGCCCAATGCCCACGATCAGCGCAATCACACCGGCGACCGGGGGAATGGGAAATTTCTCCTTCTGCTGCACGGTCGCGCTGACCGGGCCGACGTTGATCGTGTCGCGATGGCGCGTATAGGTGATGCCGCCGTACGCAATGCCGATGACACCGAGGACGATCAGGATGATGCCGAGAATGCGCATGACGATCTCCGGTAGAGGAGCAGTGCGTCCACGCTCGGCGTCAGCGCCAGATTCATGCCAGAGGCCGGCTTTACCTCCCCACCCGGCCCTTCCCTTGGGAATCGGCAATCGGGAATGGGGAATGGTGGGAATGGGGAATGATCCACGCCCCACCGCCCCGCCCGTGGGAATCGGCAATCGGGAATGGGGAATCGTGGGAATGGGGAATGATGCAGCGGGGGGCGGCGGCGGTGAAAAAGGGCGGTCGGGTGCGGTGGAGGGGTCTTCCTCCCCGATTCCCCATTCCCGATAACCTATTCCCCGGTTGCTGTTGAAATTGGGTGGGACTGCCTCCCAGATTTTCCATTCCCCATTCCCCAGCTGCCCCCCATGAAAATCCTCTGCCTCACGATTTTCCTCGCCGTCGCCCTCACCGGAACAGGTCAGTCGCAGTCCGCGGCGGCGCCCGATGATGGAGCCTCCGCCGATCCCTATCTCTGGCTCGAGGACATTCACGGCGCGAAGCCCATGGAGTGGGTAGAGGCGCAGAATGCCATCACGGCCAAACGCTTCGTGGACACGCCTGCGTTTGGCCCCATGCGCGACCGCATTCTGGAAGTGCTCGACTCCGATGCACGCATCGCGTACGTCAATCGGATGGGCGGATACCTGTACAACTTCTGGCGCGATCAGCAGCACCCGCGCGGCCTCTGGCGGCGCACGACGCTCGAGTCCTACCGCACGCCGGATCCCAGGTGGGAGATCCTGCTCGACGTCGATGCGCTGGACCGGATCGAGGGGAAACGCTGGGTATTCAAGGGCGCCGACTGCCTCCAGCCCAAATACACGCGCTGCCTCATCTCGCTCTCACCCGATGGCGGCGACGCCGTGGCCGTGCGCGAGTTCGACATTCCGAGCAAGTCCTTCGTGAAGGATGGCTTTACGCTGGACGTGGCCAAGAGCAACACCGGGTGGGTTGACGAGAATACGATTTACGTGGGGACGGACTTCGGACCGGGAACCATGACGGAGTCGAGCTATCCACGCATCGCGAAAGTGTGGAAGCGCGGCACGCCCCTGTCGGCGGCGACCACCATCTACAGCGGCGTCCCCACCGACATGACCGTCGCGGCGTATCACACGCACACGCCGGGCTTCGAACGCGACTTCGTGTCCGTCGTCAAGGACTTCTACCACTCCGAAGTCTACCTGCGTACCGGCGACAAGCTCACGCGTATCGACGTGCCGCTGGATGCCGGTGCCGACGTGCACCGCGACTGGCTGCTGGTGCAGACGCGTTCACCATGGACGGTGGGCGGAGCGACGTATCCGGCGGGAGCGCTGCTGGCGACGAAGTTCGACGCGTTCATGAACGGCGCGCGCGACTTCACCGTGCTCTTCCGGCCGGACGCGCATCGCTCGCTCGCGTCGTACAACTGGACGCGACACCACGTGATGCTCGACGTCCTGGATGACGTGCAGAGCCGGCTCGAGGTTCTCACGCCGGCCAACGGCGAGTGGACGCATGAACCCATGGCCGGAGCGCCGCCGGCGAGCTCCATCGAGGTCGTGGACACCGACCCGGACTCCACCGATGAGTACTGGCTCAACATCAGCGGCTTCCTCACGCCGGCCACGCTGCAGCGCGGCGTGCTGGGCGGCGCGGCGGCGGAGACGATCAAGCAGGCGCCCGCGTTCTTTGACGCGTCGCGATTCGACGTAAGTCAGCACTTCGCCACGTCAAAGGACGGCACGCGCGTCCCCTACTTCCAGATCAGTCCGAAGGGGATGAAGCTCGATGGCAACAACCCGACGCTGCTCTACGGGTACGGCGGGTTCGAGATCTCGCTCGTCCCCTCGTACAGCGGAACGGTGGGCCGGGCGTGGCTCGAGCGCGGCGGGGTATACGTCATTGCCAATATTCGCGGTGGCGGCGAGTACGGCCCGCGCTGGCACAACGCCGCGCTCAAGGCGAATCGCCCGCGCGCATACGAGGATTTCGCGTCGGTGGCGGAAGACCTGACGACGCGGCACGTCACGCGCCCGGCGCGACTGGGCGCCGAAGGCGGCAGCAACGGTGGTCTCCTCATGGGCAACATGCTCACGACGTATCCGCAGCTCTTTGGCGCGATCGTGTGCGAGGTGCCACTGCTCGACATGAAGCGCTACACGCACCTGGGCGCCGGTGCGTCATGGATCGCGGAGTATGGCGATCCGGACAAGCCCGACGAGTGGGCGTTCATCAGGACGTTCTCGCCGTACCAGAACGTGAAGACCGGCATGACGTATCCGCCCATCCTCTTCTACACGGCCACCAGCGATGACCGGGTGGGTCCGGTGCAGGCGCGAAAGATGGCCGCGCGGATGCAGGCGATGGGCTATAAGAATGTCTGGTTCTACGAGAACACGGAGGGCGGGCACGGCGCCGCGGCGGACAACAAGCAGTCCGCGTTCTTGCACGCGCTCGCGTACGACTTCCTCTGGACGCAGGTGGGAAAGTGATCGGTTGGTGAGTGTGGGCCGTGCAGATGACCGGCTGCACGGCCTTCACTTCACCAGCACGACCCGCTGCAGCGTCGTACTTCCCGTGCCGACTGGCCCCTTGTCCTGGGCCGGCACGAACACGCCGGTGATCTGCTTGCCATCCCACTTCGTGAGCTTGAAGGAGCCGATGGCGCTCACGATGACCGTGGTGCGTCCCTTTGTCTTGCCATCGGGAATGAAGAAGGCCGACTTGATGATCGGGTTGCTTCCATCGGCTCCAAGGCAATTGAGACTGGGGTCCGTCTGCGTGCAGAGCGCGTCCGTCACTCCCTTGTCCGTCGGACCAACCATGTTCCCTGTCTCGGTCTGCAGCTCATCGCCAACGCCAACCGTCCAGCACACCGGATTCCCGGCGCCGTCAACGCCTTCAATGTTCTCCTGGTATACGGCGCCACCGGTGCCCGGCGTGCCCGAGGTGCCGTCCGCCGCCTTGACCGGCGGCAGATCAACGGCGCCGAAGTTGCCTGGCATGCCGGCATCAATGTCCTTCCACCGCGAAATCTTGAGCGTGAACGTGCGCTGCACGTCACTCATCTCGCGGAGCGCCTGCACATCGGACTGCGACAACGACGCGGTATCCGTGACCGGGTCATCGGGAAGACCGAGATAGCTGTTGATGCGACCCCGGAGATTCACGTACGGAATGGCCCAGGGCTTCATGCACCTGGTCTGCGATACCGACGGCCCGGCCCACGCCACGGAGCGCACGGCGAGTTGCTTTGGTGCCCAGCCGAGCACGCCCGCGAGAATGGACGTGGAA
>DATNDS010000225.1:0-6060 GCA_035553215.1 Gemmatimonadaceae bacterium
GTGCGCATGGCGGGTTGCTTGAGCCGCTCGACGAGCTTCGCGGTGCCGCCGTCGTGCGCCCATGGCGGCACGAAGGCGGACATGCCGTTCTCCCACGCGGTGTATGCGTACGTATCCGCGGCGATGTCGAGCCCGTTGCGCCGCGCCGAGTCGATGCGCGCAACCACCTGCGGCATCTTTCCCCAGTTGGCCTTGCCCGCGCTCTTGAGGTGAAAGATCTCGACGGGGATGTGCGCCTCGCGCGCGATGCGGAACGTCTCATCCAGCGCGGCCATCTCCGTTTCGCCCTCGCTCCGCATGTGCGTGGCGTAGATGCCGCCGTACTGCGACGCCGTGGCCGCGAGCGCCATCAATTCGTCGGTCTTCGCGTACGGCGCCGGCGGATACTGCAGCGCGGTGGATACGCCGAGTGCCCCTTCGCGCATGGCCTGCGCGACGAGATCCTGCATGCGGTGCAGCTCATCGGGCGTGGGTGTGCGGTCGCCGTAGCCGAGCACCATCTCGCGCACCGACGCTGCGCCCACGTACGTGCCAAGGTTGATGCCGATGCCCTGCTTCTCGAGTCGCGCGAAGTATTCGCCGAGCGTGCGCCAGTCTGCCGTGATGCCATAGTGTTTGTACGTCGGCGCATCCTCGGCGAGCATCGCGCTGTCGAGCGGTGCCACGGACTCGCCCTCGCCGGTGATCTCCGTCGTGATGCCCTGGAAGATCTTGGACGGCAGCCGCGGATCCACGAGTACGGTGAGCTCGGATTGGCCCAGCATGTCGATGAAGCCCGGTGCGATCACCATCTCGTGCGCGTCGATGGTCTGCTTTGCGCTGGCGTGCGCAAGGTCACCGATCGCGGCGATGCGACCGTCGCGCACACCCACGTCGCCCTCGTACCACGGGGAACCGGTACCGTCGATGATGTGGCCGTGCCGGATGATCACATCGTACGACGCGGTACTCTGTGCGACGGCGAGGGTGGGAGCGGCGAACAGGAGCAGGGCGAAGCCGAGGAGCATCGAACGGGGCATGGCCAGTTCCAATTGAAGGGAGTTACGGCTGTGAATGATGGGATGTACGGAATTCCGTCATGCGTGTCTGTCTACGCATGGTGCGCAACCTGCGCTCCTCCGAGCGTGTCGTGGAACAGGGCGAACAGCGTTTCCCAGTGCCGCTCCGCTTCCGCCGCATCGTGCACCGGCGTGTCCGGCGGCACCCAGCCATGCCGCGCGTTGTACGTCTCGATGGTGTGCACGACGCCGGCATCCGTGAGCGCCCGATCGAGCCGCGCCTTCTGCGCGTCGTCGAACCCGTTGTCCTCCTTCGCGCCGCCGATGTAGACGCGCGCCGTGATGCGCGGCGCCAGCAGATGCGGGCTGTCGGGCGCATCGGTGGCGAGGCCGCTCGGGTGATACGACGCGGCGGCCGCCACCTGATCGGGAAAGTGGCCTGAGGCGGCAAACGACATCTGCCCGCCCAGGCAGTATCCGGTCACGCCGATCTTTCCGGCGCGGACGTTGGGCTGTTCGGTCAGGTACGCGAGGAAGGCACTGGTGTCACGCATGATGTTCGCGATGCTCGCCGTGGGCCGCACGCGCGTCATGAAATACTCGCGCTGCACGGGATCGGTGAACAGCGTCTTCGCGTCGAACGACGTGGGCCCGATCCGGTAGAACAGGTCCGGCAGCATCACGTAGTAGCCGGCGCGCGCCATGCGTTCGCCCATCTCGAAGAGCGCCGGCCGGATGCCGATGCCATCCATGTAGAAGAGCACTCCCGGCCACGGGCCATCGCCGTCGCCGGGGCGGAAGATGTGCGTCGGACAGTGACCATCCTGCGTGTCAAGCTGAATCGTGGCGTGTGACATCGTTGTTTTCGGGGGAAGGGAAAGGGGCTGCCCCTGGGGCTGCCCTTTACAGCGCCGGGTGTTTGAGGTGGAAGCCGGTAGCCTGCTGATACGCGTACGCCAGCGCCAGCATCTTCGCTTCGCCAAAGAGGTCGCCGAGAAACGTGAGCGACACCGGCGTGCCGTCCGGATTGAAGCCGTTGGGCACGATCACCGCTGGATGCCCGGTGAGGTTCGTCACCGTGAGCTGGATCCCGCCCGTTGGCGTCACGATCACGTCCACACCGGACATCAGCGTGCGCATGGTCTCCATGGCCTGCGTCCGCACCCGGTTCGCGTTCACGTAGTCCACCGCCGGAATGAAGCGCGCCACGCGAAAGGTGTTCGGCCACGCGCTCGCATCCTGCTGCACCATCTCGCGGTCGCGTCCCGACCGCGTGAGATCATCGAACGCCGCCGCGGCTTCCGCCTGCAGAATGATCGTCATCGCGCGGTACGGGAATTCCGGCAGCTCCACCGGAATGAGATTGACGCCGAGCTTGCGCAACACCTCCAGCGCCGCGTCGTCGAATGCCTTCGTGCGATGGCGCTCGGTCTGGTCGAATGCGCTCTTGAGGTAGCCCACCCGGAGACTCGAGGGCTTCACCGTCGCATCCCAGTTGAACGCCGCGTCGTGTACGGTGCCATCCTTCCCGTCGGGCCCGCGAATCGCATCCAGCACGAGCGCGCAGTCCTCCACGCTCCGGCAAATGGGGCCGAGCTTGTCCATGCTCCACGACAACGCCATGGCGCCGGTGCGCGGTACTCTACCGAAGGTCGGCCGGCACCCGGTGACGCCGCAGCGCGTACTGGGCGACGAGATGGAGCCCAGCGTCTCGCTCCCCACACCGAAGCCCACGAGGCCCGCCGATGTCGCACTTGCCGGCCCAGCGGACGAGCCGCTCGACCCCTGGTCGGGCTTCCAGGGATTGCGCGTCATGCCGCCGAACCAGACATCGCCCATGGCGAGCGCGCCGAGCGAAAGCTTGGCGACGAGCACCGCGCCCGCCGCGTCGAGCCGCTGCACTACCGTAGCGTCTTCTTCGATGGTCTGCGACTCGTACGGCCTGGCGCCCCACGTGGTGGGATATCCCTTCACCGCCAGCAGGTCCTTGGCACCCCATGGGATCCCATGCAACGGGCCGCGATACCGGCCGCGCGCGATCTCCGCGTCCGCATCTCTGGCCTGCGCCAGCGCGCGCTCTTCGGTGAGCGTGATCACGCAGTGCAGCACCGGGTCGTACTGCTTCAAGCGCGCGAGGTACATCGTCGTGAGCTGGGTGGACGTCACCTTTCTCCGGCGCACCAGCTCCGAGAGCTGCGTCACCGGCAGGAACGCGAGTTCGTTGAGGTTCGCCGGCACCGCCGGCATTTCCACCCTGCTGCGCACCATGCGGCGCTGGTGCGTGTCGGGCACCGCGCCCGGCAGCAACGCGTCGAAGTGCACCGCGGGCGCCACCGCATTGGGCAGCGTGACCGCATGCAGTGCCTCGATGAGTTTCTCCTGCGACGTGAGCCCATCGACCATGAGCTGGCGTTCGTCGTCGGGAATCGTGAGGCCCGCGAGCTCTTCGGCGCAGGCGATCGTGGCCGTGGTGATCTCCTCACCGCGCGCGGCATGGGCCCAGAGGAGTCCGGGCAGCAGCGTGCCGCCGAGTCCGATGCTGGCGAAGTAGCCGACAAAGGCGCGCCGGTCGTAGCGGGGGCGTTCGAGGCTGTTGGTCATTGCAAGGGCAGATGATGAGCGGCTGGGCTGGTTTGCTGCCGTGCACGCCGGTTGGGGCGCGTGATGTGCACGGTCGAATCTACGTCCGGCGCGCGCCTCGTCCACACGGACACGGCTGCGCACGGTATGCGTCCATTATCATTCTCAACACCTCCAACGCGCGTCGCACATGCACATCGTTCTCCTCGGCGCCGGCGGCCACGTGGCCCAGCGCATTGCTCGCGAGGCACTCGCCCGCGGCCACCAGGTCACGGCTCTCGTTCGCGATCCCGCATCGTTCCAGTCGTACGACAGCCGGCTCACCGTCGTGCGGGGCGATGCCACGAACGAAGCGGACATTGCTCGAGCCGCCGCGGGTGCAGACGCCATTGTGAACGCTGTGTCGCCACGGCCCAGTCCGAGTGGTCGCCCCGCATCCAGTCTGGTGGCGGTGGCGCACGCCGTGATCGCCGGCGCACGACAGGCCGGGGTGAAGCGCGTGGTGATCGTTGGCGGCGCGGGCAGCCTGGAAGTTGGGCCGGGCAGGCGGCGCATGGACCAGTCTGATTTTCCGGCTGCCTACAAGCCGGAATCAGCGGCGCAGGCGGACGCGCTCGCGGTGTACCGGAGCGAGGCCGGTGGGCTCGACTGGACCTACATCAGTCCCGCGGATGTGATCGAACCGGGCGAGCGTACGGGAACGTTCCGGACCGGAGGCGACCAGATGCTGTTCGACAGGAATGGCCGGAGCGTCATCAGCTTCGAGGACTACGCCGTAGCGCTCGTGAACGAGCTCGAGAAACCGGCACACATCGGACAGCGCATGACAGTGGCGTACTGACCCCCTCCCTCCCCCGCTGGCGCGCTGCCCCTGTGCGAACTCGGCGCTCGTGCCTGCTCACGGACCGGACGTGCCCCCCGCCGTGAACAGGCCGGCCGGCAGCGGCGGGTTGGCCTTGATGTCGCGATACTCTTCGCGCTGCACCAGCTTGCCGCCCGAGTACGACTCGACAGTCGGCGCGATCCACCCGCCGCCCAGGCGCTGATAGTCGTCGAAGCGCGTGTCATCCATTTTCGTGGAGTCGGCGCGCGACGGCTCGAGCAGCCGCACGAAGAGCAGCCGCTCCCTGTCCACCCAGAACTGCTTGGAGTGCAGATCGCCGGCGTTGGCGCCCACCACGTATACCTTGCGCCCCTTCCACGTGTCCTCGTGCACCGGCGCGAGGTTGAATCCCTCGGCGCGCAGCACCTCCATCGTGCGTTCGGGCGACTGGCCGTATACGTCGAAGCCGAGGATGAGGAGCGGATTGCGTCCCGCGACGCGACGCAGCACGCTGTCACCCCGCGTGACGACAATGCTGTCGTTGGCGAAGATGATGGAGCGGCCGCCGGGACGCGGCGCGATGTCAATGCGCAGGCGGCCCGGCACGGCCGCGGACTCGTACCAGGTTTCCACGACCATCGTGTCGGCGGGCGTGCGGCGTGTGGTCTTCTGCGTGAACGTCAGCGTGTGGTACCACGTGCTCTGGTACCTGTCGTGCATGGCGCGCACGACCTGATCGCCGGACGTGATTGTCTGCGCGGCGACGGCGCCGTTTGGCAGAATGCATGTGAATGCGGCGACGTAGGCGGCCGCGAACGAGCGGAACAATCTGGAAGTCATACCTGCACCACGGGTGGAAGTCTGGTATGCATTCGCGATGCTGTGACGGCGATTCGGCTGCTCAGCGCACGCGCCGCTTTTTCGGGGCTGCGGATGTGGCGCCGGTTCTCCGGTTGAAGTCGAGTGCCAGCCCGAGCCAGAAGTCGAAATTCTTCTTCGACTGGATTGCGTCCACATCCACGTGGACGTACCCGCGGTACGCTCGTCCCTTCATGACCATCGTGCGGCACCCGTCGCGCGGCAACACCTGGTCGTGCATGTCGGGATCAATGCGAAACATCATGCGCGACTCGCGGACGCTGAGGCACAGTTGACCGCGCACCATGAACATGCGTCCGCCAAACGCCTGCTTTTCCTCCACGCGCGGCTCGCCCGCCAGCGCGGCCCGAACGCGATCGAGCAACAGGTCGGTGGATGGTTCGGGTGTGGCTTTCGTTTTCGTCACGGGCGTCGGCGTTTGGCATGGTGGTGGCGGTTCCCACGCAGTTGGCCATGGTACGTTCCGCACGGTGCGCCGTCAAGCGCGGTATCGGCGCCAGCGTTCTTAGCAGGCCGATCTGCCTGATCACTGCCAGCACGTTCCGGAACGCGTTATGCCAACTCGCGAGGTGTCACCGCGCGACGCTCGCGGACGCGCTGTAGTACGAGAACACCGATCGTGTCTGGAACCGGTGTCCTGCATCCGGTCCGTTCGTGAGCACGAGGTCTCCGTTCTTCGTCAGCGGACGATTACGCTCGTCGTACGTATAGGAATAGTCGACCGTGTAGTTGACCCCGTCCCCGGTGAAGCTCTCCCGTGCCGGGTTGCCTTTCTGGAGC
>DATNDS010000226.1:0-5560 GCA_035553215.1 Gemmatimonadaceae bacterium
GGCGCGTAGCGTTCGCGAAGTTCGCGACGTAGGCAATGCGTGCACCATCGGGCGACCACGCCGGGCTGCTCAGCGTCGCGCCCGCCGGTGCGGCAATCGTGCGCACGGTGCCCGTGAGTCCGTCAATGAGGTCGAGCCTGGATGCGCCGCGATCGGTGAGCGATCGCGCGCGATTCGCCAGGTAGTCCACCTGCAGCTCGCCCAGATAGTAATGCGGCTTTCCGAAGGTCTGCACGCTGGGCATCCCATCGCTCACCAGCATGTAGAACCAGCGCCGATCGGGGCTCTGTGTGGCGGCGCTGAGCGAGACGTTCTTCTCGCGCGGCGCGGTGACGAGTCGCTCGATCACCGCCGGCGGACGCTCGTACTGCTCGGAGGCCAGAATGGCGCTGTCGGACGCCGACGCCGTCACACCGGCGGCCCCGGACGGCGTGGCGGACGCACTCTGTGTGCGCGCCGCGGGCGCCGTGGTCAGGAGCAGCGCGACGGCGACGGCAATGCGTACGGCGCTGGCGCGCCGCAAAACGAAGGTGTGCATGGCGAGTGGGCGGTGGGGGACTCGAACTGCCTGCTCGTGGAGTTACGCCGGACACGACGGGACCGTTGATCCGGTCTCCCGCCGTGTCCGAAGCGCTGCGTTACATCACGCCCGCAATCGTGGACTTCCCGTCCCGGACAATCGGCAGCCGCCGCACAGGTTTCCCCGTCGCGGCGAAGATCGCGTTGCACACCGCCGGCGCGATGGGCGGTGTGCCGGGTTCGCCGATCCCGCCCTGCTTCTCGCTGCTCGGCACGATGTACACCTCCACCGCCGGCATCTCCTTCATGCGGAGCATGGGGTAGTCGTTGAAGTTTCCCTGGCGAACCCGGCCGCGATCGATCGTGATGTCGCCGTAGAGCGCGGCCGTGAGCCCGTACACGATGCCGCTCTGCATCTGCGCTTCGATCGTGTCCGGATTGACGATCGGACCGCAGTCCACCGCGCATATCACGCGGTGCACACGCGGCACACTGTTACCGTCGAGTGAGACTTCCGCCACCTCCGCCACGTAGGACCCGAACGACTCGGCCACCGCGATGCCGCGCGTGCGTCCCGTGGGGAGCGGCTTGCCCCACCCCGCCTTCTCCGCCGCCAGCTCCAGCACCCCGAGTTGACGCGGGTGGTTGGCAAGCAGGGCGCGGCGGAGCTCGTACGGGTCCTTTCCCGCGGCGCGCGCGACTTCGTCGACGAAGCATTCGGTGAGATACGCATTGTGCGAACTGCCCACGGAGCGCCAGTAGCCGAGCGGAATCGGGAGGTCGGCGATCGTCTGCTCGACGAGAATGCCGGGGATCTCGTACGGCACGTTGGCCGCGCCCTCCACGAGCGATCCGTCAATCCCGTCGCGTGGCGGACGCCCCTTGGATGTCGCGATGGACGCGCCGACGATGCGATGGGTCCAGGCCACGACCCTGCCGCCTGCGTCGAATCCGGCGGCAAAGCGATTGTACGTCGTGGGACGATAGAAATCATGGCGCACATCGTCCTCGCGCGTATCGATCACCTGGACGGGCGCGCCCATCACCCTGGAGAGCTGCACCGCTTCGGCCACAAAGTCGGTCTCGCTGCGCCGGCCGAAGCCGCCGCCCAGGTATGTCGTGTGCACGCGCACCTGCTCCGGCGGCAGCCCCGCCACCTCGGCTGCCACCTGCTGCGTGCCCGACTGCCCTTGTGTGGGAGCCCATACATCGCAGCCGTCGTCGCGCACATGCGCGGTGCAGTTCATGGGCTCCATGGTGGCGTGCGCGAGGTAGGGTACCTCGTACACGGCCTCGATCGTCTTCGCGGCGCTCTTCATCGCGGCACCGGCGTCACCTTCCGTGCGTGCCGGAATACCAGCTTTTTCTGCGAGCTGCGCGAGCCTGGCGCGGATGGCGGTGCTGTCGAGCGAGCCATTGGGCCCATCGTTCCATTCGATGTGCAGCGCGCGACGCGCGGCGAGCGCGTGCCAGTAGCTGTCGGCCACGACCGCCACGGCATTTTCCGACCGTGCGCTCTTCACCGCGGCGAGCTGCACGACGCGTTTTACGCCGGGCATGGTCCTGGCGCGCGAGTCATCCACGCGGCTGATGCCGCCACCGAATGCCGGCGAGCGCTCGATGGACGCGTACAGCATGCCGGGCACGCGCGTGTCGATGCCGAAGCGCGCTGTGCCATTCACCTTGGCCGGTGTGTCGAGGCGACGCACGCGCGTGCCAAGGATGCGAAACTCCGCGGGATTCTTGAGGGGCGGATCGGAGGGTGCGGGCAGCGCGGCGGCACGGGACACCAGCGCACCGTAGCGAAGCGTGCGCCCCGTCGCCGTGTGTATCACCGCGCCCTTCTCCGTGCGACAGGCTGACGCGTCCACGCCCCACTGCTGCGCGGCGGCAGCCACGAGCATGCCACGCGCGGTGGCGCCCGCCTTGCGCAGCGTGTCGTACGAAGAACGTACGCTGCTGCTGCCACCCGTCCCCATGCGACGCGTCCACCCGGCGGGATTTTCCGGCGCGGCGCCCACGCGAACGAGGGCGAGGTCGGCGTCCAGTTCCTCGGCCACGAGCATCGGATACGATGTATTGACCCCCTGCCCCATCTCCGATTTGTCCACGGTGATCGTGACCATGCCATCGGTGCCGATGTGCACCCATCCATTGGGTGCGAAGGCCGCATCATTGCCCGGGACACTCGGCGCGTGACCGCGTGCGACTTCGGTGAAGCGTGATGGAATGTAGAACGCGATGGTCAGGCCGGCGGCGGTGGTGGCGCCGGCCCTGAGGAAGTCACGGCGAGAGACAGGTGTATCGGCTTTCATTTCACCCTCCCGTACTGGCCGTCCATGAATGGCGCGGCGCGATCCACCGGGTCATGCGGTATCAGGAGTATGATAACGCGAATCTGCCGGAAGCGGATGAGGGGCCGCGACGCACCTGCATCGCGGCCCCTTGCCTCGACCATCCACGACAGCGGCAGACGCCGGTTACTCGGGATCCGACACGGGCACCGGGATGTCGCTCGGAGGATACTCTGCTCCGTTTCCCAGCTGGCCGTCATCCGCATTTCCCCAGCAGTACGCCGCACCCAGCGCGGTGAGCCCGCAGGCGTGGTCGAAGCCAACGGTGATTGACCGGAACTGACGACCGCCTTTTACGAGCCCTGGGCCGTTTGCTCCAAACCAGCCGCCCCAGCAGTACACGTCGCCTGCCGCCGTCAGGCCACACGTGGCATCATCGCCGCTGGCGATTTCGGTAAAGGTCAGCCCACCGGCCACGGGAAGCGGAGATGACGTCACGGAGTCTTCGCCCGGGTTACCCAGCTGGCCCAGGTCGTTCGCGCCCCAGCAATACGCTTGTCCGGCGCTGGTGAGCGCGCACGTATGGCGGGAGCCGGCGCGGATGCGTGCGAACCGGGTGGCTCCGGACACGAGCACCGGGGCAATGCTGCAAGGCCTTGATTCACCCCCGAGTATCACGCAGGTGTCCGCGGACGCGGCGCCGAGCTGACTCGCATCGTTGGCTCCCCAGCAGTACGCCTCGCCGGTATCCGCAATTCCACATGTGTGTCCAGTGCCTGCACTCACGCTGCTGAAGTGCAACCCGCCTTGCACGGCAATGGGAGAGGTCGAGCATGGCACCTCGGCGCCCGCTCCCGGGCAGATACTGGGTGTGGCGGCGCCAAGCTGGCCAAAGTAGCCCGCTCCCCAGCACACGACGGTTGCATCCTGGCGCACCGCGCATGCGTGTTCGCTGCCCGTGCTCACGCTGCGATACGTCGCACCGCCCGCGACCGGCGTCGGTACGGTGCGATCGCTCGTCGTGCCGTCGCCGACTTCTCCTTCGTAGTTCCCGCCCCAGCACCAGGCAGCGCCATCCTTGGTGAGAGCACAGCTCGTCCGATTGCCGATACTGATCGTGGCGAAAGACGCGGTGCCGCTCACCAGCAGCGGCAGGGGGTGTCCGACTCCGTCGTAGCTCAGCGTATCGTTGCCGAGGTTCCCATTCGCGCCAAAGCCCCAGCAGTAGGCCGGACCCGCTTTCGATATGCCGCAGGTGTATTTGAACCCGGAACTGAGCGCGACGAACGTCAACTTGCCGGTATCCGCCACGGTCACGGCGGTCGAGCCGCTCACGTTGTTGCCCGTAGTCGCCGTGACAACCGACTTCCCCAGGGAAAGCGCTGTGACGAGTCCGGTGCTGTCAACTGCTGCAACGGCTGGATTCGAGGACTGCCAGGTGATCGAGACAAAGTTGGCTATCGCACCAGTGGACGAGTCCATGGCACTGAACGCGAGCGCGCGAACACCGCCGGGAAGGAGCATGACGCTGGCTGGGGTGAGCGAAACTCTGGTCACGTGAATGACGTCGAGGGTGAACTGCGCCGAAATACCGTTCGCGCGATCGGTAGCGGTGATCGTGGTGGATCCGGCGCTTCGTGAGTGAACCAGTCCGTTTCCACTCACGGTCGCCACGCTCGTATCGAGCGACGACCAGGTGAACGACGCACTCACAGGGAAGTTGCAAATCCCTGTGCCAGTGAAGATGTCGGTGCAATAACCGACAAGCGACTCGCTCGCCTCGAGTTGGCTTGTCATTCCTTCTGCCCAGGACGACACTGGCCCATTGATACTTACCGTGCGCGTGCAATTCTGCGGCGTACCTGTCGAGCACTCGGGAGTGCCGGACCCGCCAAGTCCCGTCAAGTCCGGAATCTGGCAGCCCGCCGCCAGGAGTATCATGAAGAGCATCCACGTGCGTCGCATGGCACACCTCTTTCTCCAGGAGCGCGGCGATCGCGTCGGGCGTGGGTGTCGACGCGGGCGAGCCGGCTGTCACTGGCAATGGTGCACGACGCGAGAGGGCGGGAGGATACGCTCAGTTACGTAGGTGGCGCGCCTCGATGACGTAGCGGACTCGCCAGGCATGCCCGCACCGCTCGAACAACCCCGGCGCGCCGCGACGAGCGCTCCGAGTCACGCGGCGCGCACGAGTCGCTGCGGTGGCGAGCATGGCATGGCTGGAAGGGTTACCGTCGCGCGACGCCCGCGCCCACTGTGCGCCCGTAACGGCGTTCCGAGTGCCCGCGAGCGTCACGTCCGTATCGGCGGCGGTCGCCGGGTATTACCGTGGCTCATCTGTCCTGCCCAGATGATCCCGCGAGCGAACGTTCGCGGCCATGGCCGCAGCGGTGGCAATCTCCACCAACAGTATCATGGCGGCGATCAGGCCAGGTGAGTCGGCGCCAAAAATGTATGCGACAAGGAGCGCCGCAACGTGTACGTACACCAGGGGCACACGCTCGCCACTCGGCGGAGGATCTGAAGGCATGATGGCTCCAAAGGCGCTGCGCTACGCGACCGCCGCCTCTCCTCCCGGTCGACCTGCCGCCTCCGTCAAGGGAATCACCTGCTCGCCCACCCGCTCCATCTCCTCCAGCTGCGGGCTGCACTGCAGCAGCAGCAGATCCACGCCCGCATCCGCGAAGGCGCGCACGCGCTCCGCCACCTGCTCCGCGGTTCCCGTGAGTCCGGCACGCAGCCCGCGG
>DATNDS010000227.1:0-132291 GCA_035553215.1 Gemmatimonadaceae bacterium
AGCCGCTTCCCACGACCTCGGATTCAGTTTTCCCCACCCCGCCAGGAACGGGACGCTTCATTCTCCGCGATATCGTCACCAACCCGTACATGAACGCGCCGAGCACCACCACCAGCGGAACGAGATAACCGAGCAGCGCGATGAAGCCGGCGACGAAGCTCACGAAGTTGCGCCACATGGTGGCGGAATGCGTCTGCTCGTTGCCGGGCGTAATGGAACTGTTGGCGACGTATCCGCCAAGGCGGCTCGCGAGCGCGCGGACCGCGGCGATACCGGCGTCGAGCGAGTCTACCTGGATGCTCGCGTCGCCCGTGCGGATGATCATGGGCGCGGGCGTAGAGTCCGCGATGTTCGATGCTGTCCCGGGGGTGGAACGTTTCACTGCGAAAGAAGACTGCAGGCTCGTATCGGCCACGCCATGTACAAGGGGAATCCCCTTGTGTACTTCGAGCTGTTGGTTGGATGCGCCTATGGGGTCAGAGTCGATTGAAATTCAATCGACTCTGACCCCTTTTTGCCCTTTTGGCTTGCCCCTCTTTCTAAATAGGGTCAGACGCTTTTGAGCCTCTGACTCCCTGCGAGCCCATCGCACGCCATCTACGTCATCTGACGTATTTCCTCCTCGGCGGAATCGGCCGAACGTTGACCCGTCCACCACACTCCCCTCCTCGAACGGGTCCCAACCATGCGATCTCCGCGGCGGTTCCCACTCTCCTGGCCGCTCACACTCCTGCTCGCCCTGGCAACGATGGCGGCGCCCGCCGGATGCATCTTCAGGGGCGTCACCGTGAGTCCGATAACGAATCGCGACACGGCGACCGTGCAGACCCCGGTCAAGGCACATCTGTTCGACGGCGAGACCGTGACGTTCGAGCATGGCGTACGAGTCGCCCACGATACGGTCTTCGGGCAGGGGCTGCGCTACAGGCTGGCCGTCTCGGCTGATGCTGGCGGCGCCAGCGTGGCGGCAATTCCGCTCGACAGCGTCGCGGCCATGGAGAGCTTCGTCGGACACACGAACGAAGGTAAGTCAGTCGTCGTCTCTACCCTGGCCACCGTCGGCGCGGTAGGCGCAGCAGGACTTCTTGCGGTCGCGCTCTTCGGGTCCTGTCCTACCATTTATTCCGATAGCGCTGGAACTGCGGCCCTCGAGGCCGAAGGCTTCTCGTACAGCATCTCGCCGCTGCTGGAACGGCGCGACCTGCACCGCCTGCGCGCGCAACCTGACGCCGGCGGCATGCTCTCGCTCGAGGTGCGCAACGAAGCCCTCGAGACACACTACATCAACCAGCTCGAGCTCCTCGGCGTCACCCACAGCCGCAGCGAGTACGTCCTCCCCGACGCAGCCAACCGCCCACTCGTCGTGCGCGACATCATTCCCGTGGCGCACGCCAGTGATCGCGCGGGTAACGACGTGACCGCGACGCTGTCCTCCGGCGACACGGTGGCCTTCCACAGCGATCCGGGCACGGTTTCGAACGTGACGGCCGCGGACCTGGATGACTGGATCGACATCGACATCCCCGTACCCGCCAACAGGGACAGCGTGGCGCTGCTCTTTGACATGCGAAACAGTCTGCTCAACACAGTGCTCTTCTACGACGAGATGCTCCGTCCGCAGGGTGCGCGCGCCGTGGACTTCGAGGCGCACGACCTGAACGACATCTCCCGGATGATGGAGATCGGCCGCTGGTACGGCAGCCGCATGGGCATGCACATCGCCGTGCGCACGCGCAGCGGGTGGAAGGCTGTCGCCTACATTCCCGACTCCGGCCCGATCGCCTGGCAGCAGGTTGCCGCTGTGATTCCCGTCATACAGGGTGACACGCTGCACGTCCGCCTCTCGTTCGTGGCCGATCAGTGGCGCATACGAACCGTCCGGGTCGCAACTGCGTACCGTCATCCGCACGCCGCGCGTCTGCCGATAGCGTCCGTCATCACGGCGCGCAGCGTAGCCGACAGCGTCGCGCTCTCCGGCGTACGCACGCTCGACGGGCACTATCTGGCCACCAGCCCCGGTCAGCGCTTCACGGTGCGATTCGCCACCGGCCCTGCTCCGCACGATTCCACGCGCACGTTCCTGCTCGCCACCGAGGGCTACTACACCGAGTGGATTCGCGGCAGCTGGATCAGACAGGCAGTCGGGCCCCGCCCCTTTGTCCCTTCCGACTCGACGCTCGCATTGGCCGTGCACCGCTGGACCCAGGTCCAGCCGGAGTTCGAGCGCCGCTTCGCGACCTCACGCATTCCGGTACGGTGACCGCCATGAACCGCGCGACCTCGCTGCTGCTCGTACTTGGCGCCTCGGCGTGCTATATGGGACCGAGTCTGAATGGGGTCCAGGTGGCGCACTCGCCTCACGGCGCCGTTGGCAGCTTCACCACACAGTCCCGGAACATCTTCACGGGCGAACTGCTCGCCGTGCAGGACACCGGCCTCGTCGTGCTGCGCGCCGACCTCGTGACCTTCGTTCCCTGGCCCGTCATTACCGGACTGTCATTCGAATTCCCGAAGGTCGCGATCCATGACGGCCAGACTCCAACCGCCTCGCAATCGCAGCAACTCCGGAGCGTCAGCCGGTTCCCGCAGGGGCTGACGCCGGAGCTCGAGGAGCGGCTTCTCGCGGCGTACAAGCAAACGAGTATCGAGGTGCTGCGACAATGAGCCGGCTCGCGCTGGTGTGTCTCATTGCGTGCGTGATCGCAGGGCCGGCTCGCGCGCAGGCGGACGCGGAATCCATCCGCATGTCGTCCGATGTCATGAGCACGGTGAACGCGGACAGCGGCACCGTGAATTTTCTCGCGCGCGCGCGAGCGAGCACCGCGCGGTACCGCGATCGCGAAGAGGCCATTTTCGATGGCTATCGCCCCATTGGCGACGATTTCCCCGGCATGGGCGAGCACTGGATCCAGATCGGCCGAATATTCTCGCGCCGCGTGGACGCCGCGCACCCTGCAGTGCTGGAGTACGCCACCATCGAGGGACGCCCGACGCTCGTGGGCGTGGCCTACGCCTTGGCGTTGCTGGATGGGGAGAGCGCGCCGGAATTCCCGGCACCGCACCTGTGGCACCAGCACACCGGAACGGTCGCGGAAGAGACCGATCTGCTGACGCAGGTCATGACCGCGCACAGCGAGATGCACGGCGCGCGGCTCGTGATGCTGCACGCCTGGATCTGGCTGCCCAATCCGGCCGGTATCTTTGCGTCGGACAACTGGGCGCTCCCGTTCGTACGCGCCGGCGTGCCGGTTCCACGGGCCGACCCCGGCGCCGTGGCTGGACGCGCGATCTCGCTCGTGAGCGGCGGCGACGTCTTCTATGCTGGCGTATTCGAGGATATGGCCGGCGCGACGGGGCGCGACAGCATCGCCATACACGATGCGCTGGCGTCGGCGCAGACGCGCGCTGCCGAGTGGGCTGTGCGCCATCGCGATCGCTCCGCCAATCCGGCCGCCCTCGACAGCCTGCGCGGCATCTGGCAGGCCATGTGGAGCGACCTGGATGCGTCACTCGGCGCCGTCGCGCGCGAGCGCCTGCGAGCGGTCGATGGGCGGAGACGGCATGTCAAGGGCGGTCAGAACCTGAAACACCCATTCCTTGCGTTCCCGTCAGTCTTCACTGGGGTCAATGGGGTCAGAGTCGATTGAAATTCAGTCGACTCTGACCCCACTGCTCACCCCGCTGAAATCCACCGTCTCCACGTGCCGCAGCGCCAGTGCAAACAACACCCACACAAACCCATGCACGATCAGATCGACGGCAATGGCGACGCCGATGAACCAGAGTCCTGATTCCGGCCAGTGCACACAGATCAGCACTCCCAGCGCAACGGTGATGAGGCCACCCAGCATTCCCCAGCCCCAGTTGGGGTAGCGCAGCCCCAGCGCCGCCATGAATCGGAACGCGCCGCTGAACAGGAAGAACGCCGCGAACAACAGCGTGAGCGCGATCGCGCCCGCATCCGGTTGCGCGATCATGAGCAGCCCCACCACCAGCGAGAGAATCCCGGCCATGAGCTGGAGGAAGATCGCCGCGCCCCCGCTGCTCTCGCGCGCGAACGGTGACGACAGGATCTGCACGCCCCCGGAAATCACGAGCACCCACCCGAAGAAGAGCACGGAGATGATCGTCACCAGCGGCAGAAACGTCTCCCAGAGCGCCGCGACGCCGAGCCCGATCAGGATCACCCCGAGCACCAGGAACCACCCCCAGTTCCGGCGCGCGCGCCGGAGCCCAGTCACGAACAGCGGATCGGTCATGATCTCGTCCCCCACCGAAGAGTACGCCCGTCACCTCCCACCTTCCGTGCTGCGCTGAGCTTTCCACTCCCTGCCCCCGCTCCGCAAGGGACGTTCCCGGATGCACCGGCGGTCTGACGGCAGGGCCGCAACCGTCTCAATGGGGTCAGACCCCATTGAGCCCCATTGAGACGTACCACTCGCCTTTTGATCGTCCTGGCACAAACCATGTAGGACGGAAAGCACCCGGCATTTGTCCGCTGAATGACACGGCACAGGGCCGCCCATTCGGCATGATCACGATTCCGCCATCACCGCGCACTCCATGAGGTGATCGGTTGCCAGTGGAACTCTCCCGTCGTGATTTTCTGCGGTACGCGGCCGGCACGGGCGCGGGAACCGCCTTGGGCGGTCTTGCGGGACTGGGCCTCTCGCTGGCTCCCGCACGCGCCCGGGCGCAGGCGCTGCGCATCAGGGAGAGCCGTGCGGTCCCCAGCATCTGCCCCTTCTGCTCGGTGGGGTGCGCGACCCTCATTCACGTGAAAAACGGCGAGATCATCAACATCGAGGGTGATCCGCGCGGCCCCCACAACGAAGGCACGCTCTGTCCCAAGGGCGCGGCCATTCTCCAGCTCCACAAGAACGTCAACCGCCCCACAAAGGTGCTGCACCGCAAGCCGGGCGCGGCGGACTGGGAGGTCGTGAGCCTCGACTGGGCGCTGGACCGCGTGGCCGAGCTCGTGGGCACCACGCGCGACGAGACCTTCATCGAGCGGCTCCCCAACGGGAAGCTCGTGAACATGACGCCGGCCATCTTCGCCCTTGGCGGCGCGACGCTCGACAACGAGTTCAATCATGTGGCGCAGAAGTTCTGCCGCGGACTCGGCATCGTCGCCGTGGAAAATCAGGCCAGGATATGACACAGTTCCAGCGTCCCCGGTCTGGGGACACGGCTCGGACGAGGGGCGGCGACGATGTATCCGCGGAACATGGTGGATTCGGATTGCATCGTCATCATGGGATCGAACATGGCGGAGTGCCATCCCGTCGCCTTTCGCTGGCCGATGCAGGCGCGCCTCAAGGGCGCCACGCTCATTCACATCGATCCGCGATTCACGCGCACGAGCGCGAGCTGCGACATCCACGCGCCGCTCCGCGCCGGTAGCGACATCGCGTTCCTCGGCGGCCTGATCAATCACGTACTCAACAGCGAGCGCTGGAACAGCGATCCATTCTTCCAGACGTTCGTCTCGACGTACACGAACGCGACGACGATCGTCTCGCCGGACTTCAAGGATACCGAGGATCTCGACGGCGTCTTCTCCGGTCTCGAGTCCTACAGCGAGAACCCCGAGTGGCCCTACAACGGTCTGACGGGCAACTACGACAGCGCGAGCTGGCAGTACGCGAGCTCCTTCGCCAGGGAAAGTGGAACGCGCGCCGGCACGCTGCCGCCAGGCCATCCGCAGACGCACGCTGCCACGACGGCTGCAGCCGCCACACCGGCACCGCAGCACTGGGATGCACTCGTGCACTCGCTCCTCAAACCGCCGCCCAGACGCGACCCCACCATGCGGGATCCGCGCTGCGTCCTCCAGATTCTCAAACGCCACTTCGCCCGCTACACGCCCGAAGTCGTCGAGCAGGTCACGGGCTGCCCGCGCGCCACCTTCCTCAAGGTGGCCGACGCCATTCTGCGGAACTCCGGCGCGGACAGGACCACCAGCTTTGCGTACGCGGTAGCGTGGACGCAGCACACCGACGGCGTGCAGATGATCAGTTGCTGCGCGCTGCTGCAGCTCCTGCTGGGCAACATGGGGCGGCCCGGCGGCGGCATCATGGCGCTGCGCGGTCACGCGGCCATCCAGGGCTCCACCGACGTGCCCACGCTGTACCACTCCATACACGGCTACATGAATGCCCCGGCGTCGTTCAAGTCGCACGATACCCTGCGCGATTACCTCGCCACGGAGACACCACCCACCGGCTACTGGGCCAATCAGCCCAAGTTCATGGTGTCGTACCTGAAGTCGATGTACGGCGACGCGGCAACCGCGGCGAACAACTGGGGCTACGACTGGCATCCCAAGATCATCGGCGATCACTCGCACATGGCGGTCATGGCGGCAATGGCCGAGGGAAAGATCAAGGGGATGCTCTGCGTGGGACAGAATCCGGCGACGTCGCTCAACGGCTCGGCACAGCGCGCGGCGATGCGGACGCTCGACTGGCTGGTGGTGAAGGACAACTGGCTCACCGAAACGGCCATGCACTGGAAGAACGGTCCGGAAATCACCGACGGCACCGTCAAGGTCGAGGACATCAAGACCGAGATCTTTTTCTTCCCGGCAACGCAGATCGGCGAGTACGACGGCAGCTTCACCAACACGCAGCGGATGCTGCAATGGCATTCCAAGGCCGCCGATCCGCCCGGCGACTGCCGCACGGACACGTTCTTCTACTACCAGCTCGGCAAACGTCTCAAGGCGAAGTACGCGAACAGCACGCTGCCGCGCGACGAAGGCCTTCGTCATCTCGTCTGGGACTACGAGCCCGATGCGAACACGGCGCCCACATCCACCGAGGGACTGGACGAGCTCAAGATCCTGCGCGAGATCAACGGCTTCCAGACTGCCGATCCCACGAAGCAGCTGAGCAGTTTCAGCGAGCTCAAGGATGATGGCTCCACGACGTGCGCGAGCTGGATCTACTGCGGCGTCTTTCCGTCGTGGGACAACAACCTCTCAGCGCGACGCACACCGGATCCACCAGGCGTACCGGGCGCGGAGCTCGAGTGGGGTTGGGCGTGGCCCGCCAACCGTCGCGTGCTCTACAACCGCGCTTCGGCGGACCCGCACGGCAATCCATGGAGCGAGCGCAAGCGCTGGATCTGGTGGGATGCGAGCGCGGACAACGGACGCGATCCGGCCACAGGTGCGCGCACCGCTCCCGGCCGATGGATGGGATACGACGTGCCCGACTTCGCGCTCACCAAGGCGCCGGGCGCAAAGGCAAAGCCCGGCGGCATCGGCCTCGATGCACTGTCCGGCACCGATGCATTCATCATGAAGACCGACGGCAGGGGGTGGCTCTACGTGCCCTCCGGGCTCGTGGATGGCCCGCTGCCCGTGCACTACGAGCCGCTGGAATCGCCCGTGCACAATCAGTTGTACAAGCAGCAATCCAGCCCCGTGCTCAAGTGGTGGTCGCGAGGCAAACCGTACAACGCCATCGCGCCCGTGGGCGACGAACGCTATCCGTGCGTCATCACGACCTACCGCCTCACGGAGCACTACCTCTCGGGGGCGATGAGCCGCTGGCTCCCCTATCTCGCGGAGCTGCAGCCGGAGCTCTTCGTCGAGATCGGCCGCGAGCTGGCGAGCGAGCGCGGCATCGCCAACCTGGATTTCGTGAAGATCAGCACGCCGCGCCACCAGATCCGCGCCCGGGCACTGGTGACGAACCGCGTGGGTGCCATGACCATTGGCGGGAAGAAGATTCACCACGTGGGCATGCCGTGGCACTGGGGCTGGCAGGGTCTCGCCGTGGGCGATGTGGTCAATGACCTCACGAGCTGGGTGGGTGACCCGAACGTCTCGATCCACGAGGGAAAGGCATTCGTCTGCAACGTGGAGAAGGCCTGATGTCGCTCGCGCTCCCGATCCTGCAGCAGCAGCCTGTCGCGGCGCCCGCCGGCAAGGCGCACGAGCCGATGGGCTTCTTTACCGACACCACGGTGTGCATCGGATGCAAGGCGTGCGAGGTGGCGTGCAAGGAGTGGAATCAGCTCCCCGCGCGCGGCGACGGCGGCGCGCACCTCGAGATGAGCGGGCAGAGCTACGACAACACACTGCGCCTGAGCGGCGATACGTGGCGGCACGTCAAGTTCATCGAGCAGTTCCCCGAGCCGTACCAGGGGCGCTGGCTCATGATGAGCGACGTGTGCAAGCACTGCGTGCAGGCGCCCTGCCTGGAAGTGTGCCCCACCGGTGCGATCATCAGAACCGAGTTCGACACCGTCGTCATCCAGTCGGACACCTGCAACGGCTGTCGCGACTGCATTGGCGCGTGCCCGTTCGGCGTGATCGACATCAATCACGTGTCGGGCACGGCGCAGAAGTGCACGCTCTGCTACGATCGCATCAGCGCCGGCCTCGAGCCCGCCTGCTCCAAGGCGTGTCCCACCGACTCCATCCAGTTCGGCCCTGTGCAGATGCTGCGCGATCGCGCGGCCGCGCGTGTGGAACAGTTGCATTCGCTGGGCGAGAAGGGCGCGTATCTCTACGGCGCCGATCCCAAGGGCCCGCTTGGCGGACTCAACGCGTTCTTCCTGCTCGTTGACGAACCGGAGGTATACGGCCTGCCCCGCGAGCCCAAGCTGCCCACACGCAATCTGGTGCGGTCGACGCTGCTCTCGACGGTGGGCGCCATCGTCATGGCGGCCGTGGGCGCCCTCACGCTGCGCGCGCGTCGCATCACGCAGGTGAAAGAGACGACCGGTCCGGAGGCCGCCCCGTGATCATTCAGGCCGGTATGCCCAGCACGTACTTCACGGAGCCACCGCATTTCCGCTGGCTCATCATTCTGTATTTCTTCATCGGCGGTATCTCCGGCGGCGCGCTGGTGCTGGCATCGCTCATGCGCCTGTTCGGCCGAGCGGAGGATCGCCCCCTCGAACGGCTCGCGAGCTATCTCTCGCTGGCCGGAGCAGTGATCAGCGGGATCCTGCTCATCGTCGATCTGGGCGTGCCACTTCGCTTCTGGCACATGATGATCCAGAATCACACGGGCTTGCCCATGTTCAAGTGGTGGTCGCCAATGTCCGTTGGCGTCTGGGGATTGCTCGTGTTCGGCTTCTTCGCGCTGCTGGCGTCGCTGGGTGCACTGGCGGCGGAAGGGCGACTGCGCTGGGCGCCGCTCCGCGCGCTCGCCAATCGGCCCATAGCGATTTTTGGCGCGATTGGCGGCCTGTTTGGCGGGCTCTTTCTCGCCGGCTATACGGGCGTGCTGCTTGCCGTCACCAACCGGCCCATCTGGGCGGACTCCTCGTGGCTCGGTCTCCTGTTCCTGCTCTCGGCGGTGTCCACCGGCGTCGCCGCGTTGCTGCTCGCCGGCCGCTGGCGCCGCATCGAGCAGCCCGACACCACCGCGTGGCTCATGCGCTTCGACCGTATTACGCTGCTGCTGGAGCTGGTGGTGATCCTCTGCTTCCTCGTATCGCTGGGCGGCGTGGCGCGTGCGTTTCTGAACGGGTGGGGAGTGCTGCTCGTGGTCGGAGTGATTGGCCTCGGGATTCTCTTACCATTGGTCATCGGATGGCGTCGGCTGGAACATGGCGCGCGCAGTGTGGTGCTCGCGGCGGGCTGCGTGCTCGTTGGCGGCTTCCTGTTGCGCGTGGTCGTGCTGCTCTCGTCCGAGCAGATTCACGTGCTGGGCACGCAGGTATTCCGATGACGCGTGTGTCGCGCGCTGCCTCCATCGTCGTGTGCGCCGCGCTCCTGTCGGCGTGCGTGTCGCCAGAAGCCAGACGCACGCGCGGCGACGGCGCGGGGGCTGACGTCGGGAATCGCCAGACAATCGTTCACCTGCACGGCGGCTCGTTGATGTACTCCCGCACACCCTGTCTCCTCCCCAAGGCAGTATGCCCAGGCCCGCTCCCGAGCTCCGGTCTCTCCGGGGATTTTCCGGCGCCGCGCTCGACCCGACGATAGATCCGGCCTGGCGGCCGTGGGTGCAGCTCGTCAGGATCACGCTTGCCGAGGCGAGTGATCCCGCGTGGTCATCGCTGGTGGTGTCGAGCGCCGAGCGACCCGTGAATGGACCGCTGCTCCAGGGGGCAACGCTGCACCTCGATGCTGCGCGCACACGCGCACAGTTCCTTGGCCTCGCGAAAGCGATTCCACTCAGCGACGTCACGCTGACCGAGGTCCTGGCGCTCATTCGTGCGGCGATCGCATATGATGACGAGATGCTGGCACGTTTTGCCGATGGCGCCGGCGTGCCCGCGCCTGCGCTCGGCATCATCGCGCAACTGGCCGCCACGCCGGTGCTGTGCGCGTGCTGGCGCGAGCTGGCCGCGCAGATTCCGCCGTCCTTCCAGCGGGGCTGGTGCCCCGTATGCGGCGCGTGGCCGCAGCTCTCCGAAATGCGCGGCATCGAGCGACGGCGCCGTCTGCGCTGCGGGCGCTGTCTGGCCGACTGGTCGCTTCCCGTGCTCCACTGCGCGTTCTGCGACGAGGTGGATCATCGCAAGCTTGGCTCTCTGGTAGTGGAGGGCCAGGAGCAGAACAACCGCGTGGAGACATGCGAGAGCTGCCGCGGCTATCTCAAGACCATCGCGACACTCGGCGCCCTCTCGCCGGAGCATCTCTCGGGGCGGGACCTCGACACCGTTCCCCTGGACCTCGCCGCGCAGGAGCGCGGCTACGCACGCCCGACGCATCCCGCGTTTACGGTAAACGTCACCCTGGTGACGTGATGCTTTCGCCCGCCGCGTTCTGTCAGGGACTGCTCGGCGCGCTCGATGCGAGCGAGGGCCGGCGCCGGCGCCGCAAACGCGACACCACGCCCGATTCCATCGGCATGGCCATCCAGCGCGAGCTGCTCGAGGCCGCGGTGCAGGAATCACCGGACGCGGAGAATTTCGAGCGCTGGCTCCTCGCGCGATGCCTCGCCGAGGGCGAGAGCGACGGCCCGGTGCGCGCGATGGCGCTCTTCATCTGGCAGCAGTGGCGGCTGGCGTGCGCTACGGAGAGCTATGAGGCATGGCTCGTGAGTGGCGCGCCGTCGGACGACCGCGCGGACGCGTGAGCGCCCAGCCGGAATCGTTCACGCGCTCGTCAAGCTTCATCTCGCGTCTGATCCGGCTCCATGTTTCCCAGCCATCGCCCGCGGCCATTGCGCAGCCGGCCGGTCCAGGCTCGCGCGGTCCCAGTGCGCGAGATCGCCAGCCGCCTCATAGGTGGACTGGAGAAACTCCAGCAACACGTCGTCCGGCGCACTCGCGCCGCGCACACGCTCGTACGGAAGGAGGAACTCGCCCATCTCCGCGCTATAGTACGCGCCCGCCGGTTGAACAGCATGCGCACCGTATCCCTCGGGCGCCGGATACGCGTACGCGTAGAACGCCGGTTCGGCCATGGCGCCCCCGCCCGGCCAGAAGCCGCAACTGCTGCATTCGTGCGAGTAGGCTTCGTGCATCACGTAGTCCGGACAATTCGGTGCGCCGCCCGGGTGCAGTGGCGCCCGCCGTCCCGAGAAGCGCGTCGTGGCCAGGTCGAAGCTCCCCCAGAAGAAGTGCGACGGGCTCTGCTTGCCGAGGAAGCGTCCGCGAAATCGCTTGAAGACGCGGTCGGCCTGCACGAGAATCCGCCAGCAGCGCTGTGCCGCATCCGCGTCATACGACGCGTGCGTGCGATCCTCGGCGAACGGAATGGCGGTCTCGATCTCCACCGGAACGGGACGGATCGTCACGTCCAGCCCCAGTGCCTGCAGCGCGTTGCGATATGCGCGGTAGAAGTCCGCCACGGACTGCGCGACCAGCGGCAGGCTGCGTTCGCTGCCGTCACTGGTGCGTAGCCACAGGTGGTGATCCAGGAAATCGAACTCCACCGCGAAGGTGCGCGTGCCCGCGGGCATGGCCGACGTCGTGAGTCCGCGTGGCGTGAGGTAGAGCACCACCTGCCACCAGTGGTTTTCCATGGGCGCGAGCGCGAGGCGCGTCTTGCCGACGATCTGCGTCCACATGTGCAGGGTGGCGTACGTCTCCTTCCACGCGTCGAGCGGCAGCGCGGGCCACGTCTCCGCGGTATGCGGCGTGAGAGCCGGACCTGGTACGGACATTCGACACCCCCTTCAGAAGTGAACGGCGCAGCCGCCGCGACCTCGGACTCAAGCGAGCTGATCCTGGCGCGCTTGCCGCCGCGTGCGTTCAAGCTAGCATCCGATCGTGCCGGCGAAACTTCACGCAGCCGGCTCCCGTAGCATTCCTGGAGAATGATCGGCATGACACCCTCAGATACCCGGTTCGCCGTCTCCGTCGCGGCGGTGCTTGCGTTTGCAGCCAGCAGCGGCGCGACGCGCGGAGCCGCACAGACCGCGGTCCAGCCTGCCTCCGTGAGCCAGGATGAAGCCGCCGCCATTGCCGCGGCGCGCGCCGACAGCGCCCGCTACCCCTATACCGCCGCCGACATCCACTTCATGACCGGCATGATCCCGCATCATGCGCAGGCCATCGTGATGGCCGGCTGGGCGCCGAGCCACGGCGCCAGCGCATCCGTGCAGACGCTGGCATCGCGCATCATCAATGCCCAGCAGGATGAGATCCGCACCATGCGGAACTGGCTGCGCGATCGCCAGCAACCTGTGCCGGATTCGACGTCCATGACGATGTCCATGCCGATGAACGGCTCCGATCATGAAATGCTCATGCCCGGCATGCTCACCGAAGCCCAGATGAAGCAGCTCGACGCGGCACACGGGGAGCAGTTCGATCAGCTTTTCCTGCGCTTCATGATCCAGCATCACCGCGGCGCGATCTCCATGGTGCAGGATCTCTTCAACAGCTACGGCGCCGCGCAGAATCCCACCGTCTTCAAGATCGCGTCCGACATCAACGTGGATCAGACCACCGAGGTCGCGCGGATGCAGAAGATGCTCGCGTCGCTCCTGTTCGGAACGCCAGCGCAATGATTTCCCGCTCATCCACCGTTTCCGCATTTCACTCCGCCTCTGCAGAGGAATTCTCCATGCCACTGGTGTCTTCAACACGCCGCTCGAGACCGCGGTTCGACTCTGGCCGCGCGCTCGCCTTCGGCCTCGGCGCACTCGCCGTCGCGGGCTGCTCGCGTACGACGTCATCGCTGGCCAGCAATTCGGTCGCCCCCGTGTCGCACATGGCGACCGCCGCGCCGAACCCCGATCCGCGTGTGGGACTCAAGGCCGGACTGACCAGCGCCGGCGAGGCCGCGTGGAACATGAAGCTGCTGTCGAACACGCCGGAGGAAGGACAGTTCGAGCATGGCGTCAATTCCGACCTGGCCTTCACGGGCCACTACGCCATTCAGGGCAACTTCGACGGCTTCAAGATCTGGGACCTCACGAATCCGGCCGCGCCCGTATTGGTGAAGGCCGACTTCTGCCCCGCGTCACAGAGCGACGTGTCCGTCTACAAGAACCTGCTGTTCGTGTCGGCCGAAGGGCTGGAGGGGCGCCTCGACTGCTCCGGTGAAGGGGTGAAGGACACGGTGAGCGCCGAGCGCATTCGCGGACTCCGCATCTTCGACATCAGCGACATGGCGAATCCGAAGTACATCGCCAACGTGCAGACCTGCCGCGGCTCGCACACGCATACGCTGCTCGTGGATCCCAAGGATCCCGACGACGTGTACGTGTACATCTCGGGCTCCGCGGGTGTGCGCTCGCCGAGCGAGCTGCCGGGATGCTCGAAGGGACAGCCGGCGAATGATCCCAACACCGCGCTCTTCCGCATCGAGGTCATCAAGGTGCCGCTCGCGCACCCGGAGCAGGCGGCGATCGTGAGCTCGCCGCGCATCTTCAACGATCTCGTCGCGCCCGAGCATCACGGCGAGGCTCCGGCGGACAAGGCCGCGATCGATTCGGCGAAGGCGAAGGGCGCGTTCATCGCGTCCATTTTCGGTGAGCAGATGGTGCTGCCCGCGCGGTTCACCGGGCCGATGCTGGACAGCGTCGTGAAGGCGAGGGGCGGCACCGGTGCGGCGACGGCGGCGGACAGCGCCGCGCTGCGGCAGGCGCTCCCCGGCATCATTGACAAGATGATCGGTGCGCCACCCGCGGGCAGCGGCCCGCGTCCCGGACCCACACAGTGCCACGACATCACCGTCTATCCCGCGATCGGCATGGCCGGCGGCGCCTGCGAGGGCTACGGACTGCTACTCGACATCAAGGACCCGACGCACCCCGTACGTGTCGCCGCCGCGTCGGACTCGAACTTCTCCTACTGGCACTCGGCGACGTTCAACAACGACGGCACGAAGGTGCTCTTCTCCGACGAGTGGGGCGGCGGCAGCCAGCCGAAGTGTCGCGCGACCGATCCGAAGGACTGGGGCGCCGATGCGATCTTCACGGTGGCGGATGGGCAGTTGCACTTCCAGAGCTACTACAAGCTGCCCGCGGCGCAGACGTCAGTCGAGAATTGCGTGGCGCACAACGGGTCACTCATTCCGATTCCCGGGCGCGACGTGATGGTGCAGGCCTGGTATCAGGGCGGCGTCTCGGTGTTCGACTGGACCGACGCGGCGCACCCGCATGAGATTGCGTTCTTCGACCGCGGGCCGATCGATTCCACGCGGCTCGTACTCGGCGGCTCGTGGTCGGCGTACTGGTACAACGGGGTGATCGTGAGTTCGGAGATCGTGCGCGGGCTCGACATTTACGAGCTGCAGCCGAGCGCGCTCCTGACGCAAAACGAGATTGACGCCGCGAAGACGGCGCACCTGGACTACCTGAACGTGCAGGGCCAGCAGAAGTACGTGTGGCCGGCGAGCTTCGCGCTGGCACGGGCGTACACGGACCAGCTGGAGCGCTCGGGCGGCCTCAACGCGGCGAAGGTCGCCGCCGTTCGGCAGGCGCTTTCCGGCGCCGAGCAGGCGTCCGGATCCGCGCGGAAGGATGCGCTGACGAAACTGGCCACGCAGGTAGAGAGCGATGCCAGCGGCTCGAAGGACGCGGCCAAGGTGCACATGCTGGCGAGTGCCGTGAACGAGCTGGCAGGCGCGTAGCCTGGGCGGAAGTGGAAGGGGGCCAAAGGCATCGATTAATGGGGTCAGAGTCGATTGAAAATCAATCGACTCTGACCCCATTGGTTTTGCCGGGACTTCCTGCACGCGATACCGCTCAACGAATGAAGTACACCCTCCCCATGTCGTCAGCAATGACCGCCGTGTGCCCACTGAAATCGAATCCGACCTGGTGCGGGTGCTCGATTCGACCGCTGATCGTTTGCACGACTGTCAGTGAGTGGATGTCCACCACTTGAACCAGCCCGGCTACGGGAGTCGTCACGTAGAGCTGGCGACCGTCGGGCGTGAGCGCCACATCTTCGGCGCCTGCTCCCACTCCCGGCACCTGTGTCCGCACTCCAGTCGAGGTGTCGAGCACCTCGAGCCCAGTTACGTTGGACGCGATGAATACCTTTGAGCCATCAGATGACACGGCGATGCCCTCCGGCGATACGGCTACGGGAAAGGTGCGCCGAACCGTTAGTGTGACTGGATCGATGATCATGACCGACGCAGCGGCCTCGGAGGACGCGTACAGCAGGCCGGTTCCCGCTGCGAACGCAAGCCCTTTCACCGTCGGACCAACAAGCACAGCTCTCGGCGCTTGCGGATTCGCGGGGCTCAGGACATAGAGCTGGTCCGCTATCGACGAGACGAACACCTGATGGCCATCTGAAGAGAACGCAACGTTGGTAGGCGAATACGGGAGCGGTATGGTCGTGATCACACTATCGCCCTTCACATCCACCACGCTCACGCTGTTGCTGTCAGAATTTGCCACGAATGCCAACGTCCCCGTCGGATCAATCGCGACACCAATGGGTTGGCTTCCAACCGGAACAGTACCTGTAAAATTCTCGCCGTTTGCAGTGAGAGTACCGCCCGCGACCGAGGCAGCGTCAACTCGCGTAACGTAGAATGTCCCGGTTGATGCTACGGCTACGCTGTATGGCGTCCCATCCAGATCGAGCGATGTGATCTGGGCGCCCGATGGATGCGAGAACGCGGTCGCTGGTGCGGTCGAGTCGGACGAGCAGGCCATGACGGCGCCAAGCAATGCCGCCATTCCCAATCCCCCGAACGCATGTGAAGGGCCGAGTATTACAATTCTCCGCCTCATGGGCGTGCAATGTACGCGGAACGGACCACCATTCAATCTGCGCGACCAGGCCTGCAGCTTCGCCTTGCGTCGTGGGGATGAAAGAGGGATCACTGGGGTCAGAGTCGATTGCAATGCTGACGGGAATCGGCAATCGGCCTCCCCATTCCCACGATTCCCCATTCCCGATTGCCGATTCCCGTCAGCGCTGCAATCGACTCTGACCCCTTTGATTCCTGACCCCATTGATCCTCCGCCCATCCTGTCCGTGTCGCCGAATGATGGGTACATTGGCCCGATGCGCTCCCTGATTCTTCTGGCGCTTGCGCTCCTCGCCGCCCCCCGGGCATACGCTCAACGCACCGAGGGCGACTATGTCGAGCATGACTTCCGCTTCGCCAGTGGCGAGTCGCTCCCGGAACTGCGCATTCACTATGTGACGCTCGGCCATCTGCGCCGCGACTCCGACGGCGTCGTGCGGAATGCCGTGCTCATGCTGCATGGCACGACGGGTAGCGGCACCGGTCTCGTCCGGCCAATGTCACTGCTGTTTGCACCGGGCGCACCGCTCGACACCTCCACGCATTACATCATTTTCCCCGACGGCATTGGCCACGGCCGGTCGAGCAAGCCGAGCGATGGACTCGGTATGCGCTTCCCGAAGTACACGTACGATGACATGGTGGACGCGCAGCGCCGACTCCTCGTGGACGGACTCGGCGTGAATCACCTGCGACTCGTCATGGGCACATCCATGGGGTGCATGCACGCATGGGTGTGGGGCGAGCGCTATGCCGGGTTCGCGGATGGCCTCGCACCTCTCGCCTGTGCGCCCACCGCGATCGCCGGCCGGAACCGCATGATGCGCAAATTGATCATCAACGACATCGAGAGCGATCCCGACTGGAAGAACGGAACCTATCACACGTCGCCGCTCCGCGGGTTGCGCGCCGCCATGGGCATCCTGTTCGTCATGACGTCGGCCCCGCTCGTGCAGCAGCGCCAGGCGCCCACGCGCGCGCAGGCCGACTCCGAGATTCTGGCCTACATCGACCACCACGCCCAGGCGCTCGACGCCAACGACGTGATCTACGCATTTGAAGCGTCGCGCGTCTACGACCCTTCCGGCCAGCTCGGGAAGATCACGGTGCCGGTGCTCGCCATCAATTCCGCGGATGATTTCGTGAACCCGCCGGAGCTGGGGCTCATGGAAAAGCTGATGCCGCAGGTGAAACACGGCCGCTACGTGCTCATTCCGACGAGCAGCCACACCTTCGGCCACGGCACGCACTCGCACCCGGAAGTCTGGGGCAGCTATCTGGCCGCGTTCCTCGACTCGCTGCCGTACACGGGTACTCGTCCCACGAGCCCTACGAGTCCCGCTCCTCACCGGGCGCATGGAACCGCGCGGCATACACAGCACGTGGCAGGTAGTTGAGCCCCACGCCGATCAGCTACACTCCGAACGCCACCCGCGTCGCCTTCCCCTCCTTGATCGCCGTCTTCCAAAGCGTCATCATCGGCCCATCATTCGCCCTTCCGGAGTTCATTCGTGCTTGCCCGTGCCCTCGCTCCCCTCGCGCTGCTGCTCCTCGTCCCACCGGCTCTCGTTGGGCCTGCGCACAACCACGCGCGCGACGACGCTGCGCCGCTCAGGCAGCCGGCTCCCACCCTCGCAGCCACCCCACCCATGGGGTGGAACAGCTGGAACCACTTCGCGTGCGACGTGAACGAACAGACCATCCGCGAGACCGCCGATGCCATGGTGTCGAGCGGGATGCGCGATGCGGGATATCGCTATGTCGTGATTGACGACTGCTGGCAGGTGTCGCGGGATGCTGCGGGCACTCTCGTCGCCGACCCACAGCGCTTCCCGCACGGCATCAAGGCACTCGCCGACTACGTGCATGCGAAGGGCCTCGAGTTCGGCATTTACACGGATGCCGGTACCAACACCTGTCAGGGACGTCCCGGTACGCTGGGGCACGAGGTGCAGGACGCGCGCACGTTCGCTGCCTGGGGCGTGGACTACGTCAAGGAGGATTGGTGTCATGCACGCGGTCTGGACGCCCCCACGCAGTACCGCAAGTTCCGCGATGCGCTCACGCGCACGGGCCGGCCGATCATTCTGAGTCTCTGCGAGTGGGGCTACAACCAGCCGTGGGATTGGGCGCCCAGGATCGGTCAACTCTGGCGCACGACGGATGACATAGAAGACAAGTGGGGCTCGATGCTCAGTAACCTCGATCAGTCGGCGCAGCACGCCGCCGTCGCTGGCCCGGGTCACTGGAACGACCCGGACATGCTCGAAGTGGGCAATGGCGGCATGACCAGTGACGAATATCGCGCGCACTTCAGTTTGTGGGCCGTCATGGCGGCACCACTCATCGCCGGTAATGACCTGCGCGCCATGACCGACACCACGCGTGCCATCCTCACCAACCCTGAAGTGATCGCCGTGGATCAGGACGCACTCGGCGCGCAGGGATTTCTCGTCTCGGAAGGGCCGCCCGATCTCCAAGTGTGGGCCAAGCCGTTGCACGACGGCTCACGCGCCGTGGTGCTGTTCAATCGCTCGGATACCTCCGCGAAGATCACTGCTTCGTTTCACCGCGCCGGGTTGTACGCCGATTCGGCCACGGTGCACGATCTCTGGTCGCACCGGGATCTCGGGACGTTCGGCGGATCGTTCGCGACCACTGTTGCGCCGCACGCTGTCGTCATGATCCGGGCGACGGCGGCGGGCACACGCCACTAGACCCGCGTCGTCAGACGGCCAGCCCTCCAGCCATGCGCGTGCGCCCGCTACGCCGTGAGGACCGCTCCGACGTGGAGCGCCTGCTCGTATCAACCGGCATGTTCTCGGCGGTGGAGATCGCGACCGCGCTCGAGCTGGTTGATGCCGCCATTACCAGCGCTGACGCCAGCGGCTACTTCGTCTTCGTGCTCGACCTCTCGAACGATCCCGCCAGGCGCGAGGTGCGCGGGTACGTGTGCTTCGGCCCGACGCCGCTCACCGACGGCACGTATGATCTCTACTGGATTGCCGTGGAACGCAGCGCGCAGGGCAATGGGTATGGTCGGACGCTGCTGGAATTCGTCGAGCACGCCGTGCGGGAGCGCGGCGGACGGCTGCTGCTCATCGAGACGTCATCCCAGGACGCATACGGTGGCACCATTCGCTTCTACGAGCGCAACGGCTATCCGCTCATCGCGCGCATTCCGGACTTCTACAAGCCGCGGGACGACAAACTGGTCCTCGCGAAGAAACTCTGAACGTGGTATGATCGTCGTCGCCATGAGGCCACCCTCCCCACCCCCTTCCCCCCTTCAGGAGATCTTCCGTGCCACCCGTGATGCAAGTTTCTGCACTGATGCTGGCGCTTGCACTGGTACCACTCACACGTGTGGGCGCCCAGGGCGCGACGCCGCTCGCGCCCGGCATGTATGTTCGCTACCAGGTCGAGTCGCCACCCGCCGTCAAGGGCAGGGTGGTCTCGACAATGGACCAGGAGTTGGTATTTGAGAAGGACAAGAGCACAGCGACCGACTCGGTGAAGTTCCGCGACATTACGCGACTCGAGGTGTTCGAGGGCCGGCATACGCGGCTGGTGCATGGCGTGTTACTCGGCGGCCTTGCCGGCGCGGGGATCGGTCTGATCGTGGGTGGTGCGACGAACTCCAGAAAGGCACCAACCGGGACCGAGACCAACCCCGGCTCAGCCGGGTGTTCCGCCATCAATCCGAACTGCACGCAACCCGGTCCGACGTACGACACGCACAACGGCCAGGCCGACGCGTCGTTCAGGGGAGCCGTCATCGGCCTGCTGGGCGGCGCGGTCATCGGAGGCATCTGGGGCGGCACGCATCAGTTCGAGATCTGGCGCCGCATTCCGTACCACGAGTACCAGGTCTACCTGAGTGTCGCGCCCGCCGCCGCGAAAGGTGTCGTCATGCGCGTGAGCATGCGCCGGTAATCGCCCTGATGTCGCTCGACACGACAATCCGGATCCACACGACAACAGGCTGATCAGAACCCCGGTGGCGTTTCACCGGCGACATTCACCGCGCGCTCCAGTGCGAGTCCCGCGCGCGCGATCGTGCCTTCGTCGAACAGACGCCCAATGAACGTGACCCCGTGCGGCACGCGGCGCGGCGGCGAGAACTTTGGCAGCGGGTGCGCCGGATCGGGTGCCCAGTCGCTGCGCGCCTCCGAAACCTCCACGAAACCGGCACGCAGCGTGAGCGACGGATGCCCCGTGAAGTTGGTGATGGTGAGCATCTCGTCGCGCAGCGACGGTACCAGCAGCACATCAACTGTTGCAAAGATCCGCGCCATCTCCTGCGCGAACTTCCGCCGCAGACGATCCGTCTGCACGTAGTCCACCGCTGACAGGAAGCGCGCGCTGCGAAAGAGATTCGGCCACGCGTCCCGCACCTGCGGCTTGATCTCGTTCACGCGACCGCTCAGCGTCAGCTCCTCGAAGGCGGCCGCCGCTTCGGCGAAAAGAATCACGTTGAGCGAATCCACGGGCCAGTCCGGAAGCGTCACCGCCGTGGGAATCATGCCCAGCGTGCGCACCGTCTCCAGTGCGGCGCGATCCACATTCGTGGCAGGACTCTCCTTCATCCACGAGGGGAAGTAACCCACGCGGAGCCCCCGCACCGGTGCACCGGCATCGAAGTCGAGCATGCTGGGCACGCTCGCCACATCGCCCGCATCCGGCCCCGAGATGGCGTGCAGCACGAGCATCGTGTCCTCCACGCCGCGCGCCATGGGACCAAGTTTGTCGAGTGACCAGCAGAGCGTCATCGCGCCGGTACGCGGCACACGGCCATACGTGGGGCGCAGCCCCGTCACGCCGCAGCGCATGCTGGGACTGACGATGCTGCCCTCCGTCTCGCTGCCGATCGCAAATCCCACCAGCCCGGCCGCCGTCGCTGCGCCGGGGCCGGCGCTCGAGCCGGACGCACCTTCCTCCAGCAGCCAGGGATTCATGGTCTGCCCGCCGAACCAGATGTCATTGAGCGCGAGCGCGCCCATGCTCAACTTCGCCACGAGCACCGCACCCGCTTCATGCAGCCGCCGCACCACGACCGCGTCGGTATCGGGCACGCGGTGGCGATACGGCTCCGCGCCGTACGTGGTCGCGACACCAGCGGTGTCGAGGAGATCCTTGGATCCCCATGGAATTCCGTGCAACGGACCGCGATAGTGCCCCGCGGTGATCTCGGCGTCCGCCTGCCTTGCCTGGCCGAGCGCGAGATCCTTCGTGAGCGTGATGACGCAGCGCAACTTCGGATCGAATCGCTGGAGACGCTCGAGGTAGATGCCCGTGAGCCGTTCCGACGTCAGCCGGCGCGCCTGGATCCAGCGCGCCAGCCGCGACACGGGCGCGAACGCGATCTCCGCATCGCTGGAGGGAAGCGGACCCGGATCCGCGCTGCTCTGAACGAATCGATCGCGTTCGTCATGCGCGTGCATGCCCGGAAGCATCGGGTCCCAGTGCGTCGCCGGCGCGAGTGCCGGTTCCAGCGTGACCTTTCGCGGACCGGTGCGCCGCTCCAGATACGGCGCCATCGCCATTGGCCAGCTCGCTGCGGCCATCGCGCGTTCCGCCTCGCTCATTTCGACCTGCGCGAGTTTCTCCGCCTCGGCGAACGTGGCCGCCGAGACAGGTGGCCCGGCAGCGGGCGCGGTGCCGAACGTCGGCGGTGCGCCCGCCGGCGCACCCGCCGGGGCGCCACCAGGGGTACCAGTCGAGCCGGCTGCCGGTTTTTCGCCCTGGTTTCGACACGCCGCCGCGACGCCGATCAGGCCAAGTGGTGCACGAATGAGAAATTGTCTGCGCGAATTCATATCGCTCGCTCCGTGTCGGCCGTTCGTCGCCAGAGATTGTACGAACCGGATGCGCGCGCGGATAGGTGTACGGGCATCGAAAATGGGCGGGAAGAACCGCACGATGACAGGCGCCGCTGACCGGTCTGCGGAGTGCTTCGGCTTTCGGTCCCAACCAAATTCCACGCCGACGTGTCGAATCCATTGACCGCGTGTCGCGACTGATCCTCGCCGCCACGACCAAAGCACACCAATCGCTCGCTGGAGCTCGCCGATGGACCGATTCTGGCCTGACCTGCGCCATGCGGTGCGCGCCCTGCGGCGCGCCCCGGCCTTCACGCTCGTTGCTGTAGTCACGCTTGCCCTCGGCATCGGTGCCAACAGCGCGATCTTCTCCGTGGTCAACGCGGTGCTGCTCGAGCCCCTCCCGTATCGCAGTCCCGGCCAGCTCGCGCTCATCTGGAGCCGGTGGACAAATTTCGACAAGACCTGGCTGTCGCCCGCCGAATATCTCGACTATCAGCAGCAGCATGAGCTCTTCAGCGACGTCGCCGCGTGGGGAGAGAACGGCGATGTCACGCTCACGGGCGAGGCCGGTCCGGAGAGCACAGGAGGGGTTGTCGCCACGGCGAACTTCCTGCACGTACTCGGGATGCACCCGGCGCTCGGCCGCACGTTCAGTGAAGCGGAGGACATCCCCAACGGACCACCGGTGGTGATGCTGGGCTACGATCTCTGGCAGCACCGCTTTGGAGGCGACGCAGGCATCGTTGGACGGAGCGTCGTCATCGACGGCACCAGTCAGCAGGTCGTGGGGGTACTACCGGCGACCTTCCGTTTCCCTCTCGAGTTCCAGAGTCTGTCGGCCGCCCAGATCGTCCAGCCCATGCAGCTCGACCGGAGTGCGCCGGAACGCGGCAGCCACGGCATCTACGGCATCGCCCGGCTTCAGCCCGGCGTGACCCCGGCCACCGTGACGACCGCACTCCGCGCCCTCACCCAGCGCTGGACGCGCGAAGGACTCTATCCGCCCGACATGCGCTTCACCGCATTCGCGGAGTCGCTGCAGCAGGAGGTGAGCGGCGGCGCTCGCGCTGCACTCCTGGTCCTCGCCGCCGCGGTAGGACTGCTGCTGCTCCTCACGTGTGTGAACGTCGCCAATCTGCTCCTCGCTCGCGCCGACGGGCGTTTGCGCGAGGTGGCGGTGCGCTCGGCGCTCGGAGCGAGCAGAGCGGATCTACTGCGACTGGCGATCACGGAGGGATTGCTGCTCGGACTCTCCGGCGGCGTGCTCGGGTTGGCGCTGGCGTGGGCCGGCGTGCGTGTGCTCATTGCACACGCGCCGACGTCGGTGCCGCGCCTGGCCGAGCTGACGGTGGATGGACGAGTGCTGCTCGTGACCGCTCTCCTGGCGATCGGCACGGGGCTCGCGTTCGGCATCGTACCGGCGCTGCGCGCCGCACGCGTGAACCTGTCCACCGCACTACGCGAGGGCGCGCGTGGCGCGAGCGGGGGCGTGGATCGTCGCCGCGGACGTACGCTGCTCATCGCGCTGGAAATGGCGTTCGCCGTACTGCTCGTGCTCGGAGCAGGCCTCACCGTGCGCTCCTTCCGCAACCTGCAGCGCATCCCGGTGGGTTTCGATCCTGGCCACGTCCTGTCGCTGCGCCTGGCGCTGCCCGCCACGCGCTACGATTCCGCGGCGCCGGTTGCCGCCTTCTACGAGGAGCTCGGCAACCGCGTGCGTGCGCTCCCCGGAGTGCAGGCCGCGGGATTCGTGCGGCAGCTGCCTCTCGCATCGCAGATCGGCGACGCGGGCATGCGCATTCAGGGCCGCCCCGTGCCGCTTGGCGAGCAGGGCCGCTCCGGCGACTGGCAGGTGGTGACGCCGGGATATTTCGAGGCTATGCATGAGCGCCTCGTGCGCGGGCGCTTCTTCACGGCGGCGGACGCAGCGGACGGCGCTCTCGTGGCCGCCATCAACGAAACCATGGCACGCGAATATTTCCCCGGAGAGGATCCCATCGGCCAGCGCATCGCCATCGGCGGCGACACCACGAAGTGGCGAACCATCATCGGCGTGATCGGTGATGTGCACCACAACTCCCTCCTCGCTCCGGTGAAGCGGAAGTGGTTCGTGCCGCTGGCGCAGTGGGGGATGCTCTTCGGTGCGCCGCGCCGGTCGATGACGCTGGTGGTGCGCTCGTCGGCGAACCCGCTCGCGCTGGTGAATCCAATCCGCCGCCTTGTGCACGACGCGGATCCGGATGTCCCGCTGACACACGTGCAGACGTTGAACGATGTCGTGGCGGCCGCCACGCGCGAGCAGCGCTTCACAATGTCGGTGATGGCGGGGTTCGCGGCTTTGGCGCTGCTGCTCGCTGCCGTCGGCACCTACGGCGTCGTCTCATACGCCGTGGGACAGCGCACGCGGGAGATCGGCATCCGTCTGGCGCTCGGCGCCAGCGTCCCGGCGGTGACCGGTATGGTCCTGCGGCAGGGCATGCTGCCCGCTGGCGCCGGGGTAGCGCTCGGGCTCGCCGCCGCGCTTCTATTGACCCGCTATCTGCGCACGCTGCTCTATCACGTGGCTCCAGTCGACCCGCTCACCTTCGCGGCAATGCCCGTACTCCTGCTGCTCGTCGCGGCGGCCGCCGTGATGATTCCCGCGCTGCGAGCCAGCCGCATCGATCCCCTGGAAGCGCTGCGAGCGGAATGACCGCGCGGTCAGCGTGCGTCGTGTACGACGTGCTCCACGAGGCCGCTCGCATGTGCCGGAAACACGAGCGGCAATGTGAGCGTGAACGTCGTACCCACGCCGTACGTGCTCGACACCGTGACGTGACCACCCAGGTGATCCATGAAATTGCGCACGATGCTGAGACCCAGCCCGGTGCCGCCGACCTCGCGCGTCATGGATTGATCCACCTGGCGGAAGTCCTCCCAGATCACGTCGAGATCGCCGGGCTTGATGCCAATGCCCGTGTCGGCCACCGCGACGCGCAACGCGTCGTCATCGCGTTCCACCGTGACGGTAATGCCGCCCTGGCTGGTGAACTTGATGGCGTTCGAGAGCAAATTCAGCAGGATCTGCTTGAACTTCTGGCGATCGGTCCGGATCACCGAACAGCCGTCGCACATGGACACCGAGAAGGTGAGCCCGCGCTTCTTCACCAGCGGCTCGATCTGCTGATCCAGTTCGGCGATCACGCGGCGCAGGTCCACATCCTCGGACGTCACGGGCATCTTGCCGGCCTCGATCCTGGCGAGGTCGAGAATGTTGTTGATCAGCGCGAGCAGGTCCTGGGCGGCAGCGCCGATGCGCCGCATCGCGTCTTGCTGGCGGCTGTTCAGCGGTCCGTAGATCTCATCGCTTACCAGCGCCGAATGCCCCATGATGGCGTTGATCGGCGTACGCAGCTCATGTGACATGTTCGCCAGGAAGTCGGACTTGAGCTTGTTGGCCTTCTCCACTTCCTGGGATTGCCATTTGAGCTGTTCGTTCTGTGCTTCCAGGTCGCGCGTTGCCTCGCGCACGCGCGCTTCCAGCTCGGTTGAGAACGCCTTGAGCTCGCGGTAGAGCCGCTCGTTCTCCACCTGCTTGGTCAGATCATGGAGCACGGAGACGATGGCCACCGCCTCGCCGCGCTCGTTGGGGATCTTTCCGGACACCACTTCAATGGGCAGCTCGGTGTCGTCCTCCGGACGCACGAGCGTCATGCGCTCGTGCCGGGTGCGGTCTCCCGAGAGCGAGAACTCGGCAATGAAGGTCGAGAATCTCGTGTCGTTGCCGAGTACCGCGCGCTTGACGCGGTACTCGTACGCGCTGCTTCCCGTACCACCCACCTCGAAGAGTTGCTCCGCCTTCTCGTTCATGAGCAGGATCTTCGCCTGATCGTCCGTCACGAGAATCGGGTCGGCCACGTTGCCAAGTATCACGTTGAGACGATCGCGCTCCTTGGTGGCCTGGACGCGCGCCTGCCGCAGCTGGTGGACCTGGCGCTCGAGCTCTTCGGAGGCCAGGCGCAGGTCCGTCACGTCGCGCAGCACCGAGAGTACGGCGCCGCCCCGCTCATCGCCGTTGAGCGGATGCGCCAGCAGCTCGAACAGGAGATCGGTCCCTTCGCCCGGATCCACCAGATTCAGTTCGCGCGGCGCGGACCGCTCGCCCGGCGTCATGACCGCGCGCGCGAGTCCCGAGGTGAACAGCAGATTGTTCATCTCCAGCGCGCGCCGCCGCCCCGGCGAATCGGCATCGGATGCGGCGAGCAGATGCTCCGCGCGTGCATTCTGGACGAGAATGTTGTTCGCCGCATCCGTGATGACAACGGGATCCGGGAGCGCGTTCATCATGACCGTGAGCCGGCCCGACAGTTGCCTGAGCCGCTCCGCCTCGCTGCGCACGAGAGCCAGCTCGGAGAGCCGGCTGAGCACCGGCCCACAGAGCGATGCGAGCTGAATGAGCTGCGGTACGACGGCATCGTCCAGGTCGCTGGCGTCGAGCACGAAGATGCCGCCGGACGACTCACCGAAACGCGGGACGTTCGCCAGCGATTCGGCACCGCTCGCGTGCAGCAGCTCCGCGGCGTGCGAGGGTGACAGCAGCGCGGGTGCGCCGCGCTGATACGGCCGCGGCATCGGGAGCGCCAGCCAGTCCTCGATCGGTGACCGGTGCGCGAACGTCGCATCGCGCCGACGTGCCGACTGCAGCCCGAGGGTGGCAACCACCAGCGGATTCGACAGATCGCCCAGTGAAATCGGCGCGAATGACAGCAGGGGCGGGTCGAACCCTGAGTGCCCCACAACGACGAGACTGTCGATGGAGGATTGCACCTCGAGCAGGCAGCACCGCGTGACTCCTGCACTGCGTGCCAGCTCGGTGACGGCGAAAGTGGCCCCCGTCGCAAAGTCGGGCGCGTGCGTGAGCGTCGCGAGAAAGTCGAGTGGCTCCCGCGGCGCGAGGCCCGGTGTGCCGGCCATCACGCTCGAACCGGTCATGACATCAGCTGACGCGGCCCGGTGCGAGGAGCTGATCGAGTCGCGACCGCAACTCGATGTTCTCACGCTGCACGCGCTCCAACTCGGTCTCGGTGAGTGTGCCGGGGATCTCGCGCGGCCGCGATCCTGGCGCCGTCATGCCCACCGCCTCGGAGTACTTGAGATACGTGTCGATGGACGCCACCACGATGCGTGCCTCGACCGTCACGAGATCAATGCCCACCAGCGACACGCGGACCCACGCATCAATGACAATTCCCTTGTCCAGTACACGATCCAGGACGTCGATGAGGGAACTGCCACCGGGCGAACGCTCTATTGCCATGTCGTGCTCACTCCGTGAGAGGAGGTTCGGGACCAGCCTGCCCGGCGCGTGATCCAGTTGAAGGCGACGGGCCCGCCAGCGCGTCGAGCCGGCGTTCGAGACGGGCGAGCCGGCCCTCGAGGTCGTCGCCGTTCGTGAGGTACGGTGCCGTCGCGACCGCCGTCAGGCGCGGATCGTATCGCCACCAGTTCAATCCAATCTGCTCCGCCTTGTCGATGGAGCACACGAGCAGGCGAACCTGAATCGTCAGCAGCTCGACGTTCGCCAGGTTGATCTTGATGTCTCCCGCAATGACGAGGCCCTTGTCCAGCACCCGGTCGAGAATCTCAACGAGGCCGTGGCTGCGTGTGGAAACGGGGTGCTCGGACAATCCGCTGTACTCCGGTCAATGTACGCTACGCTCGTGTCGACGTCGCGCTGCGGTCATCGCGCTCCTCACCGCAGGCGCCCCAGCGGCCCCAGGTCGATGTTAAGATCGTCGTCGGTGAGATGAAAGACGGATTTCAGTTCGTCCATGCGCTCGTTCAGCCGCAGCAAGGCCAGTCCCAATCGTTCGACCTGCTCATCGGTGAGCGACCCGCTATCCATGCGACGCACTGCCTGATGCTCCAAGACATTCCTCAATAGTTCGACCACTGTCAAGACGAGGCGCGCCAACCCGCTGTCCACGTTCTCCGGCAGCGCGTTAATGCGCCCGGGCAAGGCCTGCGCGACCGCGCGCAGTTCTGCCGCGAACGCGTCAATGCTTCCCGCCGTCGCCTCCATGTGTGGCGCGTCCGCCTCAGCGCCGGCCCTGGCTTCCGGATCACTCATTCGCGGCAGTGCAGAATGTATACGGAGCCCATGGACCAGTCAGCATGAGGCGCAGTCCCCAACGTTCTTCCACCACCGCGTGTACGATGTCGCGGTGCCGCGCGATCAGCCCGCGGGGCACCAGATGCGCCGCCTCCAGCAGCGGCACCGCGGCATGTACGGAGAAGCCAGCGGTCTCTCGGACGACCCCGCGCGTCTGGCGCGCGATGTCCTCGTGCAATTGGCGGGCCCGGCGCTCCGTGTCCTGTTGAGCCAGCTGGCGCCCGCGCAGCCAGTCCAGATAGGCGCGTCCCGAGTCACGCGGCGCCTCGCTGCCCTGTCGCTCACCGGCCGCCGCATCCGCTTCGCTCAGCAGCACTCGCAGGGTGATCTCCACGCAGTCGCGCACGCGCTCGGTCGAGCGAATCAGCACGCCCGCGTGCTCGCGCATCCAGCGACGCAGATCGTCGTCGTCCGCCACCACCTGCCCCAGGCGCGCGGGAACGGGCGTTGCACGCGACATGGCTACGCGCACCACGGCGTCATGCGCCCGGGCGTTGGCCAGCGTGCCGGCGATGGACGTGCCCGGAACGGTGCTCACCCAGGCATCCAGTTCGCCGCACGACACCGCGCGCACGGGTGCGAGCTCCACCCCCACGGCCGTCGCCGCTGGCGGCTCATGTCCCGCCGGAATTACGCAATACAGATAGGTCGGCATCGGCTACCGGGCGCTCCAGCACAGCGTGCTGGAGTTCCGTCTGAATGGAGGTGATGAACAGATTCAGCCCGACGCGAATGAGGTCGATGTCGGCCACGGAGATCGTCACGTCGCCGCTGATGACGACGCCCTTGTCGAGCACGTGATTCAGCAGATCGCCGAGGACGAGGCGCTCATCGCCAGCCAGTTCGAACTCGCTGTCGCTCACGACGGCTCGCGCACAAAGTGGTACGGCGGCCAGGGACCGCTCAACGCGACGCGGAGTCCTTTGGGCTCCACTGTTCGGGCCAGTTCCGCCACGGCCGCTCGAAAGCCGGCGCCGCGATCCCGCTGCACGAGGAACGCCGCATCGAGAATCGCTGCACCTGTCTGTGATTCCCGCGTGCGCGCGGCGGGAAGCGCGTCACGCACTGCCGCATCCGCGTGCGCGGCCAGGGCAGCGAAGCTGTCGCTCGCGGCCTCGGCACTCAGGCGGCGGAGTTCCGCGCCGCGCTGTTCATCCGCCTTGCGCTCGATCAGGTAGCGCTGGCCGGGGGTCGCCGCGGCTGCCTGACGCGCGAGTTCCGCCATGGCGGGACTCCATTCCTCGAGCGCGGCCGCCATGGCGTCGTCCAGGCGAAAGAGCCGCACCGACCACTCATCCGCATGGGCCACGCGCCGCAGCAAGGCATCGAGCGCCGCGCCACGCTCCCGCAGCATTCCGTGCAACGACTCGGCGCTCGCGTACAGCGTGAACATCGGGAACGGCACCACGGCATCCTGTTCACTGGCCCACGTGAGCACGGCGTCGTGCGCTTCGGCGCGCGGCCCGACCCACTCCACGTCGCCGACGCGCGCTTCAACCGCGGCCGGAGTGTATGCCGCGGATTCCACGTGCGACACCAGTGCCGCCGCGGGCAGATCCAGCGCCGGAGCTGCCTCGGGACCCGGCTCGAGCATCACGGGCGCGCCGTCCAGTCCGCGCGGTGCCGGCGCCATGGCCATGCCGGGGCGCACCACCCCGTACACGTAGTAGAGGGGGCCGCTCAGCCGTGCTCCTCCGTATCGCGCTGCACGCGCACCGGACCCCCGCTTACGCCCATGCCGAACTGCTCGCGCCAATAGCGGACTTCACGGAATCGCTGCATGAGCTCTGCTTCGCGGCGCACGTATTCCTCTCCGTCAATGTCTCCCTCCTCGAGCGCCAGTTGCAGCGCCATCAGTTCGTCCTTGATGGCGCTGTCATCCACCAGTTCGTCGCGTACGACACGCTCCACCGTCTCCAGCGACCACCGCACACCGGCGACCGGAGCGGAGACGGGAAATGTAAGCAGCTTCGAGAGCAGCCCCATGATGGATCAGTCCGCGCGCTCGAGCTTGAGTTTGATGTTCACGAAGTTGTACGGCGGCCACGGGCCGGTGTACTTGAAGGTCAGCAACTCTTCATAGCGGTGACTCAGCGCCTTGACCTTCTCATCGAACGCTTCACTCTCGGCGCGTTCGACCAGAAACGCCGCGTTCATGATCATGCGATCGCCAATCGGCTTGTTGCTGCGGCTCGCGACGGCGACCGGCCGCAGCGACGCGTGGACGTCCGCCACGAACGCGCTCCCCAGTTCCTCGAGTGCCGCCTCCACGAGCCGGCCCAGCTGGATGCGCGCAAAGTACGTGGAGTTCTGGGCGTTCCGCTCGATCTCATCCTTGAGGCGGCGAATCTCCTCGTTGCTGCGCTCCAGCGTGGCGATGACACGCTCCCGATCCCAGAGTACCTTGAGGCCGAACTCGATCTTGTCGCGCATCTTGTCGAGCACATCGCTGAACGCTTCGTAGGTGGAGCGCAGCAGCTCCGACACATCGTCACCCGAGCGGAATACGGTGCCGAACGACATCGGTATCACCGTGTGCTCGCGCATCACCGTCTCGTTCACGAACTCATGCGCCAGTACGTTCTCGCGCGTCGGATCGTAGATCACGATGGGTGTATCGCTCACCACGGCCGCGAGATCCTCGTGGTGCACCGTGTACACGCGATTCGCTTCGCCGCCAATTCCAATCGCGCCGAATTCGCACGGTCGTGCGCTGCGTACGATGCAGTAGACGTACTTGCCGCCATCAGTCGCCGCCATCGATGTCCCCACGCTACGATCTCCTGCCATTGGCTCGTCCACGACTCGGCCCTCCGTTGGGCACATCGCACCGTCCTCACGGCCCGACGTCGGACGGCGCGTTTCCCTTCAAGCGTGCGACGCGTCGCGGCTGTCGTCAAGGTCCGTTGAACTCCGTGTCGACAGAGTACCCGGAGGGCGTGCTCCCACAGACTCTGGCCCGCACGGCGTACTCCCACCGAAACGCGAGGCGAGCCGCCTCGCGACCTCTCGGCGGAGCCGTGCGCTGGCGCAATCCGAATGCGGTCGGCATTATGGGCGATTCCAATTCGCGCCGCCCCGCCGGACGGCGCTCTCCGGTCACCGCGACGAGGCTACCTGCATGCGATCCACACGCCGCACCACTGCGCGCTCACTCCGCATCGCGCTTGTCGTTGCCCTCGGTGTTGTCGCCGCCTGTACGGACAGTACCAGCCCGTCCGCGCCGCAGCCCGGCGGGCCGGACCTTGCCCGTGACGGGCAGCAGGGGCCCGACTTTCATGCCGCCCTGGCCGCGCGCAGCAAGCACGAGCGCGAGATCATGGCGCGCACCGGCGTGGAAGGCATTGGCGTAGGGCTTTCGGATAATGGCGCACCGGCCGTCGTCATCATGACGGCGAACGGCGCCATTGGCGGTTTGCCAACGAAACTGGATGGCGTTCCCGTGAAACTCCTGCCGACCGGACCCTTCCTGGCCGTGCTTCCCCGCAAGGGGAAGCCCGGTGGTGGTGGTAGTGGCGGCGGTGGCGGCAGCGTGGACCCCTCCGGCACCTTTCCCCGCCCCGTTCCGCTTGGCGTCTCCATCGGCAACGAAAACGAGTGTGCGGCCGGTACGTTGGGTGCACGGGTCACGAAAGGCGGAAGCGTGTATATCCTGAGCAACAATCACGTCCTGGCGCGTCAGAACGCCGGAAGCCAGGGAGAGCACATCCTGCAGCCGGGCCGCTATGACACCAGTCCGCAATGCAGCATTCCAGCCGGCAGCTCGATCGGCACGCTCTTCCAGTTCGTGACGATTCAGTTTGGCGGCGGCACCAATACCGTGGACGCGGCGCTGGCCAGCACCACAACCAGCCTCGTTGGCAACGCCACCTTCTCCGGCGGCTACGGCCAGCCGAATCACACGACGAAGGCCGCTACCGTGAGAATGGCGGTGCAGAAGTGCGGTCGCACCACCGGCTGCACGCACGGCAGTGTCAGCGCCATCAACGCAACGGTGACCGTGCAGTACGACATCGGCGTGGCGACGTTCGTGAATCAGGTGGTCGTGGGTGGCCAGCACGGCGCATTCAGCAAGGCAGGCGATTCCGGTTCGCTCATCGTGACCGATGACGCCAATGCCAATCCGGTGGCCCTGCTCTTCGCCGGTGGCCAGACCACGACGATCGGCAATCCGATCGACGCCGTGCTGCAGGCGCTCGGCGTGACGATTGACGGGAAGTGATCCTGCGCCATGCCCTTGCCGTGATACTTCTGGCGACGTGTGCCGCCTGCCGAGCTTCAGGGCCGGCGGGCGGCAACGCCCCGAAACACGAAATGCCTTCGATCAGCGACGTGCTGAAGCGCCACACCGATTCCCTCATGGCCATTCCCGGCGTGGTCGGCGTGGGACAGGGTGAGCAGCACGGACACCCGACGGTCTACGTGATGGTGGCGCAGCTCACCGACAGTTTGCGTCACGCCCTGCCCGATTCGCTCGAGGGCTACGCCGTTCAGATCGTGACAAGTGGCACGATCCACGCGCAGCCCGAGTGAAACAGCACGCGCAGCGTCTGCCGACGAGTCCGTTCACTCCGGGTCCAACACCGGGAGAGGACTGACCTCGATTCCCTTCGACTGGTCGATTTGACTACCGCGGTGCCCGTCCGTCAGGCTCGCGCTGCAGCACTTCGCGCTCGGCGCGAAACCAATCGTCCAGCTCATTCCCCTGCTGGGCCCCGCGCATCAGGTAGAGCTCATACGCGCGGCGGCGCACCACGTCGTCGCTTACAACGCGGCGCGCTTCGGCTTGAATTTCCGGCACGTCATCGATTCGTGCAGCGAGCGACACCTCCTGCTCCGCCACACGGCGACCTGGCTGCTCCACGACCTCACTCCGCTTGGTGGCACGCGGCCGCCGTCCTCTGGGTTCCGCCATCTCGATCTCCTTCTGCAATGATTCCACCGCGCGGTGGCAAGCCGGCATCTGAACCCGGCTCCCGCGCATCTCGTGACTGTAGAATATCACTGCTACCATCGAGCTGGAACCGCTGCGAATTGCGTGCCCGCAACCTGGAACATCGTTCAGCGCCAAAGCGGCAATCGTCGCCGCTCCGGCGCTGATGTGTCGCGCCCGAATTCCGTTCCGGTCTCTACCGCGGATTCACATAGGTGATGGCAAATGGCCCCTCACCGTGCACCTGCACGATGGTGGCACCGCGCGCGATCACGTAATGGTGCTCCCCGGCCACTGCGGTAAGAAATCCACCGGCGTGCAGCAGGTTCGTCTCCTTCTCGTTGATGACGTCGCCGTGGCCGAGGAGCAGATTGCCACTGATGACGGTGGCCATTTCGTCAGTCGGATGAAAGTGCGGTGGTATGGTGTAGCCCGGCGGCATCTTGAGGCGCAGCGTGTAGACGCCGGTTCCAAAGGGATTGCCCTGCAATACGGCAATCTGGGCTCCAGGCGGAAGAACCGATGGGACCGGACCCCACTGCATGCCCGACACGGAATGTCCCGAAATCAGATCCGCCGTGAGTGCGGTGGGCTGCTCGGCGGTGTTCGCATTCGAGCAACCGGTGCTCGCGCCGAAGACGATGATTGCCGGGATCAGGAGCAGCGCTCTCATGCTCACCTCCTCCGAGGGTTGACGTCAGAGCCGGTCCACCGGCCGCGCGGCCGTGCGGATCACCCTGACATTTCCCTTGAGCCGAAAAGGTGACGCAAGCGGCTCATCCTGCCGGCGGCAGCACCGCGGCGGAAGCAGGCGCCGAGCGATCAGCCTGATCGGCGCCGAACGTCACGCCATGCCGTTCCCAACCCAGCCCCGCCGCGAGCATGCCGCCAGCACACACAATGAACGCGATGAGAGCCATGGACGTCGCATAACTCGTATGCGCCGCGAGCAATGCCTCGAGAAACGCAATCGAGCTCGCGATCAACACACCGCACTGATAGGCGAATCCCGGGAGAAAGCCACGCACCGAATCCGGCGAAAGCTCCGTGATGTGCGCGGGAATGACGCCCCAGGCCCCCTGTACCATGAACTGCATGAGAAATGCGCCAGCCACGAGCAGAGTGACCGATGGCGCGAATGCCCAGAGCGGAATGCTCAACACCGCCAGCCCCAGCGCGGCGACGATCGCCTTGCGCCGGCCGATACGATCTGAGAAGTGGCCGATGAGCACGCCGCCCACGATCGCCCCGATCATTGAAAACGCTGTCAGCGCCGATCGCTGGTGCGGCGTGAAGCCCCAGCCGCGTTCGAGAAACGTGGGATAGAGATCCTGTGTGCCGTGCGAGACAAAGTTCATCATGGCCATGAGCACGGTCAGGTAGAGAAAGAGGCGCCAGTGCGAGAGAATGCCGCGGCCCAGTTCTCCCCAGCTTGTGTGCCTGGTGCGCTCCCACACTTCGGATTCCTTCACCTTGAGCCGCACATAGATCGCCAGCAGCGCCGGCAAGCCGCCAATGAAGAACAGCGGACGCCATCCCCACTGCGGAAAGACGAAGAAGTAGCACACCGCTGCCAGCAGATATCCCGCTGCGTAGCCCTCCTGCAGCAGGCCGGAGAGGAGCCCGCGCCGCGCCGTCGGCGCTTTCTCCATGGCAAGCGACGCGCCGACGCCCCACTCGCCTCCCATCCCGATGCCGTACAGCGCGCGCAGCACCAGAAAGGTGGTGAAATTCGGCGCGAGCCCCGTCAGCACCTCGATCACGGAGAAAAAGACGAGATCAATGATGAGCGGCAGGCGCCGTCCATACCGGTCAGCCAGCAGCCCGAAGATGAAGGCGCCGACGGGCCGGAATGCCAGCGTCAGCGTGAGCGACAGCGTCATCGCCTCGTCGGACCGTCCAAACTCGGCGCCAATGGACGTCAGCGTGAGGACAACGAGAAAGAAGTCGAATGCATCAAGGGTCCAGCCGAGAAATCCTGCGGTGACAGCGGCGCGATGGTCACTCATGGGCGTCGGGTCAGAATGGGAAGTGGCATGGCGGGCATAGGGGCAGCCCCTGATGATACACCCCCGGTCGCGTCGTGCTTGACCGTGAGCCACCAAGGGTCTAGAATCGCCGCATGACGGACGCTGTAGTGCGCATTCCGGACGCCGATCCGCACTCTGGATCGCCGGTGGCCATTCCACGACCAGATTTCGAGGTCGTGCCGAGGGCGGGCATTCCGATCGCCGCTTCCATCTTTGCGGCGCTCGTCGTTGCCATCATCGCCAACAAGCTCTGGCCGCTCGTATTTCTCCACGTTGTCTTTGGCGCGGCGTGGACGATCCTCGATCTGTTTCTTGGTTTCGTCCTCGGTCCCATCATGCGCCGGCTCTCCGTGCCCGCGCGCATCGAGCTCACGACCAGACTCATGCCGCGTCTGCTGCTGATCATGCCCACGGTCGTCACCGTGACGCTGGCCGCCGGCTGGCAACTGGGAACGCTCATGGGCACCGTCAACAGCTCGTACTTCCTGCACGACTGGGTCGTCGCCAGCTACATCGTCGTCGGCTGCCTGGCTCTCATCGCGCTCGGACTGATAGCGCCGGCGAACGTTGCCGTACTGATGGAGCTGAAGAAGCCACGCCCGAATCCGGCCGTCATTCAAACACTCATGAAACGCTTCATGTTCAGTGCGGGATTTACCGGCGCGCTGCAGGTCGCGATCCTCGTCATCATGACACGGATCCGGTCCGGATGAGCGAGCGCGCGCTGCCGCCCGTCACGCAACTCGGCATTACGTCGCTGGCGCTGATCGTGGCCGGAGGCATCTATCTGGCGGCATACCTGCCCCGACAGGTGCCGCTTCTCCCGGCGGAGATGCTGCTCGCCGCATCCGTGCTCCTGCTCGCGGTGAATCTGCTCGCGCTCAGTCGCGTGAAGACATTCGCCTGGACCTGCTTCTTCGAGGTAGCGAAATGGGCGTTGCTGGCGTACGTGGTGCTCGCCGGCCTCATTGAATTCGCGCTGGTCCGCGATGGGCTGAGTGGCGGGACTCTCGTCATCCTGACGCTTTCGATCGCCGTCTACGCTGTACACGTCCCCATTCTCATTGCGTTCACCGTAGCCCGTTACCAGTGAGGAACTGATGTCGACCGCTGCGTCCGCCGCCGCGCCAGACACCATCGTGCTGATTCATGGTCTCTGGATGACCGCGCTGAGCTGGGAGCATTGGGTGGACCGCTACACGAGTCGCGGATTCCGCGTGATCGCGCGAAGCTGGCCGGGCATGGAGGGCGACATCGAGCAGCTTCGCCGCGACCCCACGCCAGTCGCCGGGTTGGGATTGTCCGAGATTGTCGAGCACTACGAACAGATCGTCCGTGACCTGGACCGGCCACCCATCATTATGGGGCATTCCTTCGGCGGACTCATTACCCAGATCCTGCTCGACCGCGGACTGGGTGCCGCCGGCGTGGCCATCGACTCCGCGCCGGTCAAGGGCATTTTCATTCTGCCGTTCTCCACGCTCCGTGTTGCCTATCCCGCCCTGAGCAATCCCGCCAACATCCATCGCGCCGTGCCCCTCACGCCGGAGCAGTTCCACTACGCCTTCACGAACACGCTCACCGAGGAAGAGTCGCTGGCCGTGTACGAGCGATATGCCGTTCCTGGCCCCGATCACGTCCTCTGGCAAGCCAGTCTGGCCAACTTCAACCCGCACGCCGCCACTACGGTCAACTTCCACAATGACACCCGCGCACCGTTGCTGCTGATCGCTGGTGGCGAAGACCATATCGCCCCGGCTTCGGTGACCAGAGCGAACTTCAACCTGTTCAAACACTCCAAGGCGGTCACCGCCTACACCGAGTTTCCGGGGCGTTCGCACTACACGCTGGGCCAGGCCGGATGGGAGGAAGTTGCTGACTGTGCTCTGAACTGGTCCATCGAGAACTCGGCGTCTCTGGCGCAAGTCCTCTGATAACTTGGATTTAGCTGTCAGGCTGTGCATGAGGATACGGCCATAACCCTCATTGACGACAATATTTACTATTAAACATTGACAAATTGAAGCACCCCACTGTATAGTCGCGGCACGACTTCGGTTCGCCGCCCAGGACCCTGACGGGCCAGCCGCCGACCGGAATCACGGGACGTCATGCTGACGGACCGTCCGACATCCGCTGACGACGAGGTGGGATATGCTGGACCGTCATGAATTCGTGCGGCGTGTAGCTCAGTTCGCTGCAGCGCGCACCTTGGGCTTGCGCCGTGGCACCGTCGCGCTGATCTGCGTTGCGCTCGCCAGCTCCGGCATCCTCGCCCTCGCATCATGTGACAATTCCGGTTCCACCGGCCCGATCAATTTTTCCGAGGGCCGTCAGACTTTCCGCTTCGACACGTTCGGCGACGAGAAGTTCTGGACCGACACGCTCCACATGAATGAGGTCGTCGAAGGGGTGGATCCGGTCACGGCGCTGTCCGTCGGACTCAAGGTGGATGCGGACACGCTGCCGCCCACGGTGCTCGCGGCCATCCAGGCCGGAACGGTTGATCTGCACGACCCAGCCACCACGGTCGCGCTCCTCAAACTCGGTGCGGTGGTTGGCGTGGTCGCCACGGTCGACGAAAACAACCACGTCACCCGGTTCGGTGTCACATGCGCGCTCTGTCACTCTACGGTCGACGATCGCATCGCGCCGGGCATCGGATCTCGCCTCGATGGCCGGCCGAATCGCGACCTCAACCCCGGCGCCATCATCGCGCTCTCCCCCGCGCTCACCGCGGCCCAGAAGGCGGTGTACAACTCATGGGGCGCCGGTCGCTACGATCCGAGATACAACTTTGACGGGATCAACGCCCCGGTGGTCATCTCGCCGGCCTATGGTCTCGCCGGCATTCACAGCATCACCTTCACGGGCGACGGCGACGACATCGAGTACTGGAACCGCTACGTGGCGGTCACGCAGATGCACGGCCAGGGTGACTTCTCGGACCCGAGACTCGGGATCGACATTCACCAGTCGCCTGATCTCGTCGCCCCCAGGCTCGCGGCGCTGCAGGCGTACCAGCTCGCCATTCAGGCCCCCCGACCACCGGCGGGCAGTTTCGATCCCGCTGCGGCCGCGCGCGGCAAGGTGGTGTTCAACGGCGCCGGAACGTGCGCGACGTGTCACACCGGCACGCTCTTCACCGATGCAAACGTTCGACTGCACGCGCCATCGGAAGTGGTCACGGAGCCCGGATATGCCGCGCGAAGCGCCACGAAGATGTATCGCACCTCGCCGCTCGCCGGGGTCTGGCAGCATCCACCATACTTCCACGATGGCAGCGCTGCCACGCTCGACGCCGTGGTGGCCCGCTACAACACGGTGAAGAACCTGCACCTCACCCAGCAGCAGATGGCGGATCTGGTGCAGTATCTGAAGTCGCTGTAGCGGGAGCGGAGCACGCTGATCACATGGCGAGGGCGCACCTATGGGAGCAGCCGGAATGCATTCGTGTGGCGTGGCCGGACCAGAGAAAAGTGCCGGCGATCCGTCGTGAGCACGTCGAGGACTTCGAGTCGCTCGGCCGCAGCCATGATGCACGCGTCCACCAGGCCGAGACGCGCATCGACATAGATGCTCATGAGATCGGCCGCGCGCCCGATGTCCTCCGGCTCGAGCGGCTCGAGCACGAACTCCCCTGCGCCAACCGCACGGGCGAACGCCGTCTCCGCGGCGGCTCCAATGCGACTGCCCAGCAGATACGCCACCTCCGGGAGCACAACGACCGGAACGAGGATATCCTCCGTGCAACGCTCCCACCACGCCTTCACCCGCGCGTGCCAGGCGTCGTCACGATCCATGAGGGCATAGAGCGCACCCGTGTCCGCGAGAACGGTCAGCGGTGCGGCTCCTGCCAGAGCAGCTCATCCACGCGCTCGGACGTGTCCGCGTGACCGCTGGCGAAGCGCCCCGCAACGCCCGGCAGGCGCGATGCGGGACGCTCGGCGGACGCGACATAGACCGCGAGCGCCTCGCGTACCACGGCCGCGAAGCTTTTCCCCTCGCGCCGCGCCAACTGGCGAGCGCGGCGGAGGAGAAGCTTGTCGAGAAAAACTGTCGTACGCTCCATGACATACATATTACTATGATTGTATGTCATGCGCAAGGATTCACACGCGCGGCTACGGTGTGGTGCTCTCCACCTTGCCGTTCGCGTCCAGGAAGCTCACCTCTCCCAGTCCCAGCCCGCGGATGCCCGCCTCGATCCTGGCGCGATCGCCCACGACGACCCATACCTCGTGATCGGGTTTCACGAAATCGGACACGGCCTTGCCGATGTCCGACGCCGAGAGCGCACGAATGTGTGAGGCGTAGGTCTGGTAGTAGTCGTCAGGCAGCCCGTACGTCGCCATTTCCTGCAACGCGCCGGACACGGCGCTTCCGGTTTCCCATCGCCCGGCAAGCGTGAGCGTCTCGCGGTCCTTCGCGCCCTGCACTTCCGAATCGCTGAGCGGTCGGGTGGACGCCACCTCGTGCAGCTCCTTCACCAGCTCCGCCAGTGACTCCTTTGTCTTGTCCGTCTGCACCGGCGCATAGATGATCCACGGGCGCTGTCCCCGCGCGTCCTGCGCGAAGCTGAAGACTCCATAGGACCAGTGCTTGTCCTCACGCAGATTCATGTTGATGCGCGAGCTGAACGACCCGCCGAACGCATCATTGAAGGTCTGGAACGCCAGCTCGTCGGGGTTGTTCGTCGGCGCCACGAGCGACCCCGCGAAAATGATGGACTGCTCGGCGCCTGGCCGGTCGAGGATGTAGACCTCCGACCGTGACGGACCCGGCACGGTCGCGATATTCATCGCGGGAGTGTCACCCGGCTTCCATCCGTTGAAGGCGCGTTCGAGCTTCGGCGCGAGCTCCTGCATGGTGATGTCGCCCACCACGACGAGCGTGGCGTGATTCGGCTTGAACCAGGTCTGCACGAACTGCGTGAGATCATCGCGTGTCATGGCGCGGACGGATTCCTCGGTGCCGCTCCCCGTGAGTGGCTGCGAGTACGCGTGCCCCGGTCCATAGAGCAGTGCGGGCATGACGCGCAGCGCCAGAGATGTGGGCTGCACCTTCTCCTGCTGAATCCGGGCAAGTGTCGCCTGTTTCACCCGCGCGAAATCGGACGCCGGAAACGATGGGTGCAGAATGACGTCAGCGTATATGCCGAGGGCCGGGTCGAGCTTGTCCTTGAGGACGGAGAGGGAGACGGTGGCCACGTCCAGTCCCGCCCCGGCGCGGAGGCTCGCGCCGAGCGATGCGAGCGCGTCGTCGATCTGCAGCGCGGACCGGGTGGTGGTGCCCTGATCGAGCATCCGCATCGTCATGGATGAGATACCCGGCGCTCCGGCCCTGTCCGCCGCGAAGCCGGCGTCGAGCAGCAGGGACATCCCCACCATGGGAATGGCCGTCCGGTGCGACAGCACCACCTTGAGTCCATTCGACAGCGTGCGGCGTTCTACGGCGGGGAGCGGCGCATCGGGCGGCGTACCCAGCGGCGGCATGACCTTGCGGTCCACGCTGCTCGCCACGGTCGTGTAGGCCGGGAAGGGGTGTACCTCGAGCACATAGACGCCGTCGCCCAACCAGTGCTTCGCGGCATTCCGAATGTCGGCGGCCGTGGCGCGTTGCACGCGTTGGAGCTGCACCTTGTACGCCGCCGGATCATCCAGGAAGGTCTGACCGCGCGCGAGAATGTCGGATGTCCCGCCAAAACCGCCCACGCGCTCCATGCCGCGCACGAAGTTGGCGCGGTACTCCGTTTTCACGCGCTCGAGCTCCGCCGCGGTCGGACCACTCGCGATGAACTTCGCCACTTCCTCATCGAGCGCTTTCTCCATCGTGTTCAAGTCGCCCGTGGGCTGCGCCGTGGCGATGAGCACGAACTGGCCGGCGATCTCGCGCGCGTCGAGATAGCCGGCCACGCTCGTCGCCGTGCGGTCCTGGTAGACCAGTCGCTTGTAGAGGCGCGACGCGCGCCCGCCGGCAAGGATGTCGGACGCGAGATCCAGGTACGTGGCGTCGGGCGAACCGTACTGCGGGACGTTCCAGATCTTGTAGATACGGGCCTGCGGCACGCGGTCCTGCATGACCTGACGGTGCGTGCCGGTCATCTTCGCGATCCACGCACCCTGTTTGACGATGGGCGGACCGGAGGGAATGTCACCGAAGTACTTCTCGACCTTCTCCCGTGCCACCTCGGGTGTGATGTCGCCGGCAATCGAGAGGGTGACGTTCGCCGGGCCATAATACGTCTGAAACCACTCCTTCACGTCGGCCAGCGACGCGGCGTTCAAATCGGTCATCGAGCCGATGACCGAGTGCGAATACGGATGACCGGCGGGATAGGTGTTCTCGGTGATGGCCAGCTCGGTCTTGCCATACGGCTGGTTCTCATCCTGCCGTTTCTCGTTCTGCACCACGCCGCGCTGCAGGTCGAGGCGTTGCTGATCGATGGCGCCCACGAGGTGCCCCATGCGATCCGACTCGAGCCAGAGCGTGCGGTCGAGCGCCGTGGTCGGCACGGTTTCGAAGTAGTTCGTGCGGTCCTCGTTGGTCGTCCCGTTCAGGTCCGTTGCACCAAGGGCTTCCGCGGTCGGGATGTAGCGGTCGTTGTGGTTCTCGCTCCCGGCGAACATGAGATGCTCGAACAGGTGAGCGAAGCCGGTCTTTCCGGGCGTCTCGTTCTTGGAGCCCACGTGGTACCAGAGATTCACCGCCACCACCGGCGCCTTGTGGTCCTCGTGCACGAGCACCGTGAGTCCGTTTTCCAGTACGAACTTCGTGAAGGGGATGTCGGGAATCGGGGAGTCGCTGGCGCGCTGGGCTGACGTCGCGGGCGCGGCGGGCTTTGTGATGCCCTGTGCCACGCTCGTCGTCGCGCACGCCAGACCGACCGCAGCGACCGTGATGGCCGTACGACGAAAGGACATGATGACATCCTCTGAAGGGGAACTGTGACAGGCGTCCGCGTGACGCTCGTGACGGCGCGGTACCGTTCTTCCGGGACAAGACTGTCGCGGCGCGCGCGGCAAAAGCAAGAGGCCGAGGCGTTGCGCGACGCGCCGGTTCCTCTATCATTGGGGCCCATCGACGCCATGCCAACCGTGGGAGGAAGTATGCGCACACTGCTCTGGAGTGTCCCGCTGATGGTCCTGACTTGCGCTCCCCTGCAGGCGCAAGGCCTCATCGGCACGCTGTCGCAACTCTTCATTTTCACGCCCGGACAGGAGCCCCTCTTTCTGGGTGGCACGGCAGATCCGAACAACCCCGATGCGATCCGGCTGCATGGCAATCACTTCGTACCGTCGGCGAACGGCGCGAACGGGACGATCATTGACTTTCTGACCAATTCCGTGAGCAACAATGTGGCGAACATCCCCGTGAGTGCCGCGAGCGGCGGGGCCACCTTCCGCTTCGAAGGGGGTACGCCGGTACGGACCTCCGTGTCCGCGGGTCCCATTTTCGCGGAGCGCGCACAGACGCTCGGGCGCGGACGCCTGTTCGCCGGCGTCAGCCATACCAGCATGCATTTCTCCACGCTGCGCGGCGCGGACCTGAGCGATCTGCATCTCGTGTTCACCCACGAAAACGTGAACTTCCCGGGGTGTGATTCCATATCGCATGGTGACTGCTCGCTCATGGGCGTGCCGACGCTCGAGAACGAGACGATCGACTTCAATCTGATGCTCGATGTGACGACGAGTGTCACGTCGTTCCAGTTCACGTACGGACTCACGGACCACATTGACTTCGGTGTCGTCCTGCCCCTCGTCAAGACGACGCTCATCGGTCACAGCTTTGCGCAAATCGTCCCGTTCGGAGGGCCACCGGCGGTGCACTACTTCGCCGGTACGCAGACGAATCCGGTGTTGCAGGCAACACGTGACGTGAGCGGATCGGCGACGGGCGTGGGCGACGTGTCCGCCCGCATCAAGATCGACGTGCACGACGCCGATCCGTTGTCCGTGGCGCTCTACGCGGAGGGGCGCTTCCCCACGGGCAGCGAGGACGATCTGCTTGGTGCTGGCGCGTTCGCCGCGCGCGGCCTCGCGGTGCTCTCCGCGCGGTTCGGCGCGTTCTCGCCGCACGTCAACCTCGGCTATCTGTATCAGCGGCGCACGCTGGAGAACGACATGGTGCTGGCGACCGCGGGTTTCGACCATCTCCTGGCGCCATGGGCGACGCTCAGCGTGGACCTCGTGTCGGAATTGCAGGTTGGCACGAGCCATCTCACCGTACCCGGTGATGTGGTGATCGAATCGCCGTATCGGCGCATCATCCACCCCGCCGACATTCCCGACATCCGCGACGACATTGTGAACGGCAGCGTAGGGGTGAAGCTCCTCACGAAGGAGGGAGTCACCGTCGTGGCGAACGGCGGCTGGCCCCTCAATCGCGGTGGCCTGCGACCGAACCTCATCTGGACACTGGGGCTGGAATACAACTTCTGACACGCGTCACCGGAATCGTGCGAGGCCGCCTACGTCAGCGGATCGTGACCATCTTCCAGAGGCCCGCACTCCGCCGCATGGTCGCTTGAAACGTGACCGCCTGACGCACGCTGCGGCGTGTGCTCATGTTGTCGTATACGTACTCCCCGGTGAGCTGCGCCTCGGCCGTGCTGTCGGCTATATCGAGCTTCGCGATGTGCAGTGTGACCTCGACGCCCTGCACGGTTTCGAAGAATCGTGACCAGTCCTGCTGCTGCGATGGCGTGAGCCCCGGATACACCCGGCGGATGGCCGCGATGTCGCGCTTCTCGATGGCAGCGGAGTAACTGGCGACGAGGGCGCTGATGTCCTGCCGCGCATCTCGCGCGGGCGCGGGGGAAGGAGCGACGATGGGGGGCGCGGCGCGCAGCGATTCACCCGCAACGCTCCGTGGTGCAGCGCGGGTAGATGTTGCCGAGTCGACTGTGGGCGAGCTCGACGACGGCACGGCCCTGGTGCCGGCGTGCTCGGCCGCGGCGGACTGCGAGTCTGGCGCGGCTACGGGCGCCGAGTCCGTCGCTTCGACTGTTGGTCGATGCGCGCGGCGCGGAGGGACTCCTGTCGTGTTGACGCGCGGTGCGCGGGCAGTCGCGCGGTCGGTGCCCGCAGCGGATCGCGCGGAATCCGGCCGTACACTGCTTGGGCTGGCCGCGCTGTCGCGGGCCGGCCGGTCCCCTGCTGAATCCTGCACCAGCGCCACCGCGCTGCTCGGGCCAGCGTCCTTCCCCGGAAAGAGGCCATGCAAAATGGATGGTGATCGCTCGCGGAGCAGGAACATCGCGGTCACGACGATGACGAACGCCGCCAGCAGCACGTAGCGCGCTGTACGGCGCGCGGGCGAGCTACCCGATGCCGGTGTTCCTCGCCGCGCGACGCGAACCGTCCCTGTCGGCGACATTCCACCGCTGGGCGTGGCCATCGCGTCGAGCGCCTGCATGATTTCACCGGCAGATTGCGGCCGGTCCGCCGGATGCTTCTCCAGACATCGCGCGATCAGCGCGCAAAGTTGTGGTGGAACGCTGGGGCGCCGGCGCTCGACTGGCTCCGGCTCCTCCGTCACATGCGCCGCGAGAACGGCTTGCGGCGACCGATTGGTGAACGGCGGCTGCCCGGTGAGCATCTCATACGCCATGATGCCAAATGCGTAGATGTCCACCCGGTGATCCATTGACGGATCGGCCGTCGCCTGCTCCGGCGCCATGTAGGTCGGAGTGCCCAGCGCGAGGCCGGTGGACGTGCTCGAGCTCGAGCTTCCCGCGTGCGTGGCGGAGGCGGACACGGTGAGCGCCTTGGCCACGCCAAAATCCGTCACCACGGCCACGCCACTGGACAGCAGCACATTGTCCGGCTTGATGTCGCGATGCACGACACCGCGCGAGTGCGCGTAGTTGAGCGCCGATGCCACGTCGCGGAGAATCCGCAGCGCGTCCGACACCGGGAGCTCCCCGTCGCGCGCGATACGCCCACGCAGCGACTCGCCATCCACGTACGGCATGGTGAAGTACGGCAGACCATGCGACTCGCCTGCTGCGTGAACCGGCACGATGTGCGGGTGCTGGAGCTTCGCCGAGAGCAGGATCTCGCGACGGAAACGGTCCACGCTCATGCCGGCAGCGAGCTCGGGCAGCAGCACCTTGACGACGATCAGCCGCTCGAGTGATCGGTCCTCGGCGAGGAAGACGCGCGACATGCCGCCACCCCCGAGCTCGCGCTCGAGAACATAGGCGGCACCGAGAGTGCCCTGGAGCTGTTCGCGCAGATCGGTCGCCACGCTGGCCATCCATTGGCGGGCGGAGTCCTGAATGTAGTACGCAGCGTGTCGCCGTCCTAGACGGTCGGCATCGGAATGAGACGTCGGACCAGACCCGTGCTCACGCAGGGTCTGGTCTGGTCCCTGTCCGCAGTCCGCTCACCCATGCGAGCACATCGGAGCGACGGTGTTCACATTGCCAGCCGCACTCCCATGGCGATGCCGCCGGGAGCCGGGGCGACGATTGCGTGAAGTCGATGGGGAATCCAGGGAAACAGGCCGCCACCGTTCGGAGCGGGTTGCGAGGCCGACAACCGCGCCAATGAGCGCGCCACCACCTGCACCCAGGATCCCGCCGACCGCTGCGTTACCTCCGGCACCTCCGACGTCCCCCATCCCACAGAAGTTCCAGCCGCCGCCGCTATTCGAGGGACAGTCTGGCTTCTGATAGGTCGCTGCAGCAACGATACCGCCCACCACGAGTCCGCCTGCGGCTCCCATTGCCATGTCATGCAGGAGGTGATGGTGCCACCCATTGCTGATGTCAAGTCGGGCAGTGTCGCTGGTGGCGACCGATGCGGTGTCAGCGGAGCCACTCCTCACGTATTTGACCGTGTCGTAGCCATACGATAGCAACGACCCCGTCTCACTCTGGATGAAAGGACCCGCTACACGAATGCGCGTACCTGGCGCCACCGATGGCGCACTCTGTGCCAGCGCCGGCCCCGCCGCTGTCACCAGCACCAGTAGTCCGACCGCCTGGATTCGACGCGTTGAAGACATGACGGTTTCTCCCTCCTGAAGGACCAATTGCGTGCGGCCGCGCGAATCTGCGACCCACTGGAGGAAGCATGCGTCGTGCAGGCTGGACGGGGCATACGTCGCCTGACGCAGTGTGACGGAAAAGAGTACGGAGAACACGAATCGGGCGTCCATACCGAGTCGAGAGGGTCAGACCCCAAAAGAGGTCTGACCCTTATCCACCGTTGCAAGCCCAAAGAAGCTCAAAGAGTCAGACCCCTTTTGGGGTCTGACCCTTATTTGCTTGTTTGCCCGCTGCGGCGGCGCGAGGTCAGTATCCTACAGCCCCTCCGGTTGATCGCGGCTCGACCACACCGACCCAGCCGCCAGGCACCCGCATTACGGCGTTCGCGTTGGCCAAGTGGCCGACGGGCGCAAGCTCGTAGCCCATCGTCGTGAGCGAGTCCTCCACGGCCGCAGACAGCCCGCCGCGCTCGTACACGAGCTTGTCGGGGAGCGCCTGCTCGTGAATCCTCGGGAACGCCATCGCGTCAGCCAGGCTCATGTGGTGGTCAACGACGTTGAGAATGATCTGCGTCGTTGCCGTGATGATGGTCGGGCCACCCGCCGCGCCAACCACGAGCAGCACCTTGCCGTCCCTGCCCACGATGATGGTGGGCGACATGGCGCTCAGCATCCGTTTGCCCGGCGCAATGGCATTGGCTTCGCCCTGGACCAGTCCGAACTGATTCGGCGTACCCGGCTGCGACGTGAAATCATCCATCTCGTTGTTCAGGAAGAAGCCCGCACCGCGCACGTACACGCCTGATCCGAAATAGCCGTTGAGCGTGGTGGTCGTGGCGACCGCGTTGCCCTGCCCGTCCACCACCGAGTAGTGCGTGGTTTCCATGGACTCGCCGTGTGCGTCGAGCTCCGGTGTCTTTGACGCCTTCCCCGCCACGATCGTCGTGCGCAGCGAGTCGGCGTATGCCTTGTTCGTGAGCCGCGCCACGGGATTCTTCACGAACGCCGGGTCACCCAGCTCACTGTTCCGGTCGATGAACGCACGCCGGAATGCCTCGGCCACATCGTGCACCGCGGCGGCGCTGCCCGCCGGGGGAAGTTTGGGCCACGTCTCCAGGATGTTCAGCGATTCAACGGTCGTGGTGCCGCCACTGGACGATGGCGGCATGGCGATGAGCGTGTCGCCCCGATACGTGCCCATGACGGGCGTGCGCCATTCCGCCTTGTAATTCGCGAGGTCGGCGGCCGTGATGTTTCCTCCGTCGCGCTGCATCTCGGCCACGAGACTGTCCGCCACCGGCCCGCTGTAGAATGCCGACGGGCCATGCTCGGCAATGAGACTGAGGGTGCGCGCCAGATCCGTCTGGACGAGCCGTGTGCCCGGCGCAAGTGCGCGGCCGCCGGGATAGAACAGTGACGCACCCTCGAATGGCGTGAGCAGCTTCTGCGCGCCCACCAGCGCACGCGACAGCGCGCTGTCAACAGGAAAACCCTCTGCAGCCAGCCGAATCGCCGGCTGCATCACCCTGGCGAGCGGCATCGTGCCGTACTTGCGCAAGGCTTCCGCCATCCCGGCCACCGCGCCCGGTACGCCGGATGCGAGCGGCCCGACACGACCCTTCATCGTGAGATGACCGCTCGAGTCCACGTACATGTCGCGCGTGGCGCTGAGGGGCGCCATCTCACGGTAGTCGAGCGCCGCCATGCGGCCATCGGCCATGCGAATGACCATGAATCCGCCGCCGCCGATATTCCCGGCCTGCGGAAACGTCACGGCAAGCGCGAAGCCGGTGGCCACGGCCGCGTCCACCGCGTTGCCACCTTCACGCAGGATTTCCACCCCCGCCGCGCTCGCCAGGTCGCTGTTGCTCACGATCATCGCGTGCGACCCGTGCACTGCGCGCGATGCGGCATCGGCCGCCAGCGGCCAGCCAGCCGGATACGGCGCCGGCACAGTGGTGCGAGCGACAGCGGGAGCGCCTGCGGGCGCAGCCGCCGGCGCCGGCTTCGCACCCGGCGCGTGGCACCCGGCGGCGAACGCCGCCAGCGCAATCAGAAATGGCGCAGGACGCCAGCAGATTCTCGACATTAATGTCTCACTGTCCCATGGAAAGGCGAACGTAGTGGAGCGCTTCGTCGTCGCCGAACGGCGACAGACAGGCGACAGACAGGCGACCCAGCCTGCGCAGTAAGTCTGGTCGTTTGGCAGGGTGCCGGCAATGCCGCTGGGCGCTTACCCTCCCAGCAGCAGCGACCGCCACTTCGCCCTGCGCTTCGGCGAGTTCGGATCGACGATCTTGACCTCCACCGCACCCATGAACGCACTGCCGCTGATGTGCACGAAGGGTGCGTCGATGTCCGTCGAACTCTCGACTTCGCGGCGCACGTCGAAGCTGCCGATCGTGGGATCAACGTCATACTCCACGCGAATATCCGGCGGCACGAGCACCGTGATGTTCCCCATGATCACCTTGAGTTCGATACGCGATTCGCCGGCGCCGAGGCGCGCGCGGGTCAGATCGATCTTGACCTCTCCCATGAACGCCACCGCGCGAAAGAGCCGGGGCAGCGTCCATGCGCCATCACGTTTGATGCTCGCCAGAAATGCCACCGTGCCGCGACGCTCCGGCACCTGGGCAGAATCAATCACTACCGGGTGAACGGCCGGAGGCGATGCCTCTGCCCCTGCGGGCCGGACCGGCGGATTATTGGGCGCAGTCATCACACGCCAGCGAACGGAATTCGGCGGCGGGGCGAGCGCCGCGGCAAAAGAGTACCAGGCCGGTGATGCGTCGCCAGTTCTGCATGATCGCTATCTCTGGACTGGGACCGAGCGCCAGTGGCATCAAGAGAATCCTGAATGCTGCAACGCGAACCGTCACTCAGCAGTCTGCCGCTTCCCCGGCTCGTGGTCAACCTCCGGACGCGGCCGCATTCCCCTCTTGACGCACTCCATGCAGGTGTCTACCATGTGTCCTACCATGCTGCAGCGCTCATACTTTTACGCCGCGTACTTTTTCGGACCCCTCACGGGCCCGCGGCGGAGCGTTGTGCAGAGCTGACTCACCAGCACAGACCTGATGCCCGCGCGGCCCGTCACCTGACGGGCCGCTTTTTTGTTTCTCCCCCGAACGATGCATGTGGCTGCCAAGAGGATTCCAATGGTGATCACGACCCGGCCCGGCGTGGCCGATCAGCAGATTGACGCGCTCCGCGAACGGCTCGAGCGATGCGGAATGCGTACGCTTGCCGTGCGGCGCGGCAGCCGCGTCGTTGTCGGGTGCCTCGATGCGCCCGGTGCCGCGGAGGACTCCGGCGACTGGCAGCAGGACGTGAACATTGAATCCATCATGGCGTGGACACGACCGTACCGGCTCGCCTCCCGCGATGCCTCACCCGGCGGCGCACACGACACGACGCCGATTCGCATTGGCAGCGCGCGTGACGCAGTCGTGGGCGGGAACGGTATCGTCGTCATCGCAGGACCCTGCTCCGTTGAGGGGCTGGAGCAGCTGCGCGCCACGGCGCACGGAGTGCGCAACGCCGGCGCCACGGCGCTGCGCGGCGGTGCGCTCAAACCGCGCACGTCGCCTTACGCGTTCCAGGGCCTGGGCGCAGAGGGACTCGAGTTGCTCTCGCTGGTGCGACAGGAGACCGGACTGCCCGTCGTGACCGAAGTCCTCGACACCCGCCAGGTGGATCTCGTCGCCGAGCATGCCGACGTCCTGCAGGTTGGCGCGCGCAACATGCAGAACTACGCGCTCCTCGCGGAGCTGGGCCGCATTGGCCGCCCCGTACTGCTCAAACGGGGATTCGCCGCCACGATCACCGAATTGCTCTTCGCCGCCGAGCACATCATGACGCGCGGCAACCATGATGTGATCCTCTGCGAGCGGGGCGTGCGCACCTTCGAGAGCGCCACGCGATTCACGCTCGACATTTCCGCCATCCCCGTGCTCAAACGCGAGACGCACCTGCCCGTCATCGTGGACCCCAGTCATGCCGCCGGAGACGCGGAGCTGGTTCCCGCGCTCGCCTGGGCCGCCATCGCGGCTGGCGCCGACGGGTTGATCGTCGAGGTGCATGCCCGACCCGAGCAGTCACGCTCCGATCGCGAACAGCAGCTTTCGCTGCCGGCATTCAGCGCCATGATGCGTGGCGCGACAACGTTCGCGGCAGCGGCCGGCCGCCGGCTCGCGCGTGGCGCGCCCGCGATTGTCGAACCGCCCCTGTACGTGTCGCGACAGGCCGCCCTCCGTCGTCGCCCGGTGGCATCATGAGCGCCCCATGCAGCAATGGACGCGACGCGGCCGGCGACATGCTCGCCTCGGGCCGTGCGGCGATCGAACAGATCGACCGGGCGATCCTGCGACTTGTGGCGGAGCGGCTGCAGGTTGGCGAAGCGATTGCCAGGTCGAAGCACGCCGCCGGCCTCCCCGTGCTCGATCCCGCACAGGAGGCGCGCGTCGTGCGCCGCGCCGCTGAACTGGCGCGCGAAGCGGCGCTCCCCGAGGAAGGTGTCCGCGAGCTGTTTTGGCGCATCATCACCCTCACGCGCCGCGCCGAGGATCACGCCGCGTGATCGTCGCCATCCAGGGCGAACTCGGTTCGTTCAGCGAGGGCGCCGCGCGCCGGCTGCTTGGTGCCGACATCCAGCTCCGCTGCTGCCTGACCTTCGACGATCTGTTCGCATCGGTACGCCATGGTCTGGCGCGACGTGGTGTCGTTCCGGTGTGGAACACCATCGCCGGACTCATTTACGACAACGCCGTGCGCGCGCGAGCGCAGGCGTTCACGGTGTATCGCGAGCTGCGCTATCCGGTGCAGCAGTGCCTCATCATGCGTCCTGGCACCACCGCTGCGCCGCTGCGCCGTGTGGCCTCGCACCCGATTGCGCTCCAGCAGTGCACGCGCTGGTTCGCGAGCCACCCCGGATGCGAGCCGGTGGCGATCGCCGACACGGCCGGCGGCGTGCGCGATCTTATGGCCGAGTGCCTCGACGCCAACGCGGTGATCGCATCGGCCGCGGCAGCCGAGCGCTATGGGGCGGAGCTGGTGACGGCCGGCGTAGAGGATCGCCAGGGAAACGTCACGCGGTTCATGCTGATCGGGCATCGGGAATCTTCCACGCCCAGCCACCCTTCCCTTGGGAATCGGCAATCGGGAATGGGGAATGGTGGGAATGGGGAATGATGGAGCGGGGGGAGGCGGCGGTGAAAAAAGGCGGTGGGGTGCGGTGTGGGGAGGTCTTCCTCCCCGATTCCCCATTCCCGATTGCCGATTCCCAAGGGGAGGGTGGCGGGTGGGCCCGGCACTCACCCCAGCTCCCCCTTCCCGCCGTCCGCATAAAACTTCGCCCCGCTCTTCGCCATGTCCACGATTACGCCGGCGGGCTCGAAGCGCGGCGCGAACCGGCCGTGAAATTCCTCCAGCCCGCGCAGGATGGTCGCCGCGCCAACGGCGTCGATGTATCGGAACGGCCCGCCCCGGAATGGCGGAAACCCAATGCCGAACACTGCTCCCACGTCGCCATCACGTGGTGAGCGCAGCACGCCCTCCTCCAGGCTGTGCGCTGCCTCGTTGACCATCGCCAGCACGCACCGGTCCTGTAGTTCTCCAACGGGAATGTCCATGCGACTGACGCCTGTTGGCAGGAGCTGGTAGACCGACTCATCCACGGCGCCCTTCCTGCCGCCAGGCCCGTTGTACTGATAGAAACCCTTCCCGCCCTTGCGTCCCGCGCGGCCCGACGCCGCAACACGCGCCAGCGACTGCGACGGAGCCAGACGCGCGCCAAACGCATCGAAGAGTACCTTGCCGACCTTCTCGCCTACATCGAGCCCCACTTCGTCCATGAGCGTGATGGGGCCAACGGGAAAGCCGAAGTCCACCAGCGCGCGATCCAGCGCCTCGATCGTCACGCCCTGATCGAGCAGATACCCGGCCTCGTTCAGGAACGCCGCGAGTGTGCGCGTCGTGTAGAAGCCGGGTCCGTCGTTCACCACGATCACGTGCTTCCCCAGCTTCTTGCCGTATGCCACCGCCGTGGCCGTGGCGGTGGGCACCGTGCGCTCCGTGACGATCACCTCAAGCAGCGGCATTCTGGGCACTGGCGAGAAGAAGTGCATGCCGAGCACCTGCTCCGGCCGCTGCGACACCTCGGCAATGCGCGTGATGGGAATCGTGCTCGTGTTCGAGGCGTAGATCGCATCACCTGGAATGACCTGCTCCGCTTCCTGCAGCACCTTGTGCTTGAGCGTGAGGTCCTCGAACACGGCCTCGATCACGAGATCCACGCTGCCGAAGCCCGCGTACTCCACCGTGCCGCCCACGAGCGTCATCTGGTCGTCGAACTGGCGCCGCGTGATCTGCTTTTTCTTCAGTCGCTCGCGCAGTACTTCACTGACCGCCTTCAGCCCCTTCGCGACGCGCGCATGGTCGGCGTCCTTGAGTCGCACGACGGTTCCCTGCATTGCAGCCACGCTCGCGATCCCCGAGCCCATGAAGCCCGCACCCAGGATCCCGAGCTTGTTCACCGGCAGCGGCTCGGTGGGCAGATCGGTGCCCGAATCCTTCTTCAGCGCGGTCGTCGCAAAGAAGAGAAAGATGAGCTGCTTCGACTCCGGCGTCATCGCCATCTCGCCGAACAACCGTGCCTCTTCGGCGAAGCCGCGCTCGCGTCCCATCTCGTAACCCGCGCGCACGGCATCCAGCGCCGCCAGCGGCGCCGGCATGTGCCCGTGAGTCTTTTCCAGCACACCCTCGCGAGCTTTTCGGAATACCACGCCGCGACCCAGCAGATTCCCCTCGAACACCGCGTTCGAGACACCTGCGTGGAGCCGGCCCCTGTCGCGCTCGATGCCACCGTAGGCGAGCTGCCGGGCGCGGTCCACCGCCACGTCGCGCAGGATGCTGGGGTGCACCATCTCGTCCAGCAGTCCAAGCTGCAGTGCCTTCTTCGCGCGCACGTTCTTGCCGGTGAGAATCATGTCGAGCGCGGCGCGCAGTCCGATGCGGCGCGGCAACCGCTGCGTGCCCCCCGCTCCCGGAATCAGGCCCAGCATGACTTCGGGAGCGGCCAGTACGGTTCGGGGATGATCGGTGCCGATGCGATACGCGCACGCGAGTACGGTCTCCAGACCTCCGCCCAGACACGCCCCGTGAATCGCCGCGACCACCGGGGCGCGCAATCGCTCCACGCGATCCATCATGGCCTGGCCGGCGCGACTCATCAGCTCCGCTTCACGCGCGGAGCGAAGCTCGACGAACTGCTCGATGTCGGCGCCCGCGATGAATCCCTCGGGTTTGCCCGATGTCAACACGAGCGCGCGGATGCCGAGATCCTTCTCGACACGGTCGAACAGATCGCTGAATTCCTCTACGACGGCGCGGCCCAGCGTGTTGACACTCGCGCCCGGCACGTCGAGCGTGACGATCGCGATACCGTTGTCGACCTCCACCGAGAGGGCCGTTCCGGTGATGACTTCGTGGACGCCGACCGTCATCCCGCATTCTCCAGGACCATGGCGAATCCCATTCCGCCGGCGGCGCACACGGTCATCATGCCGAACTGGCCGCCGCGGCGCTGCAGCTCGTGCGCGAGCGTCGTGGTGATGCGCGCGCCAGTGGCACCGAACGGGTGCCCAATCGCGATGGAACCGCCCATCACATTGAGACGCGAGCGATCCACCTCGCCAACCGGCTCGCTGAATCCCGCGCGCGCCGCCCAGGTCTTGCTCTCGAATCCCTGCAGGTTCGACAGCACCTGCGCAGCAAATGCCTCGTGCATCTCCACCACGTCGATATCGGTGAGTGTGAGGCCGGCCCGCGCCAGCGCGACGGGCGCGGCCAGCACGGGCGCCTGCAGCAATTGTTCACCGGGATCGAGCGCGGCGTATGCGTACGACCGAATGTACGCGAGGGGCTGATACCCGAGTGCGTCGGCCTTCTCCGCGCTCATGAGAATCACCGCCGCCGCGCCGTCGGTGAGCGGCGACGAATTTCCCGCCGTCACACTGCCGTAGCGCCGGTCGAACACCGGCTTGAGCGCCTGAAGCTGTTCGAGACTGGTATCGGTGCGCACGCCGTTGTCGTGCGTCACCACCGCATCGTACGCGGGCGGCACGTAGTACGGCATGATTTCCGCCGTGAGCCGTCCGTCCTGGGTCCCCGCCGCGGCGAGCCGGTGCGAGCGCAGCGCGAACTGGTCCTGCTCCTCCCGCGGAATGTGATTCAGCTTGGCCATCTTCTCGGCGGACTGTCCCATGGTCTCGCCGGTGGACGGTTCGGCGATGGCGGGCGTGATGGGAAGGAGGTCTCTGGGCCGCACACGCGAGAACGTGCTCACGCGGCGGCCAAGCGTCTTCGCCCGCGAGGCCGACACCAGCACGTCGGAAAACGCGCGCGAATGCAGGATCGGCACGTTCGACATCGATTCGGCGCCGCCCGCAACCGCAACGTCAGCATGGCCCAGCACGATCTGGTCGGCGGCATCCGTAATGGCCTGATTGGACGACGCGCACGCGCGGCCCACCGTGTACGCCGGGATGCCCTTGGGCAGCATGGGCAGCAAGGCGATCTCGCGTGCGAGGTTCGGGGCGAGCACCGACGGGATGACGGTCCCGAAGACGAGCGTGTCGATCTCGGCGCCATCCAGGTTGCTGCGTTCGATGAGTTCGGCCACCACGGCGCGTCCGAGGTCCTGCACAGTGAGCGACTTGAGCTCGGTACCGGCTTTCGCGAAAGGCGTGCGCAGCCCGGTCATGACGGCCACGCGCCGGCCGTTGCTGCCGTAGGAAGCCATGCGCTGAAACTATGACGGCGCGGGGAAAGACGCCATTGGCGCGCAGCGGATGTCCGATGCATGGCTCGCACCGCACTGGCGCTGTAGACTTGCTGCGAACCATGCGCACTCATTTCCGATGTGACGACCGCGGGCGCTTCCGCGACATGACGCCAGAACGCGACCCGCGCGCTGGCCCGCGCGGATGATGAGCTCGTTCTCCGCGGCCGCTCGGGCGGCGCACGTCACCGCACTCGGTGCCCGGCCGTTCGATCTGCTGGTCATTGGTGGCGGCATTACCGGCGCGGGCATCGCGCGCGAAGCGGTCATGCGTGGCTGGCGCGTGGCGCTCGTCGAGCGCGATGACTTCGCGAGTGGTACGTCGAGCCGCTCCTCACGACTCATCCACGGCGGCCTACGCTACCTGGAACAGGGTCAGCTCCATCTCGTGTACGAGGCGAGCCGGGAGCGACGCATCCTCATGCGCATCGCACCACACCTGGTGCGCCCCGAGCAATTCGTCTGGCCCCTGTACGACAACGCCCGGCTGCCCGCCTGGAAGGTCCGGGCCGGGCTCACCCTGTACGACGCACTCGCGCTCTTTCGCAACATCGCGAGCCACCGCGTCCTGAATACGTATCTCACCTCGGTGACCGAACCGGAGCTGCGGCCGTACGGCTTGCGCGGCGCAGCGTGCTACTACGACGCGGCAACCGATGACATTCGCCTCACGCTGGCCAATGCCCGTTCGGCAGCGGAGTCGGGCGCCTGCGTCGTGAACCACGCCGCGGTACGCGATCTCGTGCTCGCGCAGGGCATGGTCACGGGCGCGGTGGTGGAGGATATGCTCTCCGGGCAGCAGGTGCGCATGAGCACGCGTGCCATTGTGAACGCCACCGGGCCGTGGAGCGACACCATTCGTGCCCTGGCGCGCACGGGACTTCCTCCTGCCGTGCGCGGCACCAAGGGCATCCACATTGCCGTTCCCCGCGATCGCGTGCGCAACCACAACGCGCTCACACTGCTCTCGCCCATCGATGGGCGCGTCATGTTCATTTTGCCGGCCGAAGGGCTGACGATCATTGGCACGACGGACACCGATTACGCCGGGCCGCCGGATGCGGTGCGCGCCACCACCGCCGACATCGCCTATCTCATGCGCTCCGCGAACGCCTTCTTCCCGCGCGCGCATTTGTCGCTGGCCGATGTGGTGAGCGCCTGGGCCGGCGTGCGACCTCTGGCCGCGACACCAGGCAGCGATGGCGCGCCCGGGCGCGTGTCACGCGAGCATGCCGTCACCTGGACGGTACCCGGACTCCTCACGATCACCGGTGGCAAGCTCACCACCTATCGCCGCATGGCGGAAGATGTCGTGCAGGAAGTGGCGAAGTCGCTGAAGCAGCGCGACGCCCGTGCCGGCACCGAGCGCGTGGCACTGCCCGGCGGCGCCATGGCCTCCTGCGATGATGAAATCGACGCTGCACTCACGAAGGTCGGCAGCCGGGACATCGCGCGACATCTCGTACACAGCCACGGCACCGAGTGGCAGGACGTGTGGGCGCTGGCCGAGTCGGACGATGCGCTGCGCGCGCGCCTGCTGCCGGAACTGCCCTACATCGTGGCGGAGCTCCACTGGGCCGTGGAACGGGAGATGGCGCTCACGCTGGGCGACCTGCTCATTCGCCGACTGCACCTGGCGTACGAGACCGCGGACCACGCGTTGGCGCTCGCTCCCTCGGTGGCGCGCGCCGTGGCGCCGCTGCTCGCCTGGACCACCAACGAGCAGGAACTGCAGCTCGCGGCATACGCCGGCGAGGTGGAGCGCATGTTCGCGGTGGACGAGTAGGCGCCGCGGATGCGGTCCCGCTACTTGGCCTCGACCGACTGCTGATGAATCGTGAGGATCTCGATGATGCGGAGCTGCCGCGTCGTCGCGGGGAGCTTGAGCAACGCGACGTCGCCCACACCCTTGTTCACCAGCGCGCGCCCGATGGGTGACGACATGGTCACGTGCCCATCCTCGAAGTCCACCGAATCGCCGAATACCAGGTCGTAGACCTCGGTGGCACCCGTCTTCACATCCTCGACCGTGACGCGCGAGCCGAGACCCACCTTGTCCGAGGGAATCTGCGCCACGTCAATCTGCGACAGCTTGCTCAGGCGCTGACGCAGCTGCCCCAGCCGCGCCTGCACGAATTGCTGTCGTTCGAGCGCAGCCTTGTACTCGCTGTTCTCGCGCAGGTCTCCGAGCTCCACGGCGCGCCGGATCTCGGCGGGGAGCGTGACATTGAGTTCGTGCTGCAGGCGATTGGCCTCCGCCTCCAGCTTCTCCTTGAGCTGTTCGATCATGGGTGCACACGACGCAAAAGTGAAACGCCCCGCCGGTATGGCAGGGCGTCGATCGAGCACGCTGCAGCGTTACCGTGAGCTACGTGATGGACCGCCGCGTTCCGCCGCGCACGAGACGCGGGGGCACGGCGCGCGCCGCCTTGGGCACGCGCAGCCGGATCATCCGGAACAGCGGCATGAAGTCCATGCTGCATTGTAGGCATGGGACCTCGCGGTGTCCACCCTGCATTCACTCGCGGACGCGTCGTAGACTTCCACAATGCTCCGCACCGAGAACTTCGGCGACGTCACGCGGCTGGTCATGTCCACGCGCGTGAGCCGCGCCGTCGGCTACACGGTGAGCGTGTATCTGGTGCGCGGCATGCTCGTGGACCTTGGATTCCCGGCGGTGGAGCAGGAGATCATGACGCTGCTGGCCCAGGTGCGGCCCGCGGGTGTGCTGCTCACACATTACCACGAGGACCACGGAGGAAACGCCGAGCTCGCCGCGCGCGCTGGACTGCCGCTCGCGTTGTCCGATGCGACGCTGGCGCACCTGCGCGCCGCGGCTCCGCTCGCGCTCTATCGTCGGCTCATCTGGGGAACGCCGCGCCGGCTCGTCTCGCCCATCACGAGGTTCGGCTCGGACGCGCTGCGTCTGGTGCCCACGCCGGGCCATTCGGATGATCACCACGTCGTGTGGGACGCGGAGCGCGAGACGCTATTCTCGGGCGATCTCTTCCTCGGTGTGAAAGTGCGCCTGGCACATCCCAGCGAGAAGCCGCGTCAACTCGCGCGGAGCGTGCGCGCCGCAGCCGCGTTGCGCCCCGCGCGCATGTTCGACGCGCACCGCGGACTGGTCGCACATCCGGTGGACGCGCTGGCAGCCAAGGCAAACTGGCTGGACGAAACCATCGGCGCGATCGAGCGTGGCATCGCCAGGGGATGGCCGGACCGTGTCATCGCGCGAACGGTGCTTGGCCGGGAGGATGCAACGGCATACATGTCGCGAGGCGCCATGTCGAAGGGAAACTTCGTTCGCGCGGTACGCCGAAGCCTGGACTGTCAACCGAGCTCAGCCTGACGAAGCCATGGCACACCGCGCGTCCGCGCTGCATCCTTGACGCTCTGACTCCGAGCGTGACGCTGCCGCGCGCTCAGCCGACATTCAGCGGAGGATGTGCCCGTGCGTGCCGCCCAAACCCGACTCGTTCTCCTGACGGCTGTCGTCGCCCTGGTGGCGGCCTGCTCCAGCAGCGGCACCGAGGTGACCGGGCCCTGTGGCCTCGGCTTCCCGTGTACCGGCCGGCGCAGTGTCGCACAGGTGGATCTCGCGCCGTTTCCGACGACGCTCAGCGTTGGTGACACCGCCACGATCATTGCGGCCGCGTTCGATTCGACGGGCGCGCAGATTACCGGCGTCTCCTTCCAGTTCGCCTCATCCGCCTCGGATGTGGCATCGGTTGACGCGACCGGTCTCGTGACCGCGCTTGCGGCCGGCTCGACCACGATCTCGGCTGCGGCCAGCGGCCAGAAGGCGACGGTCGTGCTGTTCGTGAGATGACGGGAGGGGCCGGTGAGGGGCTGAGAGGGGCTGCCCAAGGGGCCCTCCCGGCCCCTCCCGTCATCTCACCGCGTCACGCGTGATCGCAGGGCGCCCATCATTTCCGCGCGCCGGTCGTACAATCGCTTGAGCTGGCGCGGCGTGCGGCGCGCGAAGGCGTACGACGTGAGCAATGGAAGCGCAATCGTGGTGTCGGTGTAACACACCACCGCGTCGGGCAGCCGGTCGGGATCGATCTTCCCCCAGCTCACCGCCTCCGCCGGCGTCGCACCCGACAATCCACCCGTATCGGGACGCGCATCGGTGACCTGGAGGAAGTAGTCATGTCCCCGCTCGTCGATGCCGAGCACTTCCTGGATCTGCGGCTCGGTCTGCAGCGCGAAGTTCTTGGGGCTGCCGCCGCCCATGATCATGACCGCGCTCTTCCCGCCGCCCGTTTTCGCCGCCAGCACGATGGACGCGGTCTCGTTCACATCCAGATTGGGGTCGAGCAGGAGCGCGCTTCCCTCGAGCGACAGCGCCGCGATGTTCATCCCGATGGACGAGTCGCCTGGTGACGACGTGTACACGGGCACGCCCGCGGCGTACGCCGCAGAGAGCAATGACCGGTTCGAGAGACCCAGCCGCCGCTCGCGCTCGGCGACGTACCGGCCGCACAGATGATGAAACTCCGCGCTCGACATGGAGCGCTGGAACTCCGGCGCACGCATGATTTGCCGGAAGAACGCGTCGGTGGACAGCAGCACGTCGTAGTCGAAGAAGATGTCGTAGATGCGCACGACGCCCTCCTCGCGCAGCACGATGTCGCTCTCCTGGGCATTCCCGCGGTGCATCGAGAGTCCCAGCCCGAAGTGCGTATCGTGATACAGGTTCGCGCCCGTGGAGATGATCCAGTCCACGAACCCCGCGTCGATGAGCGGAATGAGCGCCGACATGCCCAGACCGGCCGGCGTGAGCGCGCCGGTGAGCGTGAGGCCGATGGTGACATCGGGCTCGAGCATCTTCTCCGAGAACAGTTGCGCCGCCTCGCGCAACCGTCCCGCGTTGTAGGCGAGAAAGGTCCCCTCAATGAGTTGCGCGATCGTCTCGGTTCCATCAATCCGCCTGGGGTCAATGCGCTGGCCCCGCAGAAACCGGCTGGCGTCATGGGCGACGTGTTGCGTGCCCTCGCGCTCCCGCGCCTCCGCGGCGCGCTTCTGCGCCGCCTTGGGCGCCGCAGCACTGGGTCCCTTTTTCTTTCTCGGCTGTCCGCCGGACGGACTCATGGCCGCTCCACACCGAGGGGAGTGAGTGTCTCATCCGGACGCGCGGCGAGGGCGGTGATCACGGCGTTCGCTGCTTCAGCCGGATCATCCGTCAGCAGCATGAGTCCCATGTCACCCGGCGAGATCTTTCCCTCGAGCAGCACGCGTGACTGCAGCCAGCGCACGAGCCCCGCCCAGTAGTGGCGCCCGAACATGATGACCGGAAAGTGATAGATCTTGCCGGTCTGGATGAGCGTCAGCGCCTCGAACAGCTCGTCCAGCGTACCGAAGCCGCCGGGGAAGATAATGAACGCGGACGAGTACTTCACGAACATCGTTTTGCGAACGAAGAAGTAGCGGAAATTGATGAGCGTATCAACGTACGGGTTGGCGCCCTGCTCGAAGGGCAGTTCGATGTTGCATCCGATGGAGCGCCCCTTTCCCAGTCGCGCGCCCTTGTTCGCCGCCTCCATGATTCCGGGACCCGCACCGGTGATGATCGCGAAACCCGCTTCGGCCAGCAATCGCGACGTTTCCTGCGCCGCCAGATACTGCGGATCGTCGGGCCCCACACGGGCGGACCCGAACACGGTAACGCCCTTTCCGAGCGAGGCCAGCGTGTCGAACCCTTCGATGAATTCCGACATGATGCGCATCACGCGCCAGGGATCCGTGCGCGTGAAGTCAACGGGCGTGACCGCGCCGCGCAGCAGTTTCTCGTCCTCGGTAATGACGGGGGGGAAGTAATCACGCAGCGACTGGTCAATCGGCCGCTCTTCGACGATCTTCACGGCACCGGAGCGCCGGTGCGCGGATTGCTGCGAGGGCGGCGTGCGACCCGCCTTCAGATGGCCCGCCTCCGTGCGTTCGCGCAGTCCTTCGCGCGAGCCGTATTCCGCTTCCGCGATTTTCGTGGGGTCAGCCACGCGCCCCGTGCCGGTCACGACCGCGCTGGACCGTCGGCGCGGCTTCTGCTTTCTCGACGCCATGTTTTCCGAGAGTACCCGTTGATGTGCCCATCCCTGCCACTATCCCGGCGCGCCGGGCTCCGCGCGCAAAGCGAGAGTAATAGTAGCGCCCGCATGGGGACAGAGGTACCCGCGGCGTTCTCCGCCGTAGCACCACGCGCTCGCACACGGTTGAGCCCCACCACGTACCCGGTCGCGCGCTTCCCTGCCACGTGATGGCCGCGTCACCGTCGCTCATTATTCTCGTTGCCGACGGCGCGCGTGCCGACGCGTTCGATGATGGTGTCGCGCGCGGCGCGCTTCCCGCAATCGCGCAGTTGCGGGCGGAAGGCGGGCAGCATGCAATCACGACGGTCTTCCCGTCCGTCACCGGACCCGCGTACGCGCCCTTCCTGACAGGGCGATTTCCCGGTCCGATCGGACTGCCGGGACTGCGCTGGTACGATCGCGCGCACTCGTGCTGTACGCTGCCGCCGTACTGCCGGAGCTACATGGGCACGCAGATGCGCCACATGGATCGCGACCTCGATGCCCGCACAGCAACGCTCTTCGAGCTCGTGCCGTCGTCGTTCAACGCCATGAGCATGATCGGCCGCGGCCTCGCGTGGCGCGCGCACCTTGGCAGGAGCCTGCCGTTTCTGGCGCGCATGGCGCGCACGCACTGGCGCGGCAACGTCGCGGGCTGGCTCGACATCGATCGCTTCGTCGCGCGTACGGCGCGGCGATGCATGGGCGAACGCGCACCCGCACTGAGCTTCGTCGCGCTGCTCGCGCTCGACAAGGCATCCCATGCCACGGGCCACGAATCACCGGCCGCACATAATGCGCTCGTCATGCTCGATGATTTCGTGGCGCATCTGCGGCAAGACGCCGAGCGCGCGGGGCGATGGGACGCGACCCATCTCTGGATCGTGAGCGACCATGGACACTCGCGCGTGCGCAGGCACGACGAACTCGCGCACGTCGTTCGCGACGCCGGCCATCGTGTGATCGCGCATCCCTGGGTGTTCACGCGCCACGCCGACTCCGCGGTCATGGTGAGCGGCAACGCCATGGCGCACATCTATCTCGAGCCCGCGCGCCGCGAACGCCCGTGGTGGCCGGCCCTGCGCGCGCGCTGGGAGCCGCTCGTGGCGGCGCTGCTCGAACGCGAGTCGGTGGACATGGTGATGCTGCCGCACTCACCGGCGCGCTGCGAGATCCGCGCGCCAGGCCGTGGCGCCGCCCTGCTGGAGCACGACGGCGGGCGATACGCGTACCGCCCCATGACTGGCGATCCGCTCGGGGTGGGCCCGCAGGAGCGTCTCACCGCGCTGGAGGCCTGGTGCGTCTCGCGCGATACGGATTATCCGGACTCGCTCGTGCAGATCGCGCATCTCGCCAGCGCCGCACGCTCGGGCGACGTGATCCTCTCGGCCGCGCCGGGCTGGGACTTTCGTGCGGCGTACGAACCCATTCCGCACGTGAGCACGCACGGCGCGCTGCATCGCGAGCACATGCTCGTGCCGTTGCTCACGAATCACGCGGTGCGCGGCACGCCACGCCGAACAGCGGACGTGATGCCGAGCGCACTGCGGGTTCTGGGGCGGGAGGTGCCGGGAGGGGTGGACGGGATGGCGTTTGTATAGGTGCGGCGGGGCCAATCCCTGCCCCATCACCATCCCCTTGGGAATCGGCAATCATTCCCCAACCCACCACCCCGCCCTTGGGAATAGGCAATCTTCCACCGCCCTGCCGCCCCGCCCCTGGGAATCGGCAATCTTCCACCGCCCTGCCGCCCCGCCCCTGGGAATCGGCAATCGGGAATAGGGAATCGGGGAGGAAGACCTCCCCGCACCGCACCCCACCACGTTTTTTTCACCGCCGCCTTCCCCCGCCGCATCATTCCCCATTCCCACGATTCCCCATTCCCGATTGCCGGTTCCCAAGGGGAGGGTGGTGGGGTGGTGGAAGATTCACACGGGAGGGGCGCGGTGCGAATCCCCCTTCCCATGCAGCAGCGGCGGCACCGACAACACGGCCCAGATCACTTCCAGCAGGATGAACCCCCACCGCCGGTCGGCGATCGCGATCCATGCGAGCAGCGCCGACCCCACAAGGTTCAACGCATTGAACCAGCGGTCCTCGCGCGAAAGCAATCCGCGCTGCAGCGCCGCATAGCCGAGCAGCACGAGCACGGCACCGGTCACCGAGACGATCTGATATCCGAGTTGAGAGAGCACGATCTACCTGTGAGATTGTAGGAGAGCTTCGTTTCCGGCCGTCGAACGCCGACCTGCACGTCATGACCATGCCCTGGCCCCGCCTCGTCGCCACGCTCACGCTTCGCGCAATGGTGAGCCCATCGCTCGCGCGCGACCTGCTGCGCGTCGCGTGGCGCTTCCGTCACCGCGACTGGTATCGCAGGCCGCCATGGCTGCCGCTGCCGTCGCGCCCATACGTGCGCTGGCGCATGTACACCGCGTACGGCGACTATGATATGGTGCCGCCGGCTGAGGATGTCATCCGGTACGCGCGATGGGTAGGGAACGACCTGTGATCGAGCGTACCGCGGTCGCCCTCGAACCGCGAATCAGGGCGCAGGCATACGGACTCGGTTTCGATCTCGTGGGCATTACGAATCTGGGTCCCGTCGACACTGTCGCAGCGTTCGACGACTGGCTCGCGCACGGCTACGCAGGCGAGATGCAGTACATGTCGCGCTGGGCCGCCGAGCGGCGCGACAGCCGGCTCCCCTTCCCCGGCGCCACTAGCGCGATCGTGGTGGGGATGAACTACGGCGGCGCCGAGCCGCCGGGGCCGGTGGCCCGCTACGCCCGCGGCGACGACTATCACGACATCATGCGTGACCGCCTGCGCGAGCTGCACCGCTGGATCGAGGAGCAGGCAGGCCACACGGTGCATGGACGCCCATACGTCGACACCGGTCCGGTGCTCGAGCGCGATCTCGCGCGCCGCGCGGGTCTCGGCTGGTTCGGGAAGAACACGACCCTCATCAACCCCGCGCTGGGCTCGTTCTTCTTCATCGGCTCGCTGTTCGTGGAGATGGATCTGACGCCGGACGCGCCGTTCGAGGCGGACCGCTGCGGAACGTGCACGCGCTGCCTCGATGCCTGTCCCACACAGGCGCTGCCTGAACCGCACGTGCTCGACGCCACCAGGTGCATCTCGTATCTCACGATCGAGCTGCGCGGGGATATTCCTGCGGAGTTACGGGAGCCGATGGGGGAGCTGGTGTACGGGTGCGACATCTGTCAGGAGGTGTGTCCGTGGAACGTGCGGTTCGCGACGGAGCTATCAGAGGGTTCGCCGTTCGCGCCGCGTGAGGTGATCGCGGGGAAGGATGCGCGGACGGTAGCGCGCGATCTCCTCGCGATTTCGCAAGACGAATTCACGGCCGCGTTCAGGAGATCACCGATGAAGCGGGCGAAGCCGCGTGGCCTGAAGCGCAACGCAGCCGTGGTGCTGGGGAACATCGGCATGCCGGAGGATGTGGACATTCTGACGCACGCACTCGAAGCTACCGACCTGCTAGTGCGCGAACACGCTGCTTGCGCGCTCGAGCGGATCGTGCCGACGGAGGCGCTCAAGGCTTTACGCGGTCATTGACGCGATGAGGCGCTCCGCACGGAACCCTTGGAGCACCGCGCGGCCATGTCAGGTCCTTGGGGCGACCCGCTGTCGCGCATGAAGTAAAGTGGATGAGCTCCGTGAGCCGTTCCCACGCGATCTCCGCGAGGTTCGCCGAGAGCGCGTCTTCCTGCCGGATAGTGCTGCAGTCCAGGGTAGCAGCCGACGAGGTGTTCGTGCAGCACCGTTGCTACCCACTGGGACGCCCGGTGTTGACAGCGCTGCAAAGTCCTTTATACTACAAAGTCAATTGAGGCGAGCCCGCTCCTCGCGCTCTATGGAGCAGACACGCCAGGCAAAACGTCACCCACGCCAGCGCGGCGCAGCCAGCGGCACGTCTTGCCGGTGCATGCGCAGCCGCTCGAGCCCCCGACCTCACCTACCATGAAAGACTCCGTCGATCGCCTCGTCACGTCGATACGCAACTCGCAGCTCCTGCGCCTCTTCATCCTCGCCTTCCTCGCCCTCCTGCTCCAGATCCCGGTGTCGATGATCAGTAGTCTCATGGGCGAGCGGCAGCAGCGAAACGATGCCGCCGTGACTGAGGTGTCGTCCAAGTGGGGTGAGGCGCAGTCAATTACCGGGCCGGTACTCGTCGTGCCCTATACGCATCGCTGGACGGACGACGCGGGCGGTCGGCCGATCACCCGTACGGAGATGCGGAACGCGATCGTCCTCCCTGATGAACTCACAATCCACGGGACGATGAGGTCCGAGGTCCGGCGCCGCGGGATCTTCTCAGTTCCCGTGTACAGACTTGGCGTGAAGATCGAGGGTGAGTTCGCTCGTCCGCGCCTGGACGAGCTACGCGTGGCACCCGGTGATGTCGACTGGCGCGAGGCGCACCTCGCGGTGGGCGTTTCCGACGCGCGGGCAATTCAGGAAGCGACCTCGCTGATCTGGAATGGTCGGCCCATCGACTTCCTCCCCGGTGCCGCCGGCTTCGTCGAGGGGGGTACAGGGATCCACGCCCCGGTCGCGATCGCCGACACCACACAGCGAGTCCGCTTTGCCTTTCCGCTCGCGCTGAATGGTAGCCTGCGCCTCGACGTTGTCCCTTTCGCGCGGACGACAACCTTCGACCTGGCAGGCAACTATCCGCACCCGAGCTTCCAGGGGAAGTGGCTCCCCATTGAGCGCACTGTGGGCGAACATGGCTTCACTGCCCACTGGTCCATTCCGTTCCTCGGTCGGGGCTACCCCCAAGCATGGTCGTCGGAGTCATCCATGGCCGAGACGATCGCCGCCTCTCGATTCGGGGTCGAGCTGGTGAATCCGGTGGACCAGTACCACATGGCACTGCGCAGCGTGAAGTATGCGTTCCTCTTCATCCTGCTGACCTTCGCGACGCTCTGGCTTATCGAGGTACTGGCCGCCGTACGCGTCCATCCCATCCAGTACCTGATGCTGGGCGGTGCGCTCTGCCTCTTCTACCTGCTCGAGTTGGCGCTGTCGGAGCACCTCGGGTTCCCGGTCGCGTACACGCTCGCGAGCGTAGCCGTGATCGGCATGGTCGGCGGCTACAGCCTCGCCATCCTGCGGCGCGGCAGCCGCGCCGCAATCGTCGCCGCCGGTGTAGCGCTGCTCTACGGCTACCTGTACTTGCTCCTGAGGAACGAGGACTACGCGCTGCTCATTGGATCGATAGGCCTCTTCGTCATTCTCGGCGCGATCATGTTCGTCACGCGGCGTGTGGACTGGTACGCCGCAGGGATGCGAGAGCAATCGGGTTCTAGTCACGCACATCAGCTTCCGTGACGTTCGTACTGGCAGGTGCACCGCGTTGCACCAGCCCGAATCCCGCTCGATAGCGACACCAGAGCACGGTGTCCGTGTCCCGTGCCGCGTTGGCACCTGCTCGCCTTGATGATCGTTGGGGATGATCAGCCGGAGGAACTCAGCGACGGCCGGGAGCGACCGTTACGGATTGGTCACGGATGATCGCGGTCGATTCCGCCTGCTCTGGTCCGATGCGCGTCACGGGTTGTATCAACTGCGGACCGCGGTGCTGGAAGCGGAACGGAGTGCAGTGAAAACGCCATGACAGCGCCGAATTCCTCGAGGTCGAGCAGGAACTGCTTGCGCTCGAGACCACCGGCGTAGCCCACCAGCCGGCCGTCGGCGCCAATCACGCGGTGACAGGGGACGATCACCGCAATCGGATTTCGCGCGTTCGCCACGCCAACGTCCCGCGCGAGCGACGCGTCACCGAGCTCCGCGGCCAACTGTCCGTACGAACGTGTCTGGCCGTACGGAATGCGCAGCAGCAGGGACCATACGCGCTGCTGGAATGCGTCTCCCTGCGGGGCCAGCGGCACGTCGAAACCGGTGCGCTCGCCACGAAAATATTCGTCGAGCTGCCCAATGACGGCATCGAATGCTGCGTCGTCGCGCGTGCCCAACGCCGCCGCCGCGGGGCTCCGACCGTGACGGTCGAAGTAAAGTCCCGAAAGATCGCCGTCGCGCGCGACGAGCGTGAGCGCACCGAGCGGCGAGTCCATGATCGTATGCACAATCCTGACCGTGCCGCGCTCGCGCGATGTGGCATTGAATGTCATGACCGGAATTTATCGCGGCGTCAGGCGCCAGCTCGCCATTTTCGGACACGTGAATCGAAGAACGCCGGGCCCCGCTTCCCTGACCGTCAGCCCCGCATGCCTGCAGCTGGCATCCCGTGCGCCCTGCGCACGCGCGCTTCGTGCTCCAGGAGCCAGTCCTTACGCTCCAGCCCGCCGCCGTAGCCTGTGAGCGACCCGTTCGCGCCCACCACGCGATGACACGGAATCACAATGGAGATGGGGTTGCGGCCATTCGCCGCGCCCACCGCACGCACGGCTGATGGCGCCTCGATCCGGCGCGCGATCGTGCCGTAGCTCACCACGTCCCCATAGGGGATTTCGCAAAGCGCCCGCCATACCCGCTGCTGAAAGGGCGTCCCGGCCGGCGCGAGCGGCAGGTCGAAGGCCAGCAGCTCGCCTGCAAAGTACGCGTGGAGCTGGCGGCGGGCGCCGTCGAAAAGCGCATCGTCGCGACGCCACCCGCTGGTGTCCCCCGGGCCCCAGCGCCGCACTTCCATGTACAGCCGGGTGACGGCCTCACCGTTCCCGCTCACGAGCAGGTCGCCCACGGGGCTCTCGATCATCGAGTAAAACGTATCGCTCGGCACCGGCGCACCTCTGCAGAGTGGCGAAAGCAGTCAACCGGTGAACCCTCGCGTACGTCACCCGAGCTCGCAAGCCCGGGCTCGAGAGCGCGGCGATCGCGAATCACCGAGCAGCCACCGGATACTCCTGGGCGGAAATCGCAAGCCATCTCCCCTTGCGACGGGCAAAGACGTCCACGAAGAGTGTACGCACCGTCTGGCCGGCGGAATCGGTGCCGGCAACGACCCCGCGCGCGAGCGCAACGTCGCCATACACGCGCACCGCCAGCGTCTCGAAACGCGAAGGTGTCCGGGCAGGCGCCGGACGCGGGTGCGAACGATAGAACGCGGCAATGTCACTTCGGTTCACGAAGCGGCCCGCGCCGGGGACTGGTCGCTCGAAATCGTCCGCCAGCAACCGCAGGATGGTCGCGGCATCGCCGCTATTCTGTGCGTCGAGCCATTCATGCTCGAGGCGGACGACCGTTGCCTGATCGCGCACCGCAGCCGTCGAGTCGGTGTCCGGCAACACCGATTGAAGTGGCCGAGTTGCTGCGGAGCGCGCGGGTCGCGGCTGATCAGTCAGACAGAGTCGGCCGCACGATAACGTATCGCATTCAGATGTGCCGGACCCCGCAGCGCCGGCATCTCCCGCGGCACGTACGTCAAGTCTGCGGGAGCCGCATCGTCATCGCTATTCAGCATCGCGTCGATCGTCGCCCGCTCCGCGCTCTTCACGCACACCGGATCGGCGTTCCGCGCATCGCCCGTGAGCGCGAACGCCTGGCAGCGGCACCCGCCAAAGTCCGCGTGCTTGCGCGGACAGCTCCGGCACGGCTCCAGCATCCAGCCATCGCCGCGGAACGCCCGGAATCCGTCGGACCACTCCCAGATCCACTCCAGCGTGTGATCGCGCACGCTGTCGAAGGTGAGCGTCGTGATCTGAGACGCCGCGTGGCAGGGCAGCGCACGCCCGTCCGGCGCGATCACGATGTAGAACTTCCCCCAACCACCCTGGCAGGGCTTGGGATAGTCGCTGTAATAGTCGGGCAGCACGTAAATGATCTGCATCTGCCCGCGGTACTTCTCGCTCGCCCGATCCACGATCTCCGCGGACCGTTCGATCTGCGCGCGCGTCGGCATGAGCGCTGCGCGATTCATCACGGCCCATCCGTAGTACTGCGTGTTTGCGAGCTCCAGCCGGTCGGCCCCCAGCTCCCCAGCCATGTCAATGATGGCGTCGAGATGGTCGAGGTTCGCCCGGTGCAGCACGACGTTCACCGAAAACGCAAACCCCAGCGCGCGAACGTGCCGCGCCGCCTCGTGCTTCGCGTCCCAGCTCCTCGTTCCCGCAATGCGCTCCGCGCTCTCGCGCACGGAATCCTGGAACGAGATCTGGACGTGATCCACGCCGGCGTCCCGCAGCCGTTGCGCGCGTTCATGCGTGAGTCCGATGGCCGACGTCACCAGGGTCTGATAGAGGCCCAGACCGTGCGCGTGCATCGCCAGCTCCTCGAGGTCGCGACGCACGAGCGGCTCGCCACCCGAAAGTCCCAGTTGCAACACGCCGAGGGCGCGCGCCTCCGTGAGCACGCGCTTCCACTCGATCGTCGACAGCTCGGCGCTCGATCGGGCCAGCTCCACCGGATTCGAGCAGTACGGACAGTGCAACGGGCAGCGGTGCGTCAGCTCGGCCAGCAGGGTCGTGGGACGATGTTCAGCCATGGGACACCGGCGCCGGCTCCAGGTGATACGCGTTGTACACCGTGTCGATGAACACCCAGAGCATCTCGATCTTGAACTTCAGCGCGTCGAACGCCCGGTACTGCGATTCGATCGTGGAGCAGTACGTCGTCACGATCTCCAGCCCGTGCTCGCTGTCACGCGGCGCCTGAATGAGCCGGCTCTTGAAGTAGTCGTAGGCTTCAGCGGGAATCCACGGGTAGTGCCGCGGGAGCGCGTCGAGGCGGCGGCGCATGATGCCCGGCGCGAACAGCTCGGTGAGGGATGAGGCACACCCCTCCACCCAGCCGTGTGTCCGGCAGAACGTCAGGTACGCGTCACACGCGAAGCGAACACCGGGCAGCACATGCCGCTCATCATCCATCTCCTCGCGCGACAGACCGAGCCCTTCGCCGAGGCGAATCCACATTTCGATGCCACCATCGGCATCCGTGGTTCCGTCATGATCGATGATGCGCTGGACCCACCGGCGTCGCACGGCCGGAACCGGACAGTTCGAGATGATTGCGCCATCCTTGCGCGGAATCGTGCGCTGGTACGCGAGCCGGTTCGCGACCCACCCCTGCAATTCACGACGCGAAAGCATGCCGTCGTGCATGCGCTGGTGAAACGGGTGCTCCACGTAATACGACGAGTGAAATGCACGCAGCGCGGCAACGAGCTCCGTGGGCGCAAGCGGCCTGTCGAGCACGGGAATCGGCGGTGCCGGTGGCATTGCCGTCGTCGGCGCGGATAGCGACAACTCAGCAGGCCCCGCTGCTCCAATCCCGCGAGCCGGGGCGAGCGCCTCTGTACTGGTCACGTGTGAATGAGGAACGGAGCCCCTGGGTGCCGGGCTCCGTTCGTCACCGGTGCAGGCTTAGCGCCGAGCGACGTAGGCGGTCACTTCCATCGTGACCTCCACGACCTCGAATTCGGGTTTCGTCCAGGTCATCGGGCACCTTCCAAACGGTGGTGATGGCGCGATCCCAATGGGATCCGATCGCCGAACGTAGGTGATATCACCCAATCGGGCCGCGAGTCGGTCCGACGACCGGTTATCCAATGCAGCGCGCGTACCAGACGGCAGGCGGGACTCCACTGCTCGCGCAACCCATTGGCGAGCATGAACTACGACACCGTGAGCGCTGGCCCCGCATCGCCATGTCGAGGAATGTTGCCTGGGGACTTTCACCCAGCGTGGGGGAAATCACCCACGAAACTTTACCCCTGAATTCCGAACTTCTTGAGCCGGTAGCGCAGCGTGTCACGACTGATGCCCAGCCGCTGCGCGGCCCGGGTCTGATTGCCGCCGGCTTCGCGCAGCGCACGCTCGATCATCGTGCGCTCCCACTGCGGCAGGTCCAGATCGCCCTCCGGCACCGGCTGCGATGCGGCAGGCGTCGGAGTTGAGGTCGCGCTTTCGCTGACATTCGATTCGGGCGACGTACCCGGCACGGTGCTCGTGAGCGAGAGGTGCTCGGCGCCGAGCGTGGGCCCGCGGCTCCACAACACGCCACGCTCGATTACGTGGCTGAGCTCGCGCACGTTTCCGGGCCAGGGATACGCCAGCAACAGTTCGCGTGCCGATGCGTCGATGTCACGAATCGGACGGCCGTACTTTGCGCGGAACTGGGCAAGGAAGCGCTCGGCGAGCAGCAGAATGTCCGTGCCGCGCTCGCGCAGCGGCGGCAGCCGCAGCAGGATCACCGCGAGGCGGAAGTAGAGATCCTTGCGGAAATCGCCGCGCTGCGCCTCACGCTCGAGATCGCGATTCGTCGCCGCGAGAATGCGGACGTCGATCTTGCGGTCGCGCAATCCGCCCACCCGTCGCACCGTTTGCTCTTCAATGGCGCGGAGCAGCTTCCCCTGCAGCGCCAGTTCAATGTCGCCGACCTCATCGAGGAAGAGGAAGCCGCCCTGCGCCGCTTCGTAGAGGCCGATCTTGGACGACTTCGCGTCCGTGAAGGCGCCACGCTCGTATCCGAAGAGTTCCGCCTCCATGAGCGTGCCGGGGAGTGCCGTGCAGTTGATCTCGATGAACGGCCGGGACGCACGCGAGCCCGACGCGTGAATCGTGCGTGCGACGAGTCCCTTGCCCGTGCCGGTTTCGCCGGTGATGAGCACGGGCGGCGTTTCATCGAGCGTGGCGATCTGGTGCGCCTGGTCCATCACGCTGCGCATCACCCGCGACTCACCTACAATGCCGGCGAACGACACGTCGGGCGCCGCGCGCTGGCGGTAGTACGACAGCTCCTGTCTGAGCCGCGCACTTTCCCGCGCACGATCGGCCAGCATGCGCAAGGCTTCCAGATCGATCGGCTTCGTGAGGTAATCGAAGGCGCCGAGCTTCACCGCCTCCACTGCTCCCTCGATCGTTCCGTATGCCGTCATCATGATGACCTGCGTGGCGGGATCGAATTCGCGAATGCGCCTGAGCAGTTCCATGCCGCCGCCACTCGCGCCGGGGAGGCGCACATCCGCAACGACGACGTCGGGTCGCAATCGCTCGAGCATCTCGAGGGCTGTGTCACTGTCTTCGGCGGATTCGGCCTCGTAGCCCGACTCGATGAGGTACGCCCGGATGGAGCGCGCGAGCGTGCGCTCGTCGTCCACAATGAGCACCGTGCCCCCGCTCATGTGCTCCTTCCTGCATGCGCAACGGGATCGTCCGCGGCACCACGGTTGGCGGCGTGCTCAGCCGGCAGAGCGGGAAACGTGATGCATACCCGGGTGCCCTCCCCGGCCCGGCTCGAAATGGCCAGCGTCCCGCCGCTCTGTTCCACATAGCGCTTCGCGATCGCGAGACCGAGCCCCGTGCCGTCTGCGCGCGTGGAGAAGAACGGCTCGCAGACGGACGCCAGAATTTCGGCCGGGATGCCGGGGCCTGAATCGGCGATCTCGATGACGATCGTGTCGTCGCGCCGCGAATTCGTGTCGCTCCGAGTCGCGAGATGCAGTCGTCCCCCCTTCGGCATGGCATCCATCGCGTTGGCGATGATCTCGAGCAGCGCCTGCTCCATCTGCATGGCATCCATCTGCGCATCGGGGAGCGCGGGGTCGAGCGATACCTCGAGCGATACGTTGCGTCCGTCGGCCAGCTTTGACAGCGATGCCAGCAGACCGCTCACGAGCTGCGTCGCGTTCTCGCGCGCCGGATGACCTGGCGCCGGACGCGAAAAGTTGAGCAGATGGCTGATACGCCGGTCGAGGCGGTCCACCTCGCCGATCATCTCGCCCAGGTTCTCCTGCGCGGCCGGCGATCCCGGGTGGCGCAATGCGAGCTGCGCCACGGCGCGCAGACTCGCGAGCGGATTGCGCAGCCCGTGCGCCACGGCCGCCGCCGTCTGGCCAATCGACGCCAACCGCTCGGACTGGACGAGCTGCGACTGTGTCTGCTGCAACTGGGCGACCTTCGCTTCCAGTTCGCCGTTCAGCCGCACCAGGTCCGACCGCGACTCGCGCAGCTTGTCCGTCATGTTCGCGAAGGCGCGGGCCAGGTCGCCAACTTCGCCGGTTGCCTGCGCATCGATGGGATGATCGAGCTGCCCTGCCCCCACCACCGACATGGCCGTCCGCAACTCGGTGATCGGGCGCGCCAGACTTTCCGCGATGAGCCACGAGCCCACGAGTCCCGCCGTGAGCGCCAGCACTACGATCGCGACGAGCAGGCGGCTTTCGGTCCTGAGAATCTGCTGCAGGCGCGCGTACGCACCCTGCACCGGCGACTCGCGCGCCCGGCGGTAGATATAGCGGTTGAGGGCCGTGAGTTGTGGCAGCAGTCCGTCGCGCAGCCGATCGCGCGCGAGCACGTACGCTGCTTCGTGCTGCCCGGAGTCATACAGCGAGAACACATGGAGTGCGACCGCGTGGATCTGCGACTGGATGTCCTGTACGCTGTCCGCCAGCCCCTGCTCACTCGGCGCCAGCACGCCGCGCCAGCGCTGTTGCCAGTAGCCAATGACCTCGCCGGTCACGTTGAATTCCTTGCGCGCGGATGGATCCATGCCACTCAGGTAGCGCCACACGATTTCGCTCTGATTGAACATCGCCGTTTCGAGCTCGGCGTAAATGCGCGTGCGCGCCATGCTGGCGCCAAGGTCTTCGAGCGCACGACGCTGCGCGTACGTGCTGCGAATGGCTTCCGCTCCCACCAGCAGTGCGGGGATGACCATGAACAGGAAGCCGAGCTGGAGCTTGCGGCGGAACGTCATGGGGAGGGGAGAGCGGTCATGGATACCTGCCAGCTAGTAGCTAACAGCCGGACGCGCGAGGCGGCAAGGGAAATGCGGAATCGTGCGCCGGGTCACCGTTGCCGTCGCCCCGCCGTCGCTGTACTCTCCGGCACCTTTTCCGGGAGCATCATGAGCCATCTCTGCCCGTCACTCGCGCGCTGTCTCCGCGCCGCCGCCTGCGCCGTGAGCCTCGCGCTCGCCGGCGGCTGTGCCTCGCAGAGTGGCGCGTCCGCCGCATCGGACTCGGCCGCCGCGCGGGGATCGCAGGTCGCAGCACCGCTCCCGCCTGTCCACCACGTCTTCATCATCGTGCTCGAGAACAAGAATTTCGAGCAGACGTTCGGCAAGGGCTCCGAGGCGGCATACCTCGCCGATACGCTCGTGAGGCAGGGTGCGCTGCTCACGCAGTATTACGGCGTCGGGCATTACAGTCTGGACAACTACATCGCGATGACCAGCGGCCAGGCACCCAACAAGCAGACCCAGGGCGACTGCGGCCGCTTCGCGGACTTCGTGGAAACCGGAATGGCGCCGCACGATCAGGTTGCTGGTCAGGGCTGTGTCTTCCCCGCGCACGTGCTCAACATCGCGAATCAGTTCGAGCAGAAGGGACTTCGCTGGAAGGGCTACATGCAGGATATGGGCAATGATCCCGCGCGCGAAGCGCCGACGTGCGGCCACCCGCGGATCGGGGAGCCGGACCGCACGCAAGGCGCACAGCAGGAGAGCGAGGCGCATCCGCTCGACCAGTACGCCACGAAGCATGATCCCTTCATGTATTTCCATTCGATCATCGATGCGCCGTCGTGCGACAGCAACGTCGTCTCGTTCGCCACACTCGAGTCGGATCTCGCGAGTGCGACGCCGATGGCCAACTATGTGTTCATTACGCCGAACCTGTGCAGCGACGGCCATGACTCGCACTGTGTGAGCGGCAGGACCGGCGGCCTCCCCGCGATCAATGAGTTCCTTCGCGCGTGGGTGCCCCGCATTCTTGCGTCGCCATCCTTCAAGGACGGCCTGCTCATCATCACATTCGACGAGGCACAGGCGATCGACGCGAGCGCATGTTGCAACGAGCAGCCCGGCCCCAATTCGGCTCGCCCCGGCGTCATTGGTCCGGGTGGCGGCCGGATCGGCGCCGTACTACTGTCGCCATTCATCGCGCCGGGTACGGTGTCCAATGTGCCGTACAACCACTACTCCATGCTGCGGAGCGTGGAGGATCTGTTCGGACTCACGCCGCATCTGGGCTTCGCGGCGCAGGAGGGGCTGCGAACCTTCGGGTCGGATGTGTACAGGTAGGTGGGAATTTTCCCCGCCGCCCTGCCCCGCCCTTGGGAATCGGCAATCGGGAATCGTGGGAATGGGGAATGGGGAGGCCGATTCCCTGCTGTTGATGAAATCGGGGGGCGGCGGGAGGGGGCGGACTGCCTCACCGATTCCCCATTCCCGATTGCCGGTTCCCAAGGGCGGGGCCGTGGGAAGAGGCAGATTGCCGATTCCAAGGGCGGGGGGGTAAGGCGGGGAATGATTGCCGATTCCCAGGGGCGGGGTGGGTGCGGGCGACGAGCGTTGCCCTACCCCCCGATGTACGACATCTCGACTTTCTTCCCGGCGATCTGCGTCAGCTCGCTCCGGACCTCGGAGTAGTTGTCCGTACGCGCGCGCCAGATGCGGGCCATTGCGGCGGCCAGCTCCTCGTCCGAGCATCCGCCCCGCATCAGGGCCTTCAGATCGTGTCCCGTCGTGGCAAAGAGACACGTGTACAGCACGCCTTCCGTCGAGATGCGCGCCCGCGTACACGAATGACAGAATGCCTGCGTCACACTCGAGATCACACCGATCTCCCCACTCCCATCCCGGTAGCGCCAGCGCTCCGACGTTTCACCGCTGTAGTTGGGCGCGACTTCCTCCAGCGGCAGCTCGGCGCCGATCCGGCGAACCACCTCGGCTGACGGCACCACTTCATCCATCTTCCAGCCGTTGGTCGTGCCGACATCCATGAATTCAATGAAGCGCAAAATGTATGGAGTCCCTTTGAAGTGGCGCGCCATGGGCAGGATGTCCTGATCGTTTCGGCCGCGCTTCACCACCATGTTGATCTTGATGAGGCTGAAGCCCGCCTCGTGCGCCGCGTCGATGGCGCGCAGCACTCTGGCGACAGGAAAGTCCACGTCGTTCATGCTGCGGAACGTCGCGTCGTCGAGCGAATCGAGCGACACGGTTACCCGCTGCAGACCGGCTTCCCGGAGCGCTCGCGCCTTCTGTGCGAGTGTCGAGCCGTTTGTGGTGAGCGCGATGTCGAGCGTGCGGCCATCCGGCGTGCGGAGTGCGCCGAGCATGGCGATCAGCTCTTCAAGCCCCTTGCGCAGCAGCGGCTCGCCTCCCGTGAGGCGGATCTTCTCGACTCCGTGCGCCACCGCGATGCGTGCGAGGCGCGCAATCTCCTCGAACGTGAGCAGTGCCTCGCGCGGAAGGAATACGTAGTCCCTGCCGAACACCTCCCGCGGCATGCAGTACACGCAGCGGAAGTTGCACCGGTCCGTCACCGAGATGCGCAGATCACGCAGCGGGCGGTTCCGGGTGTCCGTCACCGGCGAGTTCAGCGTGCTGTCGCTATTCTGCATGATCGATTCGCTCGCCATCGCAACACGATATCTCCTCCAGACGGGAATGCCGGCGCATCACCGCACCAGTCCGAACAGCACGCCCGCCGCCAGTCCCGCAATGAACAGCCAGCCAAAGGCACGATTGTGCACGAGACAGACCCGGTGATACCAGAGCGGCCACCCAATGTAGCCCGACGGCGGCGCATCGGGTGCAGGGTGCGACATCACTCGTATCGCGCGCCAGGCGCGCGGCCCGGCGGCGAGTACCAGCAGCGCGAATGGCGTGAGCGCGCCCGCAATGACGGCCCCCACGATCACGACGTACATCGCCACGATCACCGATTGATTGAGCAGCCGCGCCTTTGGCTCCCCGAGCACCACCGGCAGCGTACGCTGCGCCTGCGACGCGTCGAACAACCGCTGATCAATGTGCTTCCCGATGAGGATCGACGCCACGCCCAACCCGTACGGCACGGACGCCAGGAACGCGGCGCCGGACCACTGTCCCGTGATGACGTAGTACCCACCGCCGATCATCAGAGGTCCCCACACGATGAACGCCGCCATCTCGCCAAGTCCCAGTTCCTTGAGCGCGCGAGGCGCGGCGTCGTAGGCATAGAGTACGCTGGCACCCGCCACGGCCAGCGCCAGCGCGCGCCAGCCACGCAACGTGATGAAATACGCCCCGATGGACACGGCGATCACCAGCAGCAGCAGCACGCCGCCAGCCAGCAGCCGCGGCGTGACCGCTCCGCTGGCAATCGGGTGCAGCGTGTACCGGCGCCGTGGTGAATCCGCGGTGTCGTGACCTCGACGGTAACCGAAGTAGTCGTTTGACAGATTGCTGATCGCGTGGAGTACCACATATCCCACGAACACCAGCACGAACGGCACCCATGCGAAGCGCCGATCCGCGGCGGCGAGCAGCCCCGCGATCACGGCGGCCTGCGCCGAGATCACGAGGATCACGCTACGCGACGCGTAGAGGAACCGTGTGACCGGATCCAGGGCGGAAAACTCCGCGGCGTGGGCCGGATAGAATCCGGTGAATGCCCTGGCCCATGCGAATGGGCCTCCCATGCGGATCATACTGGCGGAACGATAGCGTCGAGGGCCGTGAGATCAGCGGTCGAGAGTTGCCATCCCGCTGCCGCGACGTTCGCGCGGACCTGTTCCGGCCTCGTCGCCCCCGCAATGACCGATGCCACGACGGGCCGCACGAGCAGCCACGAGATGGCCAGCTCCAGCAGGGTATGGCCCCGGCCGATCGCGAAGGCGCGCAGCCGCTCCACGCGCTCGAGATGCGCGTCGTCCAGCTGCCACGTCCGTCCGCCTGCCGCAAGCCGGCTGCCCTGTGGCGCGGGCTCCCCGCGATGATACTTGCCCGTCAACAGCCCGCTGGCGAGCGGAAAGTACGGAATGAACGCCGCGCCGACGCGTTCGCACTCGGCCAGGACGAGCGTTTCGGGTTCACGGTGCAGCAGGCTGTACTGATTCTGCACGCTGGCGAAGTGCGCGGTGTGGGCATTCGTCGCGGCGCGGGCGGCCTCGCCGATCTGCGCCGCCGTGAAGTTCGAGCAGCCGATCTCGCGCACTTTCCCGGCGCGCACCATCTCGTCGAGCGCGCCGAGCGTATCGGCAATGGGCACCGCGGGGTCCGGATCGTGGAGTTGGTAGAGATCGATGTAGTCCGTCCCCAATCGGCGCAGGCTCTCCTCGAGCGCACGGTGGATGTATTCCGGTCGCGCACCGCGCCGCTGTTCGTCCATGGGCTTGCCGAACTTGGTGGCAATCAGCACGTCGGCGCGCCGGACCCCGAGCGCGTCCCCGAGAAACTCCTCGCTCCGGCCCGCGCCGTAAATGTCCGCCGTGTCGAAGAAGTTGATTCCCGCGTCGAGCGCGGCGTGCACGACACGCGCCGAATTCTTGGCATCCAACCGCATCCCGAAGTTGTTGCATCCCAGCCCGACCACCGATACGCCGAGCGATCCGATCCTGCGCCGTTCCATGCCACCCCTCACGATCGCGTTCACTGCTGGCTGCCATGCGCACGTCACGCCTGCGCGTGTGCCATTCAAGATACATCGGCGCGGGCCGGGGAATTCCACAGATGCAGCGCCGCGTAGCTCCGCCACGGCCGCCACCGCTGCGACAACTTCTCCGCGCGCGCGGCGCTCACGCCGCCCAGCCGCTTCCGCAGCACGACGTCCTCCTTGGGGAACGCGTCGGGCCAGCAGAGAGCCCGCATGGCCACATAGTGCGCCGTCCACGCCCCGATACCGGGCAGGTCGACGAGCTGCCGGATCGTCGTCTCCGCATCAGCCCCCGGCTCGAGGCTGAGGCGTCCCTCGGCTACCGCCCTGGCCAGCGCGATGATGCTCCGCGCGCGGGTCTGGATGACGCCAAGCCGTGCGATCTCGTCGACGCTCGCGCGCGCGAGGCGCTCCGCGCCGGGCGAGCGATGCGTGAGCGCCGCGAAGGGCGTCGTGATCGCCTCACCGAACGCGTGGGCCAGGCGCCCCGCGATCGTCGTCGCCGCCCTGACCGTGATCTGCTGACCGACGATCGCGCGCACCGCCATGTCGAAGCCATCGAAGGCGCCGGGAATGCGCAGTCCCGGATGTCGCGCGACCGCACCGGCCAGCACGGCGTCCTCTCCGAGCTGTCCCGCGATCACATCGGGCCGCGCGTCGAGATCGAACAGATGACGCAGCCGGCCCAGGAGCGGGGGGAGCGCCGGGGTGAGCGCACGCGCAAACTCCACCACGAGCGCGCGCTTCTCCGGAGCATGTGTGACACACACCCAACCACTGTGTGCTCCGAGCTGCACCGCTCGGTGATATGCCGTCTCGTCGATCCATTCGACACCCCGAAGTGCACGGGGGCGCAGAAAACCGAGCAGCTCTTCCCAGTCGAAGGGAGCTCGATACGTCAGTCGCAGCATGACGGAATCGTGCGCCACGCGGGTCGCGACACCGCACGTCGTGCCGCTTGCGGCGTGTCGCAGCCGGCTCGGCGGCATGGCGTAGCGGCGGACGAACGCATCGTTGAACCGCCGCACGCTGGAAAATCCACTCGCGAACGCGACGTCCGTGACCGACAGCGTCGTGTCCGTGAGCAACTGCTTGGCCAGCAGCAGGCGCCGCGTGAGCACGAGCTCCATCGGAGAGACGCCGAGCTCGTGGTGCACGAGGCGGCGGATCTGGCGCGAGCTCCATCCGAAGCGTGCGGCGATCCGCTCGAGTCCCGCCCCATCATCGAGCATCCCCTCGTCGATGCGCTGCGCGACCACATGCGCGATGCGATGCGCATCGTCTACGGGCGCGTTCCCGGGTGCAAGCTCCGGCCGGCAGCGCAGGCAGGGTCGGAATGACGCACGCTCCGCCGCTTCGGCGCTGTCGAAGAAGCGGCAGTTCGCGGCCTTCGGCGTCCGCGCCGTGCACACCGGCCGGCAATAGATGCCCGTAGATGTCACGCCGACGAAGAAGACCCCGTCGAAACGCGGATCGCGCGAGGCAAAGGCGCTGTACCGCGCGATATTGTCAGGTGTCATGCGTGACAGTCTAGGCAGAATACCAGGTGGATTCCAGCCATTTTCGGACAGGGAGTTCCAATGACGAGAGATCAGGTGCTGCAACGTCTCGCGGCGGCATGGCAGGACTTCGAGGCGTCCTACGCCGGCCTCACGCCGGCGCAGCTCCGTACGCCCGGCGTCACCGGACAATGGTCCGTGCGCGATATCATCGCGCACGTCACCTGGTGGGAGGAGGAAGCGCTGAAGCACCTGCCGCGCATTCGCAGGGGCGAACGCACGCCGCGCTATTCGGTATTGTACGGCGGCATCGATGCGTTCAACGCGATGATGACCGAGCAGCGCCGTGGCCTCTCGCTCGCGGAGGTGCGCCGCCAGCACGACGAGGTGCACGCGAAGCTGGTCCGCTGCGTGCGACGCTCCCCGAACGAACTGTTTGCCCGGGAGGGTCCCTTCCGCCACCGTCTGCGCGCCGACACGTACGGCCACTATCCCATTCACGCGCGAGCCATTCGCGCCTGGCGCGAGCGCTGAGGCCGTTGCTTGCCTCAGGTGGGTGCCGGTGCACATACTCGCAGCTACCCATTCCTTGCTTCGAGGACCGCAGTCCATGATCCGCATGCTTTCACTGCGCTGGCTTACCGCCGGCTACCTGGCGCTCGCCGGCCTCTCCCAGATTCTCCCCTCGTCTCATCCCACCGTTTCGCCTCCACCGATCGCGCCCAGTCTCTACAGCGGTCTCCTGTGGCGCAGCATCGGGCCCTTTCGCGGCGGCCGCATCGCCGCGGTCACGGGCGCCGTCGGAGAGCCGGGTGTCTTCTACGCCGGTCTCCCCGGAGGCGGCATCTGGAAAACCACGAGCGCCGGTGTCACCTGGTTCCCGATCTTCGATTCCGTCACGACGGTGTCGTCAGTGGGTTCCATTGAAGTGGCGCCATCGAATCCCGACGTCATTTACGCCGGCACCGGCGACATGGCCACGGGCGGCGCGGTGAACGAGGGCGACGGCATGTACAAATCGCTCGACGGCGGCGCATCGTGGAGGCACATCGGGCTCGATTCCACCCGGCAGATTCCCTCCCTGCTCGTCGACCCCCGGGACCCGAATCTCGTCATGGCGGCCGCCATGGGAAACGTGCACGTCATGGGCGGCACGCGCGGCGTCTATCGCAGCACGGACGGCGGCACGTCGTGGACGCGGACCCTCGCCGTGGGCGATAGCGAAGGAGTCGAGAAACTCGCCCGCGCGTTCGACGAACCGAGCGTGATCTTTGCGACCACGATGCGGCACTATAGCGCGCCCGATACGACCGGCACGCCGTTCTACCGCCAGCAGACGCCGCGCAACGGCCCCACCGGCACCGCACTCTACAAGTCGACTGACGAAGGACTCACCTGGCACGAAGTCACCGGCGGCGGGTTGCCGCGCCTCTCCGGACGCACGTCGGTCGCCGTCGCCATGCACACGAACGCGCAGCGCGTCTTTCTCATCGAGAACTCGGGTCTCTATCGCTCGGATGATGGCGGCACGACCTGGCGCCAAATGGACTCCACCGATACGCGCATCCGAAATGGACAGGGCGGCTACAACTGCGGTGTGTACGTCGATCCGAAAAATCCCGACATCGTCTACACCATCAACACGTCGAGCTACGAGTCCACCGACGGCGGCAACACCTTCACCGGATTCAAGGGTGCGCCCGGCGGCGATGATCCGCAGCAGATGTGGATCGATCCCACCAACGGCAAGCGCATCTTTCTCGGCATGGACCAGGGTGCGACGATCTCGCTCGACGGCGGCGTGACCTGGAGCGAGTGGTACAACCAGCCCATGGAGCAGGTGTATCACATCGCCACCGACAATTCGTATCCCTACTGGATCTACGCCACGCAGCAGGACGCCGGCGCCATCCGCACGCGATCGCGCGGCGACCTGGGCGAGATCACGCCACTCGACTGGAGCCCGGTCCCCGGATGGGAGTGGGGCACCGTCGTTCCTGATCCCACGACGCCGGACGCGGTCTACGCCACCGGCTCCGGCGTCGTGAAGATCATGTATCCGAGCGAACAGTGGATCAACGTGAGCCCGGCGCTGAACCCGCAGCTCAAACTGCGCAGCGCGTTCAATGGTCCGCTGGTGTGGGCGCCATGGAATTCGCACGAGCTTCTCGCCGGCTTCCAGTATCTCATGGCGACGACCGATGGCGGCGTGCACTGGAACAAGCTGAGCCCCGACCTCGGCGTGCCGAAGAGCCAGGCACCATCGCTTGCGGGTCGGACGGCGGGAAGCGCAGGCTCCGACGAGCGGCCCGCGCCGCCCGGCGGAGCGATCGAGTCCATTTCACCCTCTACCGTGGCGACGGGCACGATCTGGGTGGGCACCAGCAATGGTCTCATTCAGGTCACGCGCGACAACGGCAAGACGTGGGACGACGTCTCCATTGCCGGGCTGCCCAATCCTGCGCGCGCCGACATCTCGACCATCGATGCATCGCATACCGACCCGGCCGCGGCCTACGTGGCGATCGACTATCACACCTCCGGCGACTATCGGCCCTACTTCTATCGCACACACGACTATGGCAAGACGTGGACGAAAATCGTCACCGGTCTTCCCGAACATCAGGCGAGCGGCAGCTTTGCGCGCGTCATTCGCGCGGACACGAAAAAGGCGGGACTGCTCTTTGCCGGCACCGAGAGCGGCATGTATGTCTCGTTCGATGACGGCGACCACTGGCAGTCACTCATGCTCAACCTGCCCGTGACCTCGTATCGCGACCTCACGATTCACGGTAACGACCTCATTGCCGGCACCTATGGGCGCGGCATCTGGGTGCTCGATGACTATCCGGTGCTGCGCCAGCTCACGCCGGCGCTGAGCAGCGAATCGGCGCACCTTTTCAAGCCGGACGATGCGATTCGCGTACGCCGCAACGTGAACTCGGATACACCCTTCCCGCCCGAAGTGCCGCACGCGCTCAATCCACCCGACGGCGTCGTGTTCTACTACTCGTTGTCGTCGAAGCCAACGAGCGATGTCACGGTGGAGGTGCTCGACGCGGCCGGCCACGTCGTGCGTCACCTGTCGAGCGCGCCCGTGAAGCCCGTGCCGGATGCCGAGCATCCTCCTGAGCCGGACTTCTGGCTGGCCAGGCCCGAGCCGCTCCCTACAAGCATCGGCACCAACCGCGCGATCTGGGATTTGCGCTACGATGCGCCGCCCGCATTCCGCCACACCTTTGAAATCAACGCCAATCCGGACCAGACGCCGCCCTCACCCGAGGGCCCGATGGCGTCCCCCGGCGTGTATACGCTCGTGCTCACGGTGAACGGCGTGCACTACAGACAGACGGTGACGGTGCGCAACGACCCCCGCTCGCCGGCCACCGCCTCGGCCCTGGCCGCGCAGCACCTCCTGCTCATGAAGCTCGATGCAGGCGTGCGGTCGGCATGGGACGATTTCCAGCAGGTGGCCGCGTTGCGCACGGCAGCGAAGCAGGCGGCGAGCAAGGGAAGCACGGTTACTGCTGCCGCTGACGCGTTCGTCGCGAAACTGGACAGCGTGGCCGGTGATACCGAGAACTCCCGCAGCTTCCGGCGGCGCGGCGGCCCCACGCCACCGCCCACCTTCACGCGCATGAACGACGAATTTGTGCAGCAGCTCGAGGCGCAGGACAACGCCGACATGGCGCCAACCGGGTCCATGCTCGCAGCCGAGGCGAGTGCATGCAAGGATCTGGACGCTGCTCAGGCGACCTGGACGCGTATCAGCACGAGCGATCTCCCGGCGTTCAATGCCATCCTCACGAAGAACGGGCTCTCGGCTCTGCCCGCACCATCGCGCATGAGGGCGCCGGGCTGCTGACGCGACGCATCAAAGGGGTCAGAGTCGATTGCTCCACACCCCATTGTCCCGCCCTTGGGAATCGGCAAACGGGAATGGGGAATCGTGGGAATGGGAATTCGGCCTCCCCATTTCCACCATTCCCCATTCCCGTTTGCCGATTCCCGTCAGCACTTCAATCGACTCTGACCCCTTTGATCCGTCTGGTCGCAATCCGGCAGCCGTCACCTGAAGAGTGACGGGAGGGTGACAGTGGCGTCACGCGCCAATCTATCGTGGGGCTTCCGGGCAGATGCCTGCCGCGCCGAACTCCTCCCCTCACGATGCACGCGACGCCATGATCCCCGAACCACGCGGACCAACGTGCCCAGATGCGATCGTGGACGACCATGCCGGCAATGACCCGGATCACCCGACATTCGTCATGCGGCTGTGCAACTTCGCGACTGGCGGGGCAGGGTTGCTGGTCCCATCCCACCACATCGCCCTCAGGGACAGGCTGCTGCCAGTCATCGGGTCCTGCAGGAGCTGCTTCATCGACGTGTTGGGCTACGCCAGTCGGCTGAAATGCAGTCAGAACCCTTCCGGTAATCTGGCATTGAGCCGCGCCAGGTCCATTTCGGTGGTGAATTACCTGAGCACGATGCTGTCAACCATGGAACTCAGGTTCCGGTTCAACGTCGTGGACGGTCGCGGCGATTCAGACAGCTATCGCGACGCCAGCCCGGACCTCGGGTTTCGCCGGGCTGCACTGATCCGGATCTATTGCCAGGACACGCCGACTGACCGCCCGCCTCAAGAGGTGCGCCACGGCTTCACGACAGGCGCCACGGATCCGTTCGACTTCGAGGACATGGAGGGCGATTCCCTCTCAGGCCGGCTGTTTCAAGCTAATTGCATGCTCGTCTCGAGCCACGATCTTCGGAGCGACAGTATCCGTTCCAGCTCGTACCGGAGCACTGGCCTGACCGCACCCGTCAGAGGATCGCCGGTCGTCCTGGCATCAGCGAAACACAAGAGCACCCCGGTGGCGCCCACCAACGCGCTCGTTGTGTCGTTCAGCTTCTCGTGCTGAGTGCCCGGTCTGCACGGATGTCATGCCACGCACAGCTGATGGCGCTGCGCATTCGTCGCATCCGGGTCAATGTGGATTGGTCAGGCGGAATAATGGCGATGAAGATGGTCAACTTCGGACGCAATCTCAGCGACAAGGCACTGCGCGGCGAGACGCGGACCGGCGTGGTCGCGAAGGCGGGCGGCTCGCTGCACGGGAACTGGGATCAGCTCGCCATATCGCCCGCGTCGTGTTGTTCGTTCGACGCGCTGAAAGGCGACCGCCACGTGCCACTCGACTGGGAGGGTACGAAGCTCACGGTGCAGCAGGCCGCCTCGTTGCTCACTATCGCTCTGCATCGCCTCGACCACCCACTGAGCGTCCCGGATACCGTTGGCCTGACGGCGGCCAGACAGCGCTGGACCGCGATGGCCCAGGACAGCGCGCTCGATGCGTGCAGCCTGGCCTCGCAAGCGGATGCCGAAGCCATCATCGGCGCGTCGCTGTCATCGCCGCCGGACCATGGCGTAGCACCTGCTGGCGTGAGTCAACAGTCGTGCTTCTATCGCACCCCCATGCCGAATGTGCCGAACAGCAGCGACATGTACGAAATTGATGTGCAGGAATTGATGTGCAGGAGTGGAATAACGCCCACGCGCAGGTTGCCTCGGATCAGTTCGTGTTAAACGGGGCAACCAACGGAATGCGCCGTCAGTTGTCCGGCGTGACGGACGCCAAGGACACGCTCCTGCCGCCCGCGAATCCCCCCGGTCCCTGGGACGACATCGGATCGTCCGTCAATGGTGGTTACGCAGCCGTGAAGGGCCCGATCATGCTGAACGGCTCCGCCATGGGTGATCACAAGAAGCTGCTGGCGCTGCTCGCGAAGGCGGCGAGCGCATTGCAGTGAGCGCCGGCTAACTTTCACTGCGGAGACAACCCCATGGCGCTGGTGTCCGTCACCATCACTGCTGCAGTGGGCACTCGTGATGGGCAAGGAGCGGTGGAGAACAGGCCCGAAGATCTGGAGACCGTCACCAACCTGTTCGACCGAATTCCGGTGCTCAAGGGCGGAACAGCGGGACTGCCGCAGCCGTGGCCTCTGGACCGGACCGGCTTGATCGCCCAATTGGCCTCGCGGATCACCCTCTTCCAGCGCAACAACGGTCTGCCCGTTGACGGCGTCGTCGAGCCGCGCAGCGCCACGCTGACGCTGCTGAATCAGATCGCGGGCGACCAGTTGATCGTTCCGATCCCTGGAGATCCGCCCTGGGAACCCTGGGACGCACGTGCCTTTCCCCAGCTCAGTCACAACAGAGTTCCCGAAATTGCATGGGAGCTCACGTTCGGAGGCTTGAGCTCCGCCCGCGCCATGCGCACGCGTGCGTACGTGTGCGACCCCGCGCTCGGCACGCCACACATCGGCATCGGGTGGCCAGCGAGCATCTCTCGACCGTCCGCCTATCTCCTCTTCTTCCATCACGGCATCGGCCAGGAAGCGGCGGACTACCGATCGGCCGATGTGCGCTTCAGCAAGGGAATTGGCGACTACATGATCGGGCGGCTGAAGTGCCTCGACCAGATCGCGTGTTCATGGAAAGACGTTTGCGTGGTCATCCCTGAACCCACGTGGGCGGGAGTAGGCGCCTTCGACCACAACGAAGCACTGATCACGGAGGTTCTGCGAGAAATCGACACGGACCTGACTGGCCTCCGGCCCACGTCACTCCCACCGCTGCTCGTGGCGTCCTACAGCAACAGTCTTCGCCTGCTCGACAACTTCATGACGAACTGCCCCACGCTGCGGAAGCAGGTGCGCGCGGTGTACGACTTCGACGGACTCTACGTCAGCAACCTTTCCCACATCACGCTCTCCACCTGGGCGAAGGACGGCGCCAAGGTGTATCGGTACGTGGGAAATGCGTCCCCTTCATTGCTCTCCAGGCGAGAGCGCAGGCTGTGGTACCTCGCGCGGTGCATGAATCGGTCGCCCAAAGTGATCCCGCTGCCGAAGTCACGATGGGTGAACCACCCGTTCTTCGGTGAGTACCAGACGAACGCGGGGTGGGCAGCATCGTGGTGGCTCCACTTCTACATCCCCTCGTGCATGCTTCGGCACGGCCTTGCTACCACGGAGGGGATCTGAGTCCCCTGCCCCGTGGGGCAGCCCATGGGGCTGCCCCTGTATTGCATCAGTCCTACTTCGTCAGGTTCGCCCCGACCAGCTTCGCGATTGCAGCCAGCGTGGTCTGCGCCGCATTCAGGCCCAGGCGGAAGTCATCGTCGCTGTACGTGCTGTACACATCCGTGGGCTGGTGCCACTGCGGGTCCCATCCGGCCCCGATCTGCGCGCCACGCTCGTTCTCACGCACGCTGATCGCCGGTACCAGATCCTCGAAGGGCGACGAGTCCGTGTTCGTCATGTGCTGTCCGACCGTGGCCGGATAGTCGGTTGCGTACGTCTCGTTCGCATCGGCGAACGCCCATGCCAGCTTCTGCGCCTCCGCCGCAAATTTCGAGCGCGACTGAAACTCGACATTCACGTCCGCCTCCGGTCGCTGCACCTTCGACACCGTGCCGTCGGCCTTCGGCATGCCGTGATCGAACATCATCATGTCGTGCTGAATCATGCCCAGCCACTTCGGCTCCGGATATTTCCCCGACCCCGGCGGGTCCTCCTTCCCCTGCAGCGCCGCGCGCTGCGCGACATAGGCGCGCGATCCATTCAATCCCGTCTCCTCGTTGTTCCAGAGGATGAAGCGGATGGATCGGTCGGTCTGCACATCGGGCGAGCTGAAGACGCGCGCGAGTTCCATGACGAGTGCGGTTCCCGACCCATCATCGTTGGCGGCCTGGCCCCACCCAATGCCATCCATGTGGCCACCCACGATGTACATCTCGTCCGGATGCGTGGTGCCGACTTTTGTGCAGTACACTTCCTGCCGCTCTCCCGCCACGCTGGGCGGCGTGTCGAGCGCGCGCAGCTTCGCATCCGGCTGCGCCAGCGAGTCCGTATTCACGCCCGTAAGCGCGCGATTGCCGCGTATGCGCGAACCGCCTGCGCCGCGCGGGCTGGCCGCGAACCGCGCACGCAGCCGCGCGATTTCCTCCGGCGAGCGCGGGGGTCTGGGCGGTGGCGGCTGATAGTCATACGTGATGCGCTGCACGTTCGTGCATCCGTAGCTCTTGAGCTGCGCCTCGATCCAGTCCACTGCCGCGCGGTTGCGAGCCGTTCCCTGCCGGCGATCGCCAAACTGTGTGAGTCCCTTGACCGTGGCCCTGTACCGCGCCAGGTCGAGACGCGCGACCATCGTGCGGATGGGATCCGCCGTGGTGTCGCTGCCTGATGCTGCGCCGACATTCTGCGCCGGCAGCGGCATCGCGACAAACGCAACGCTCGCGGCAATGCCGGCGAGCCTGAAGAGAGAGGTGAACATGAGATCCCGGGAGAAGGAGAAGAGTCACGATGCCGCGTCGTTCATCGCGGCGACACCAACCTCCTCAACGGAAGACGCGCCCGGAGTGTTGAACGCGCCAGCAACGGTTGGACGAAAGACACAGGAAGTTGATTGCGCGCGAGCCCTCGCGAAGCCTCCCAGTCGCAATCAATCAAACTCCACTCGCCTGTTCGACTGCTCCGTCCCGACGTGCCCGATGCGAATCTCCGCCTTCGCGTAATTTTCACCACGCACCGGGGAGCCCCCGAGCCGCCGCAGCATGGTGAGCTGCCCGACATGCGTCAACGCATCGGCAATCGGGCCCTGAAAAAGTTTCCCCGCTTCCCACCCAAGCGGCGCGTCACTCGCCAGGTATTCATCCAGCCGCTCCAGGGCATCGAAGAAACGTTCCACCTCCAGCGGCCACGCTTGCGGTGTGGAGTCGTGCCACCGGTGTTCGCCCCGCGCCATCCAGAGTGCCCAGTCGAGCAGATCGCCGATGTGCGCCAGGATCTCGGCGGGCGTGCGAGTGGTGGCGCCGATCCGCAGCGCTGCAAAATCCGCCGGTGCGTTGGCTACGGCCTTGCCGCCGCGATAGGCGAGCGTGGCCACGGTATGGCGCAGCATCTGTCGAGCATCATCACTGACCTCCCGCGCCTGCTCCGATCCCGCGCTCGAGCTTGACATTGCGTTCACGGGTGAATGGTGCACTGCATTACGATGCCTCCGCGCCCTGCTCCATCACGACCGCCAGCTTCCGCTCGACGGGCAGGCCGGCCTGTTGCCATGCCGCCCATCCGCCGACCAGCACGCGCGCATTGGTCCAGCCGGCCCTTCGAAGCGCTCGCACCACACGGGTGCTTGTCGCCTCGTCCGTTCAGGCACAATAGACGACCAGCGTCGCGTGGCGCGACAGCCGCATCTCGGTCGCGTCGCGAACGGGATCCTCGGGCGGGAGGCGCACGGCCCCCCGCGCCTGCAGGTCGCTCGCCCGATAGCTCCGGTCGGCGCGGGAGTCAACCGGCAGGATGTTCTCGCCGCGAGACAGCAGCGCCTGGACCTCCGCAATCGTGATGCGATCCGGTGCCGGAGTCGCAGCGTCCGGTGCGTGATCCGTCTCGTCCTCCTTCGATGTGGCAGCCCGAGCATCCGTCCGTCCCCGATGGCTCGCGCGCAGAAAGAGTGCCATACCACTTCCATGCAGCAGCACCGAGAGCAGCACCACCAGACAGGCGACCGCGAACAGATATCCGGCGCCGGGCACTCCCGCGAACACCGGCAGCAGCGTGAATAGCAGCGAGCTCAGTCCGCGCGGCCCGAAGAGCGCGATCAGACGCCGTTCTCGTGCCGTGAGTCCGACGCCCTTCAGCATGGGCAGCAGCACGACCGTGCGCGCCGCGAGCGCCACCACGGCAAAGACGATCGTGCGCACGTCAATCACCCCGAGCCCCGACCAGATCACCGACATGCCGAGCGCCACGAACGTGAGCAGCAACAACATCTCTGCAGTGGCTTCGCCGTATTCGAGGAAGCAGTCGCACAGTTCGATGTCCTGCGCGGCCACCAGGAGGCCCGCGGCGAATGCGGCAAGAAAGCCGCTCCCTCCCACCGATTCCGCCACGGCGTACGCGGTGAACGCGAGGCCCAGTGCGTAGAGCGATTCGTAGTCTCGGCGCACACCAATACTGCCGCGCACACGGCCGAGCACGATAATCCCTACCAGCCCCACCAGCGCGCCGAGTGCGGGGCCAAGCAGGAAGAGTCCGACGGCTCGATGAATCAGGACCGTCGCGACGCTGCCCTGCCCTGGTGCGCCGGCGTGCTCGATGACCATTGCCAGAATCACGATGGGCAGCAGCACGGCGTCGTTCATGCCCGACTCCAGTCGCAGCGCCACCCGAGTCGGTCCCGGAAGTGCGCGCGACCGCAGTACGCTGCGCAGCAGCACGGGATCCGTGGACGCCAGCGCCGCTCCAAGAATCGCTGCCGCCGGCACTGAAATCCCCAACAGCCCCCACGCTGCCAGCGCGATGACAACGGCGGGAGCCAAGGTGCCCGGCCCGAGCAGCCGCAACGCCAGTCGTCGTCGCGATCGGACTTCCTTGAGGTCGAGCGTCACCGCATCGCTGAACAGCACGAGCGCGAGCGCCAGCGTCGCGACAGACTCCAGCACCGACGAGTCGAGGTCGATATTGGCAAGCCCAAGGCCCCAGGGGCCGAGCGCCGCGCCGAGCGCGAGAAACACGGCGACAATGGGCACGCCACTGCGCTCCACCGCGCCCGAGAGCAGCGCGGCGACCACGATGACGATGCCGATCAGTGCGACAGTGCTGACGAAATGCTCCATGAGCCTCCCGGTCTCCGCAATGAACGCGCCCGGCTCGCGCTCAGTGCCCGGCGCCTAGCGCGGACAGCAGATACACGAGGTTCGCGGTGCCATCCATGATGGGCTCATTCGTCGAATAGTCGCCAAAGTCATCATGGTACACGATGAAGCCGGTGTTGAACGGCGCATACTTGTCCGGATCGTGCAGGGTGATGCCGCGCAGGTTCTGATAGATGGACCGGTACACCGGGCCGTCGAGCAGCCCGCCCGTCAGCGCCGTGGCGCCGAACTGGTTCGCCACGACGGAATGCGGGGTGCGGGCCCAGACGCCATCGCCGGGCAGCCCGATCACCATCGAGACACCCCAGGGATTGGTCCCGAACAGCCAGTCGATCGCGGCCCATTCGAGTTTCCGGTAGCGTGTATCGCCGGTCATCTGCTCATAGAGCAGCGCCTGCGAGGCGAAGGAGACCATGAGATCGTTGGAGCACCAGATGAATGGAATGCCCACGCGAAAGCCATTGTTCGCGCGCCGCGCGACCGCTTCGAGTCCTCGCCGATAGTAGCCGGCCATCGCCGAGCGCTCCGCGCGCGTGGCACCGCGCGCACGCGAGATCTCGTAATGGCCGCTGTTGTAAAATGGATACCACTCGTAGTGGCGCGCGGTATCCGCGCCCATCCACGGTGTCACGGGCTCCTGACGCGCATACGCTTCGGCCTCGTGCAGGTAGTGCGCATCGCCGGTGAGCGCATGCAGCTCCGCCGCGCCCAGCTCCATGTCGTCCACCCAGTTCGCTTCCTCGTAGAAATACGGCGCATGGCCGGGCGCGGTCTGGCACACGCCGGGATGCGCCCGGCCCAGCGCGTACGCTTCGCGAGATCGCGTGGCCAGCACTGTGGCGAATGCGCTGTCACGGCCGGCGAACAGCCGTGCACCCAGTGCAAAGGCCGCGGCGTACTTGCCGGCTGTGGACGCCAGGCCGGTCGAGCGGTTCCTGTACTGGAAGAGTCCCTGCGGGCGACCGGTGCAGGGATAGACCGGTCGCTGCCTGCCCTTCCCCCAGCCATAGTCGGAGGAATCCGTGGTAGGCAGATCCAGAAAGGTGTGATCGCGGTCGTCCCCCACCTGGTTGTAGATCCGCCCGTCGCCCGGATCCATGCGCAGCAGCCACTCGAGTCCGTGGCGCGCCTCGTCAAGCACATCGCTCACGCCGTTCGCGCCGGGGAGCCCCCGCGCGTCGAACCGATCGGTGAAACGAGCAGGGTGATCGTGATACGCCTGCAGCATGTCGAACGTGGCGGTCGCGGACGTCGCCACGTACTGCAGATAGTCGCTGGCGTCGGCCCAGCCGCCGCTCACGGGCACGAAGGTGCCGGCGTGCGCGGAGTCGTCCACGACGATGCCATCCAGCGTGTGCACCGAGTCGCGGAAGAACGGATTGTAGCCGGAGCGCTGCTCGCGCATGTAGGAGAGGAGCACGTTTGCGGCGTCATCGTACGCATGCGCGTTCACGCGCGCGGGACGGGACGAGATGTCCGCGCCTGGCGTCCGAGCAATGATCGTGTAGCGCCCCGCGCGGCGCAGCGCGGACCAGTCCAGGCGCCAGGTCTGTGCGCACGGGCCGAACGTGCCCGATGCGGTCACGCCTCGCGGGCCGAGCACCGTGCGCCCCGTGCTGTCCCGGACGAGAAAGGTCGTGACCCGTGTGGAGTCGAGCGCGCATGCGACCGCGATCTTGGGTCCATTCGGGAGGTAGCCCATCTGATTGGTGCGAACGACAAGGAACGGCGTCGTGTCTGCAAGGACGGATGGCACGTCTGCGGCGGTTGCGGCGCGGGAGCCCTGCTGCGCCGGGCTTCGTGCGGCGGGGAGGGCGATGTACGCGAAGGTCGCGAACAGCGTGAGTGCGCGCTGCACGTCGCGCAAGGGGACTGGCCTCATGACCTTCTGCGTCATGGGCGTGAAGGTACGGCGCCGCGGTCTCGGCGAGCAATGACGTGCTTGACGGACCAGCCCGGCAATCGTAGCTTCGCATCCATCCCGCAGCACCTCGGAATTTCCCTCCCCGAACGCCGCACCTTTCTCATGAGTCCCGCTGCTCACCGTGCTGGCTGTCTACTGTAGCGCCGAAGCGCAGCTCACGCGCACGCTGGCTGCTGTGCCACCGCACTGTCACGTCTCCAGCAGTCAGTCGTGGACTCAGTTTCAGCGCGACGTACTGGGCGCACCGTGCGCGGTGGTCGTCCTGCCATGGCTGACGGGCGAACCCTTTCGCCGGCTGCGCGAGCTCAAGGAGCGCTGCCCGACCCGCCCCGTCGTACTCGTGACGACGAAGGACGCGGACAACGCCCGCTGCCTGCGGGGTGTGCCGGTGGAGGAGGTTGTATGGCTCGGGGATGTCTCCCGCGAACTCTGGCCGGCGATTCGACGCGCCACCTTCAGGCCGTCACTCACAGACCTTGCGGGTGAGATGGAAGCCGCGGCGCACGTGCCGGACCGGCTGCGCGACGCGCTCAGCGTCGCGTGCCGCAGCGAATCGCCCGTTCGTTCGGTTGGCGAGCTGGCGCAACTGGCGAATTGCCGCCGCGGTACGCTGTGGTATCAGTGGAAGCGGGTCATGCGGGCCGAGGATGATCCGCGCCTGGAGGATTTTCTCGGCTGGCTGCTCGTGGTTCGCGCGATTGGGCTCAAGGATCGCACTGCCGCTTGGACTGACGTGGCGGACGGAATCGGGGTACACGGCCGGACGCTGGGCCGGCTGGCTCGCCGGCTCACCGGGCATACGCTCGAGGAGTTATGGACAGGCGGCGAGACGCAGGCGCTGGCGCTGTTCCGGGAGCGGATGATGGTGCCGGTAATATCGTGCGCGACAGGACATTCTGTCCACGATATGGACAAATTGCCGTTGCGCTCGGCTTCACAAAATCCGAATATTTTATTGACGTCCTGACCAGTCTCGTGGGCAGGCCTCCGGCCGGCGCGTGCTTCGCAGCCGCGCTCCAGCTGGCGATGGTTCGTTACATCTGCAGTTCAGTCGCCCGACTCTCTCGACAACGCGCTTGTGCCCGGCGCGTGTCGTGTGTTGCGTTTTCTCGCCGTACCTCGCTGTTCCAGCAGGTCATGCAACCGGTTCGACATCGCCTCGATGCCCACGTTCATCGGTGGGTCACATTCCTAACGCACATGGTTGCCGCGCTCGGACTGTTTCTCCCGACCACTCGCTTCCAGACAGCTTCCCTGCTTCACCCGTAGGACAGCGCAACCAGGCGAATGGTTGCCCTGTCGAGCCTCCCACCCCCACGCGGAGAATTGAATGCCCCAATCCGTTCGAGAGCGTTTCCCCGCCGGTCCCACGGTCAGCGCAGGATCCCAGTGATGATACGACTGGCGCTGCCGTCGGGTTTCACCCTGCCTCTCCCGGGCCACCGGAAGAGCGCAAACCATTCGACACCGTATAGAGGATCAATCATGAGAAACCCACGTGCGGGGCGGCTCGTCGCACTGGCCGCTTCGCTCCTCGCTTTTGCGCTCACGGCGCCGTCGCAGGCGCAAGCGCAGGATGCGGTCATCAAGGGGACGGTCACCGGTCCGCAAGGAGAACCGGTGGAAGGGGCGCAGATCTCCGTCCAGAGCATGCTGCTCGGATCCGCCACCGATGCGAAGGGGCAGTACACCTTCACGGTGAGCGCCAACAACGTGAAGGGTCAGACGGTGAATCTCGTTGCGCGCCGCCTGGGCTTTGCCGCGGTCACCAAGCAGGTGGTCCTGTCTGCCGGCGAGCATGCGGTGGACTTCGCCATGAAGACTGACGTGCGCCGCCTCGACGAAGTGGTCGTGACGGGCGTCGCCGGCGCCACCGAGATGAAGAACACCACGATCTCCATCTCCAAGGTGAACGAGGACCAGATCAAGGAGGTTCCGGCGCAGGACATTGGCACGCTGCTCACCGGCAAGGTCGCCGGCGTGCAGGTGCTGTCGGAGACAGGACTGCCAGGTGCCGCGGCCACGGTGCAGATCCGCGGTTCCACGGTGCTCCAGATCGGGAGCAGTTCGCCGACCTACATCATCGACGGCGTCGTGTCGAAGAACGGGATCTCGAGCATCGACCCCTCGGACATTGTCAGCATGGAAGTGCTCAAGGGTGCGGCATCGGCTACCACGTACGGCTCACAGGGCGCCAACGGCGTCATCGCGGTCACCACGCGCCGCGGGCAGAGCCTGGCGGATGGCAAGATGCAGTTCACCTTCCGCTCCGAGTTCGGCAAGAGCGACATCGAACATTATCCGCCGCTGGCGCATTACAACATCTATCAGATCGGCGCGGACGGGCGGATCGTGACGGACGCGTCGGGCATTCGCCAGCCGAAGGACGATCACATTCAGGACAGTCCGTTCCCCACCCCCCAGCAGGATCCGGATCACTTCTGGCGGAACCAGCTCCAGACGTGGCTCCAGTCGAACACCATTACCAACAACTACATCACGATGGGGTACCGGAAGGGGAACACGAACTTCATGGCGTCCTTCTCCCGGCTTGACGATCCTGGCATCATGCCGATCCTGAGCGGGTTCAAGCGCCAGAACTTCCGCTTCAACCTCGATCAGGGCATCACGGACAAGCTCGACGTCTCGGCGAGCATGATGTACGGCTACACATCGAACGATCAGGCGCAGGTGGATGGCGCAGGTGACTTCTTCGGCCTGCTGCAGGCGCCCCCTGACCTGAATCTGGCGCATCCGAACGGTCCGGCCGACACGGTGCTGTACGACAATGCCATGGATCCGAACATTGACTCCCAGCAGCGTGGCAACGCCCTGTACGATCTGCTGCACACCAACAACTCCAACAACACCGAGCGCATCTTCGGTGCGTTCACGGCGCGGTACCGGCCCATTTCCTGGCTGGCGCTGGACGCGACCTACGGTACGGATCGCTACAACAACCTGAACAGCCAGTATCAGTTCAAGGGTTATATCAACACGGACGGCTCCCTGTCGCTGGGCCATCTGAACTACGGGACCGATCGCGACCACGCGAACAACGCGGCAGTCAACGGCACGTTGACCTACGGGTTGTCGGGACTCAAGGCCACCACGAGACTCTCGTACCTCTACGACGACGAGCGAGAGGACTTCGCCAACACCTTTGGGAATCAATTCAAACTGCGGAATCTTCAGGTGCTGAACGCGGTGGACAATACGCAGTTCACCGCCAATTCCGGCATCTATAACACGCGCTCCCTGCAGTACATCGTGAACCAGGGACTCAACTGGAATGACCGCTACCTGGCACAGGCGACGTACGTGCACGACCAGTCGTCGCTGTTCGGCAGTGCCGCGCGCAACAACGACTTCTACCAGGTGTCCGGTGCGTGGCGCGTGACGCAGGACTTCCACATTCCTGGAATCCAGGAATTGAAGCTGCGTGCCGCCAATGGTACGGCAGGGCTGCGCCCGGGGTTCAACTACCAGTACGAGACGTACGGTGTGAACAACGGCCAGTACAACAAGAACAACCTGGGCAATAGCGACCTGGAACCAGCCATTCAGCACGAGACCGAATTCGGCGTGGACGCGAGCTTCCTCAGCCGCTTTGACCTCAGTGTGGTTCGGTCGCAGCGCAAGACGAACAACGCCTTCTTGCAGGTTCCGCTCTCCATCGCGCTGGCCGGCGGTTTCCAGTCGCAGTGGCGCAACGCCGCGACCGTCACCGGCAAGACCTGGGAACTGGCGCTGACCACCCGCGTGGTGGAACAGCCAAGCTTCAGCTACAGCTTCAGCCTCACCGGCGAGCGCACGCGCCAGCACATTGATCGCCTGGACGCGCCACCCTTCCAGCAGAACGCCGGCGGCCAGAGCCAGGGCATCTTCTACTACAAGCAGGGCGAAGATCTCGGCATCATCTACGGCACCAAGTTCGTCACGGATTACAAGCAGCTGCTTGACAATCCGGCCAATGCTGGCATGACGCTGGCCGACATCCAGGCGCTCTACACCAAGAACTCCCTGGGCTATGTCGTCCTGGCGGCCAACAAGGGTACGACGGCTGAAGCGCCCATCACCTACGTTGATCCTACCGGAAACCAGAAGGTCGTGATCGGGAACGTGAACCCCGACTTCACCTTCGGGTGGGCCAACACGATCAAGGTCAAGAGCTTCACGATCTACGCGCTGATCAACGGCACGCAGGGCGGCAACATCTACAACTTCACCAAGCAGTGGATGTTCTTCGACCTCCGGTCCGGCGACATTGATCAGGGTGGCAAAAAGACGGAAGACAAGATTGCGTCCGACTTCTACTCGAACGGTCTGTACAATCTGCTGACGCCCGCCAGCTATTTCGTCGAGGACGGCAGCTTCGTGAAGCTCCGTGAGCTGTCGGTGAACTACCAGTTCTCCAACTCGCTGCTCAAGCAGATCGGTCTGGACAACTTCGTCCGGAGCCTCAAGGTGGCGGTCATCGGCCGTAACCTGAAGACCTGGACCAAGTACAGCGGCTTCGATCCGGAAGCCGGTGCAGGTGGCGATGCGAACTTCCGCATCGATGGTTTCCGCTATCCGGCCTTCCGCACGATTTCAGGCCAGATTGAAATCGGCTTCTGACCATGCCCATACGACACTGGAGCAATTCCTATATGCGACTCACCCACTCGAGGGCACTGCTGGCGGTGGCCGGGGCGATTCTTGCCTTGGCAGCCTGCTCGCAGGATCTCACGATTCCGGATACGAACGAGCCGAACACGAAAACGGCACTGGCTACGCCATCTGATGTGGCGGCGCTGGCTGCATCATCAATCCAGACGTGGCAGGACGCGAGCACGGAGATGAATCCGAATGAGTCGCTGGCGGTGATGGCCGATGCGTTGACGTCCGCGTTCAACAACTTCGGCATGAATCGCAGTGCGGCCGAGCCGAGAGTCGCCTACCCCAATAACACCACGGGCGGTGACTACACGAGCATGGTGCAGGATCCGTGGTACGCCAACTACACGGCGCTTGGAGAGGCGAACGACGTGCTCCGCGCCATTGGAAGCGGCATCGTGATTGATGACGCGGCAACAACGGAGTCATACCAGGCGCTTGCGATGCTGACCCAGGGCCTCGCGCTGGGCAACATTGCGCTCACTTTCGACCAGGGTTTCGTCGTGGATGAGAACACGCCGTTGCCCGCACCGGTCACCTCCATGGTCAAGTATCCCGACGTTGCGGCCGGGGCGCTCGCCAAGCTCGATGCGGTGATCGCACTGGTACAGGGCAAGACCTGGACGCTCCCGGATGGCACGCTGCCGATGCCGGTGCCGCTTACGGCGGCGAACATGGGCAAGATCGCCAACACCATGGCTGCTCGTATCGTGGCCTATACGCCGCGCAACAGCACCGAAAACGATGCCGCCAACTGGGCCAAGGTGCTCACGTACGCGCAGAACGGCATCAGCTCTGGAACGCCGTTCGACTTCTCCATCCAGGAGGATGGCGGCAACGTGTGGTGGGATGGTGGCAAGGCGTACGGCGAGTACGGACCGTGGATGCGCGTCAGCATGCGTGTCATGCACGAGATGAATCCTTCGGTTCCCGCCAAGTACACCACGTGCTCCTCCATTCCGGAGGATGCCGCTGGCTTCCAGGATGCCCGGTACGCGACGGATTTCACCTACATCGGAACGATTCCATTCCAGTGTGCCCGCGGCGCCTGGCACTTCAGTAACTGGGAGCACTCGCGGTGGGGTACCAAGTCCACGAGCAGTGACGTGAGCTGGTATGCGTCGGCGTTCCTTGGCCTGGCGCCGCTCGTGCTCGCGGCTGAGAACGATCTGCTCATGGCCGAGGCTCTCGTTCGGACCGGTGGCGACCTCGGTACCGCCGCGACGTTGATCAACAAGACGCGCGTTGGCCGCGGGCACCTTACGCCGGCAGCGGCCGGCGATGGTGCGGCGACCCTGCTCGCGGACATCCAGTACGAGCAGGATGTGGAACTGCTCGATACGGGCGGCGGCTTGCAGTGGTATGACCGCCGTCGCATTGACGGCTTGCAACAGGGTACGCCGCGGCACTTCCCGGTGCCGGCCAAGGAGCTGGAGATCGACCAGCTGCCGATTTACACCTTCGGCGGTGCGCCACCGAATCCTGTGTATCCCGATCAATAAGCACCAGTCACGAACCAGTGATGCTGACAGCCCCTCGGCGAATTCGCCGAGGGGCTGTCAGTTTCCGGTACGGGAGAAATGTGAATGGGCGCCGGAGAACGACATGTCCCCGGCGCCCATTCTCTGTTTCTTCATGGGTACGCTCACTACTGCATCCACGTTCCTTTCGGATCGCTGCCTCTCACTTTCCCTTGTACGAGAGATTCGCGCAGGCTATGACCTCGGTGAGTCGCGCGGAATGGCCACCGAAGATATCCAGGTGATACATCCCGTCCGTCGGGAACTCGAACGGGATTTCTTCCGTGGTCTCAATGGATCCGTTCGCACTGACTTCAAGCGGATTGAAACTGCTGATCGGAAGGACTGGCGTTTCGACATTCCCGCACCGCCCTGATGCGAGCGCCCAGTAGATGCTGCTTCCGTTGCCCGGGGTGCTCAGGTGAATATGCACGAAGGTTCGGCTGATATCTCCACCAGAGCGTGTGAGTTGCACACTGCCCTCGAACAGCGCGGCTGGTTTGGTTGGTTCAGCCGCACCCGTTCGCTGCTCCATTGGCCGAATGCCTCCTTCCCAGCGCGGCTGCACACGAGCCGCGCGCTGGTCGCCATGAGCGTTCGAAGTGGCTCTGGAGCAAGTGGCAAACACGACGACCAGGCTCGCCACCGCTGTCCCGAGAATGAAGTGACGCATGACGCCTCCAACCACGCATGGTGAATGAGGGTGTGGCTTCGCCGAATGTCGGGATCAACCATCTGGATCGGCCTGCGCGATAGCTGAGCGGTCCAACTGGACCGGTGAATGCGATCTGAACCGATCCGAAGCAGGTGGTTGCACAAAATGCGTCGGCCTCTACAGGAAGTAAAGCCGAGGTTGCCGGGAGTAATTCCTCGTCCAGTACGTCAATCAGCATTTTGCCAGCCATCAACCAGGGAGGACGCGGGCTGCCGTCGCTGCACTGCGCCGTGGCGCTGATCGTCCGGGTGGCGTTCGCGCGGCGCTTGCAGCAGCGTCCGTCGCAGCGTTCGGCGCTCGGCAGGACGTCGGGCCGGCACACGTCGCATGGTCGTTTGCGCAGCGCTCCAGCGCTCCTATATTGGCCCCGGTGATGCTCCCCTTTCTCGCCCGCTACGGGTATCCCGGCCTGCGCAGCCACATCAGGCTCTGCGCTGCCTCATGAGCATTCGGGCACGACCATATGTCCTGGCGGAGTCCACCTGGAAGGCGGTCAAGGATACCCACTACCAGGTCGCGATTCTCCCCTGGGGGGCCACCGAAGCGCATAACTACCACCTGCCCTACGCCACCGATGTCATCCATGCCCGCCACGTGGCCTGCGAGGCCGCGCGCATGGCCTGGGATCACGGCGCACGGGTGATCGTTCTCCCGGCGATACCGTTCGGCGTGAACACGGGTCAGCTCGATATCCCGCTCACGATCAACATGAATCCGGCGACCCAGGCGGCGGTGCTGGGCGATATCGTCGGGTCGCTGGCCACCCAGGGAATTACGAAACTCGTGATCGTGAATGGGCATGGCGGAAACGACTTCCGGCAAATGATCCGGGAACTGCAGCCTAGGTTCCCGCGGGTTCTCCTGTGCAGCGTGAACTGGTATCAGGTGGTGGACGCCGATCAGTTCTTTCTGCCTGGAGACCACGCCGGCGAGCTGGAGACGAGCGTCATGCTGCATATCGCGCCGGAGCTGGTCCTGCCATTGTCCGAAGCCGGACCCGGTACGGCGCGGCGCTTCCGGATTCAGGGATTCCGCGACAAGTGGGCGTGGACGCCGCGCGCGTGGATGCAGGTTACGGACGACACGGGCATCGGCGACCCGCACGGAGCAACCGCGGCGAAAGGCGCGGAATTCATCGACCTCGTCGTCGCCAGGATCGCGGAGTTCCTGGCGGAACTGGCCGCGGCGGACTCGAGCCAGTTGTATGAGTGAGCGCGCGGTCTGCATATCGGGTAATGGATTCCTGACACAGCTCTCAATCACCCGACCCGCAGCGCACGAGTGATCCGCGCGCGGCTCGCGTTGTGCTTGCCGCGTTCTCGTGACCGTCGCATACTCCTGCAATGACCGCGAGCGATTCCGAACACACCGCTGTCACGCGCCGGCAGAAGCGTCCAGGGAGCGTCAAGGCGCGCGCCATGGTTGCGGCGGCTGTTGCGACGATCATCACCCTCGTTCTCGTCTTCATCGGATCACGCGGCTTCGCGGATTTCGATGCCGCGCTCATTGGGTACTTCGTGGCGACCGTGTTCGCCATCGCCGCGCTCACGTATCGCTACGCGCTCTGGATCGAGCGGCCGCCCACGGGGCACTATTTTCGCGCGGGCTGGGCCACGTTTCTCTCCTGGAAGAATTTCCGGCGCTACACCACGCTGGTGCCCAGAGCCCTCTGGACTGACATCTTCGGCCAGACGTTCATCCGCAAGCGGAGCACAGCGCGCTGGCTCACGCACCTGGCCATCTTCTGGGGCGTCGTGCTCTCGGTGCTCGTCACCGTACCGCTCACGTTCGGCTGGGTGCGGTTCACGCTCGTTCCGCCGGACCGATACACGGCGTGGTTCTTCGGCTTCCCCGTGCTGACCTTCCCCATTCACGCGGGGATCGGCTTCGCGACGTTCCACGTGCTGGATTTCACCGCCGTGCTCCTCATCGCCGGCGTGACGGCCGCGATGTGGCGGCGCATTCGCGACACGGGGCTGCTCACCACGCAGCGATTCGGCTTCGACCTGATGCCGCTCATCCTGCTCTTCGCCATCGCCATCACGGGGCTCGCGCTCACCGCGTCCTCCACGTGGTGGGGCGGCGCGTTCTACTGGTTCATCGCGCTGGTACACCAGGTGGTCGTCGTCCTCTGGCTCATCTCGCTGCCATTCGGGAAGTTCTTCCACATCGTGGAGCGGCCGGCCAGTATTGGCGTCACGCTGTACCAGCAGGTGGCGCAGGACGTGGAATACTATGGGCATGAACCGCAGCCCGCGCCGCCGCTGCCGCCACGCCCCGTGACGCACTGCCGCCGCTGTGGAGTGGAAGCGCCGTCCGCGCTCTTCATCACCGACCTCGAGGGCGTGCTCGCCGACCTTGGCCAGCGCTACGATCTGGGTGCGGAACGGGGATTGCTGCAGGACTACTGTCCCACGTGCAAGCGCCTGCTGCGCGCCAATGCCTACTACGCGCTGCTCAAGCGCGATTTTCTCTGAGGGCGCGGCATGACGGTCAACAAGGATTTCTTCGACACCACTCGCGCGTTCAACTATGACTTCCAGTCGTCGGGGCCCACGCCCGCCGAGTGGTCGGCGGCCACGCACGCGGCGGAGCAGCTCGTGCCCACGCACTGCGCCTTCTGCGGCGTGCAGTGCGCGATGTACCTGCGCGTGAAGGACGGGCACGTCACTGGCGTCGAACCGCGCGACTATCCGCACAACCGCGGGTCGCTCTGTCCCAAGGGCGTCGTCGCGTATCAGCAGGCCGATCATCCCGATCGCCTGCTCTACCCCATGATCCGGCGGAACGGCACGCTCGTGCGCGCGAGCTGGGATGAAGCGCTCGACCTCGTGGCGAATCGCTGGCGCGCGATCCAGGCGGAGCACGGCAAGGACGCCGTCGCCATCTACAGCGGCTCGTCCATGACGAACGAGAAGTGCTACCTCATGGGGAAGTTCGCGCGGGTGGCCCTTGGCACGCGCCATGTGGACTACAACGGCCGGCTGTGCATGTCCTCCGCGGCCGGCGCATATGAGCGGGCGTTCGGCCTGGACCGGTCGCCGGTGCCGATGCCGGACATCGCGCTGGCGGACACGATTCTCGTGGTCGGGAGCAACGTGGCCGAATGCTTCCCCGTGGCCATGCAGTGGATCTGGCGCGCCCGGGATCGCGGCGCGCGACTCATCGTCGTGGACCCGCGCGAAACGCCGGCCGCCCGCACGGCGGATCTATGGCTTCCCATACGGCCGGGCGGCGACGTCGCGCTGCTCAACGCCATGCTGCGCGTGATCATCGACGACGGGCTGGTGGACGAGTCCTATGTCCGCGACCGGACGAACGGCTGGGATGAGGTGCGGGCCGCCGTGATGCAAATGTCCATGGAGGAGACGGTACACGTGACGGGCATTCCCGCGGCGCGCATCGTGGCGGCGGCGCGGCTGTACGGCCGGGCAGCCACGTCGCTCATCATGCACGCGCGCGGCATCGAGCACTCCACGCATGGCGTGGACAACTGTCTCGGCTGCATCAACCTCGCGCTGGCGCGCGGCCAGGTGGGCAGGCCCGGCGGCGGTACGATGATGCTCACGGGCCAGGGGAACGGACAGGGCGGCCGCGAGATGGGGCAAAAGGCGGCGCAGCTTCCCGGCTACCGGCACATCGACAACATCGAGGATCGCCGCTACATCGCGAGCGTGTGGGGCGTGCCGGAGCCGGAGCTGCCGGGAGTGGGCGCCGCCGCCACCGAGATGGTGCATCTCATGGCCGAAGGGCAGATCCGGAGCTGCATGGTGATGTGCTCCAATCTCATGGTGTCGCTCCCCGACAATGCCGTCGTCCAGCGTGCGCTCGAGCATCTCGAACTGCTCGTCGTCGTGGATTTCTTCATGAGCGAGACGGCGGAGCTGGCGGACGTCGTGCTGCCCTGCGCCGTGTGGTGCGAGGATGAGGGCACCACGACCAATCTCGAAGGACGCGTGGTGAAGCTGAATCGCGCGGCCGAACCGCCCGGCGAGGCCCGCCGCGACTGGGAGATCGCGTGTGATCTCGCGCGGCGGCTGGGACGCGGACAGTTCTTCCCGTTCCGCTCCGTGCGTGAAATCTGGAACGAGCTGCGCGTGGCCACACGCGGCGGCACCGCCGATTACTCGGGCATCACGTACGAGAAAATCGACGCACAGGACGGCGTGTTCTGGCCCTGTCCGAGCGAGGACAGCCCGGGCACGCCGCGCCTGTTCACCGAACGTTTTCACCACCCGGACGGCCGGGCACGAATGATCCCGCTCACGTACCGGCCGCCAGCCGAAACGCCGGGTGGCGACTTCCCGTTCCGCCTTACCAGCGGGCGCGTGGTCTATCAGTATCTGAGCGGCAACCAGACGCGCCGCCTGGGTTTTCTCAATTCGCAGGCGCCGGAGCCGTGGGTGGAAATCCATCCGAACGCGGCCGATCCGCTGGGCGTGAAGACGCAGGACATCGTGCGCGTGCGCACCGCACGCGGCTCCATGGAGCTGCGCGCGCTGGTCACGCCCACCATTCGCCCCGACACGCTCTTCATTCCCTTTCACTACGGGCATCGCCAGGCGGTGAACCAGCTCACCAATTCCGCGGTGGAACCCACGGTGAAGATTCCCGAGTTCAAGTGCTGCGCGGCGCGCATCGAGAGGGTAGACGCGTCCCCACCATCATCGCCCGCCGGCGCGACGGAGAATCTCACGCCGGCCAACGCGCCCGCGATGTTTCCCTATCAGCTGGGTCCCGTGCCCGCGCGCAAGGACGGTCACTGATGCCATTCGGGAGCGCCAGACCATGCCGGTGAAGACCATGTTCGTGGATCCGTCGCGCTGCATTGGCTGCCGCGCGTGCGAGGCCGCCTGTCGCGAATGTGATTCGCACAAGGGCGAGAGCATGATCATGGTGGACCTGGTGGACCGCGCGTGGAGCGTGGCCACGCAGCCGACGCTCTGCATGCACTGCGAGGACCCGGTGGCGCCCTGCGCGCAGGTCTGTCCGGCACTCGCGATTCTCATCACGCCGGACGGCGTGGTGCAGCAGGCGGACCCGTCGCGCTGCATTGGTTGCCGGAATTGCGTGTACGCGTGCCCGTTCGGCGTGCCCAAGTTCGACGTGGAAGCGCGGCTCATGAAGAAGTGCAATCTGTGCTATGACCGCACGAGCCAGGATCTCAAGCCGTGGTGCGCGCAGGCGTGTCCCACGCAGGCCATCTGGTACGGGGACTACGAGGAATTCGTGAACGAGCGCCAGGGACGAGCGGTGAACGTGACGAGCTTCGGCGAGCAGACGGTGCGCACCAAGGTCTATCATGTCCTGCCTGACGGAACGGCACGTCTGGACGTGGCCGCGTTGCTGCGCGACGAGAGCGCGCCCGCGTCGGAAACGACCGGATCGGGCGAGGAGGTATGGGTCCTGTGACCGATCACGAGCGTCAAAGCCTGAGCAACCGCACGCGCGACGATCGCTGGCACGCGGAGTTTCCCTTCGAGTGGGATGCCGATGAACTGGTGTCACGCCGCCAGCTGCTGCGCTGGTCCGTGTGGGCATCCGGCGCGCTGTTCGCCAGCACCGGCGTACTGGCGTTGCTGGGCTATTCGCGTGATCGCACGCGCGGCTCGCTGCGTGCCATCGTCAAGGGGTCGGATGTGGCCGTTGGCGACGTGCACTACTTCTCGTATCCCGGCCCGGATGATCACGCCATCCTGCTCCGCCTCACGCAGGATCGCTTCGTCGCCTACAGCGGCACGTGCACGCATCTGTCGTGCGCGGTGTACTGGGACGCCGCCCAGCGGAAGCTGCTCTGTCCCTGTCACAAGGGAGTGTTCCACCCTGAAACGGGCGGTGTGCTCGCCGGCCCGCCGCCGCGACCGCTCCCGCGTATCGAGCTGAGCGAGGCGAACGGGATGCTCTACGCCGTGCAGGAGACACCCGGATGAGCGCTCCGCTCCGGAACGTGCCTGGTGATCCGCAACGCGGTGTGCCGCAGAATCCGTCGCCGGGACAGACCGGCCTCGTGCTGCTCGGCATCAGCATGGGCATCCTGCTCATGTCGGTGCAGCTCTGGCTGCTCACGCTCGCGTTCAACCTGTATCTCTCGGGCGATCGACGCGGCACGCTCATCGCCGCGATCGTGTCGGGGGGTGTGTTCCTCGGCGGCCTCGCCATGCTCGGCGTACTGCGCAGGACACGGCGCATCCGATAGCGCATACATGACCGATCCGCATAGTCCGGATCCCCCGCGCACGCCACCACCCACCGGTCCCATTGGCGGTCAGCTTACGCACGTACTGCGCGGGCTGCTCATGCGATTCCGGCTGACGACACTGGCGCGGCGGTACGACTCGACGCTGGTGCTCGCCTCATTCAGCCTGATCAACGGATTCGTTTCGATCGCGCTCATGGCCACGGTGGCGGTGCTGAGCGGCCAGCCATTCATCTTTCCCTCACTCGGCCCGACGGCATTCCTGTTCTTCTACACGCCGCTGGCAGCGTCGGCGAGCCCGCGCAATGCGATCATCGGGCATCTGATTGGCGCGGTGGCCGGCTGGGTAAGCCTTGCGCTGTTCGGGCTGCTCGCGGCGGGGCCGGCGCTGAGCGCGGGGCTCAGCGCCGCGCATGTCGGGGCGGCAGCACTGTCGCTGGGCCTCACGAGCGGCCTGATGGTGCTGCTGAAGGCGCCGCATCCACCAGCGGGCGCGACGACGCTCATCGTGTCGCTCGGCATCCTGCACACACCCGTGCAGCTCGCTGTCCTCATGGCGGCGGTGGTGATCCTCGCGCTCCAGGCCATCGTGATCAATCGCCTAGCAGGACTGCCGTATCCACTCTGGGCCGCGGCGCCTGTCGTGCAGGAAGGGGAGCGACGCTGAACAGCCCGGTGCGCGTTCGCACATGCCCTATCCAGTGAACGTTTCAACGGGCGCGACCTGTGAAAAAAACGGTGGACCGGGCGCCCGCCCGGTCCACCGTCACTGCTGTACTGAACACGATCTCCTGTCAGATCACCACACCAGAACGATCGTCAACCGTTCATCCCGAACAAGCGGTCCGTGATCGGTGAGTCGCCGAGCAGGATCGCCGCGCCCAGTGCGATCATCGAGATCAGGGCGAGGACGACGGGGTTGTGGCCTGTGAGCGCCAGAATGCCAAGCACGACGGCGCCCACACCCATGAGCACTTCGGTGCCGCTGGCGGCGTAGATCGCGTCGTGTTCGATCGGGCGCCCGCTTTCGGAAGCCTGCGACCGCACCAGCGATTCGAGTCGCATCATGGCACTGCTCGCCATGAGCAGCCCAGCACCCAGCACGATTGCGGCAACGCTCAGCAGATCCGCGGGAGTCACGCCGAGCAGCGCCAGGATGCCGAGGACGATACCCGCAATTCCCGCGAGGACTTCCATCCCCATGCCGCTTCGGGCCGGACGGCGCACACTGACCGGTTCACTGGCCAGTGCCCTGTTGTAGCGCGTCGCGATGATACTGCCGGCGCTGAGCAGGGTGACGCCGATGACGATGACTGCGATTCCCGCCAGCACGTCGGGGATGAGGCCGATGAGACCGAGAATTCCGAGTATGACCGCCGCTCCAGCGCCAATGGTCGCGGTGGTTGATCCGGTCGCCATGTCGTGCACCAGCGCACGTTCACCGTGCGTGGTATGGATTTGGGTACTCATACTTTTTCCCCCCTGACAAAGGCCCACTGCCACCGGAACACGGCAGCCAACACCTCCATGTGCGAGATATCGTGGCGAACTGGAACCTCGCCAGTTCCGGCAGACCGCGGGCGCCTCATGATTTGGTCATGAGGCATTCCGATTGACGGCCAGCCTGTTCACGGCTGCATGAGGTCCCGCCAATGGGCCGGCGGCGCTCATGCAACCGGCAGCGAGGTCCTGTCGCCGACCCGCCGCGCATGAGAATTTGCGCATATGGCGTACCGGCCAACACCGGGAATGGAAAGAATTGGTGGCGAATTGGGAGGATGAGGTTGGCAGTTCAGGGGGCGGTCGCTGGTCGTTGGTCGTTGGTCGTTGGTAACTGGTCGCTGGTCGCTGGTAACTGGGGATCAATGGGGTCAGAGTCGATGGAAATCCATCGATTCTGACCCCATTGATCCTCTAGCTACCCGCTACCCCTTACCAGCGACCAGCGACCAGCGACCAGCGACCAGCATCAATACCCCCTCACCTCGCCATCACGTCGCGGATCGGCGGCACCAATCCAGTGACCGTCCACCCGGGCAATGACGTGCACGCCGCCGAAGGTCAGGTCCGTGGGCGGCGTAGTCTGAATGCGGTAGCCGAGGCGCCGGGCTGTCTCGAGCACCGCCGGCGTGAAACCATCCTCGAGTTCCAGGCGGCTGGTAGTGTAGGGAATCATGCGTGGCATGCGCAGCGCCTGAAGCGGATCGAGCCCGTAGTCCAGCGCGTAGACGATCGTCTCGACTACGGCCGGTGGAATGGCCGCAGATCCCGGTGAGCCAACCACCATCTCCACCCGGCCGTTGTCGAGCACGATGGTGGGCGCAATCGTGGACGCGGGGATGCGATGCGCACCGCGCGTGTTCGGACCGGAATCCGCGCGCGAGAAATTGAGCATGGCACTGTTGAGGAACATCCCGCGCACCCACGTGCCAGATCCGAAGTAGAGCCCATTAGTGTACGTGAGTGCAACGGCATCGCCGTCGGCATCGACGACGGACATGTGCGTCGTTTCCGCGTAGCCGTCACCATTCGCGCTGCTCGCGGTGCGTGCCACGCGCGGCGGGCGCACCGATGGGCCGAAGGGATCGAGCGACCCGCACGCGGCGGCCGGAGCGGCGCTGTCCGCGGGCCACGGGTTGCCCGGCGCAAGCGTGTCCGGCAGCGGAGAGGCGGAGATGACCGATGCGCGATCATTCGCGAAGCGCGACGAGATGAGCCCGTTGGCCGGCACGGACACGTAGTCGGGATCGCCGATGAACGACGAGCGATCTGCGTCGGCCACGCGCATGGCGCCAGCCAGAACCTCGAGCGCTTTTGGCGACCGCGAGGGGAGCCCCAGCGCCGGCAAGTCGTAGCGGGAGAGCAGACTGAGCGTCTCGAGCACCTGCACACCGGATTGCGGCGGCGGCGCGGAAAGGACCGCGCGGCCGTGGTAGGCAATGCAGAGCGGGCGGCGCCAGCGCGGAGCATACGCCGCGAAATCCGCCGACGTGATGGGGTTCCCTCCGGCCGAGAGCACCTGCACGATGCTGTCGGCAATGTCTCCGCGATAGAATGCTGAGTCACCGCCGGCTGCAATCTCGCCGAGCGTGGCCGCCAGCTCGGGCTGCACCAGCAGTTGACCCACCGAAAGAGGATGACCGCCGGGGAGAAAGATGCGACGGGCATCCGGCGATCGGCTGAGCTTCGCCGAATCGGCCGTGATGACGCGATGGAGGAGCGAGTGTACCGGGAACCCTTCGCTGGCCAGTCGAATGGCTGGAGCCATGACAGCGGAGCGCGAGAGCTTGCCGTAGCGCGCCTGGGCATCGAGCAGTCCTGCAACGGCACCGGGAATTCCTGCCGCGCGCGGAATGTCCGTCGGCCCGTGGTAGTGTGTGAGTGCCGTGTCAGGATCGCTTCCGGCGGCGGCGTAGAAGTCCACGTATTCCGCGCGCTGTTCCTGCTGTAACCAGATGAGCATGCCGCCCCCCGCCCCGATGCCGCTCATCATCGGCTCGGTCACGCCAACGGCGAATGCCGTCGCCACGGCGGCATCCACGGCATTGCCTCCCTGGCGAAGCATGGCGAGCCCGGCGTCGCTGGCCCATGGTGTAGCGGACGCGACCATACCGCGGTCGGCTATCAGACGCCGCCCCAGATCGGGTGCGAGTGTAGGGGCCGGACGAACGGCGGTGCAGGCAGCAAGGAGGGAAAAGGGAATGGCGAGAGCGACAACGGGTGCGGCGTGTCGCACGAAGCGACCTCCGGGAATGGCGTGGAGGGAGATACCGCGGTGACAGCGCGCGGCCGACGGAACAGCGGCGGAGGCGGGACGACAAACTGTATACTATACTGGCCCTGCGTGAGGTCAATCGAAAGTGCTGTGAACGATCGGGGGGCATCGGCGGTAGCCGGGAACCATTCTCGGGACTCGCTTGTTTTTACATCATTGGGATATTGTAATCTTCCGATCCCCTGTTCATATTTATTACAACACATTAAACTCGCGTTGCTGGCGGCGTAGCCAGCGGACCGCGACACTGCCGTTGCCATTTTGTTCAAGTCGTATATTTTTTCGCAGCCTCCCCGGCATCGTCATTCCCTCCGCGTATTCGCCAACCTCGCGCGCCGGGCTTCCCCGGTATCTGTAACACCAGAGCAGTCACAGCACCTGTTTCAACCCGATACATCACCATCGTACGACTGGACCGGATCGACAGCTCGTGTTCCGGGCGCGCGCACCAGCACCACATCGTGCCGCGTGCATCGACTCGCCGGGGACGGCTTCCCCACCGATCCCCAGCGGCGGAACGCAGTGCTTCGCCCCTCACCCTGCCGTGGTATCCACCCCAGCCGTGCCCTTCACGCGACCTTGCTCGTCATCTGGACGAGTATCGCATAGCTCTCTTACCGGCTCGGCGTGATGAAGCGTACCGACCTGATTCCAGCTGCTCTACTCCTTCCTGTTCTCGGCTTCGTGGCGGTGCAAGCCACACAGAGGAGTCGGGCAACGACGACGACAACCGTGCAGGCTGCGTCGCTCGCCAATGACGACCACACGGCGAGCCCGCGCGCGGAGCACGTCTTTCATGCCACACCCGTGGTGGCGGAAACGCCGGCGCCGGCGAGCCTCGCCGCGGATGCGCCACGCAATCTCGCCGATGAGCGCGAGCGGCTGGCGCTCGGTGCGAGCGGCACCTACATCGGTGAAATTCTCGCGGAACGGGATTCGTCGCTCGCGCGCTGGCAGGATCGGGTCACGAATCCCATCAAGGTCTGGGTGGCTGATGGCAGCGGTATCCCGGGATGGAGTTCCACCTTTCCCGCGCAGGTGCGCAGCGCGTTCCAGGAATGGTCGGGACTTGGAATTCCGGTGAAGTTCGAATTTGTGAGCGACTCAGCCGGCGCGGAAGTGCACGTTGGCTGGACGGATCACTTCGACACTCCGATCAGCGGCAAGACGCTGTGGGCGCGGGACCACGCCTGGTGGATCGTGACGGCGAACATTACGCTCGCGCTGCATCACAATCAGGGCGAACCGCTGGACGATGATGCGGTGAAGGCCATTGCACTGCACGAGGTGGGGCACCTGCTCGGCCTGGACCACACGGCGGATACCACGAACATCATGACGGCACGCGTCCGGGTCCGCGATCTCTCCAATGCCGACCGTGCAACGATGAAGCTGTTGTACACGCTGCCGCCGGGTTCGGTGAAGTAACGCGGCGCGCATGGCAGCCGGGGGCTACGGCCCCCAGCGCAGCACCACCGTTCTCGTCTGCTTCTTCCGCACCACGTCCAGCTTCATCTCGCCCGAGTCGTTGCGCTCCATGGCTCGCGCGAGCGACATGGGCGACGTGATGCGCTGTCCGTCCGCGCCAACGATGACGTCGCCGCCCCGCAGGCCGGCGCGCTGCGCCGGCGTGCCGCGCACGACGTCCAGAATGAGCAGGCCGTCCTTCACTCCGAAGTAGTCCTTGAGATCGCCGAGGACGCGCTGCACGCGCGCGCCGGCGATCGCGGCCGACTCCGGTCCATGCAGTTCCACCGCCGCGCGTGACTGCTCCGCCATGCCCATGGCGAGCATGGGCGGCAGTGGCGCGACGGTGACGACCGCACTGGGCGCGCCCGGCGTCGCCGGTGCGCTCGGCGCAGGGCGTGGCGTAGCCTGGTAGCTGAAGTTCCACACGGGCCAGTCATCCTGGGGCCGCTTGCCGACAATGGCGGTGAAATCCTTCGTGCTGCGCCCGCGCTTCACGCGCACGGCGAGCTTCGCTCCCGGCTTCAGCAGCTTGCTGAACGGCAGGGCGCCCTGCGTGACGTCACGCCCGCCCAGCGCAATGAGCTGGTCGCGCGCCTCGATGCCCGCACGTTCGGCCGGGGAAGCCGGCTCCACGGTTTCAATGATCGGATAGTCCTCGAAGCGCATGACCTGACGCCCGTTGTCCGAATCAATCGTGTACTGTCCCGACACGGTGATCCCCAGCCATCCCGACGTGTGCGCCGCCATCTCTTTCTGCATGCTGCTCATGGCCCGCGCCATCTCGCGCTCCATGCGCGGCGACATCGCCGAGTCATAGGCGCGGCGCGCCCGCTGCATTTCCATATGCAGCTCGTCCATCTGGCGCTGAAGATCGCGGAGGCGCCCGGTCATGCACGTGTCGCATGCCGGTGGCGCGGTGGAGCTGTCCTGCGCGCGAGTCATGACGGCGCCGCCCGGGAGAACCGCGACGATCCCGAGCGCGACGGTCAGATACGACGTTCGAGCACCCATACGCATGCGCTCAGTAGCTCGCCAGCTTCACGCCCGCGGGGAGCGAGCTGTTCAACTGCTGCAACGTGACAGCACGCGCCGAGCGCGCCGAAATGAGATACTGGTTGACGACAGGGTCCGACGGCGCCTCGTTCACCGCCGCGAGCGCCGCATCGGACACGCGATCCAGTGCGGCGAGCCGCGCGCGATAGAGATCGACACCGCTCTGACCACCGGCCACCGTGTCATGCACCGCGATGAACGCGGATGCAAGACGGTAGTCGCTCTCGGCGCGGCGCATGAGCGTGAGCGCGTCCTGAACGGTCGCAATGGCGTGTGCGCTGTCCGGCGACATGGCGGCGAGCCGCGCGCTACCGGCGGCCGTGCCGGCCACGGGCTGACCCGTGCTGGCGAGCGGCACCGCAGCCGTCGCCCGTCCGATCGCGGCGCCGCCCACCGCAATGACCACTGCGGCGGCCGCCTGCATCCACGGTTGGGCGAAGAGGCCCGACCGAGCGGCCCGCACGGGTCGCACGAGTTGCTCATCGCGCAGCCGCGCGGACAGCGTCTCCCAGTCCGTCAGCGATTGGGCGAGTACGGCATGTCGTTCACGCGCGGCCAGCGCCAGGAGCGCCCGATGCGCGCGAAGCTCCCGCGCGCACTCGTCGCATGCGGCGAGGTGCCGTGCGTCATCGGCCGTTGGTTCGGCGTCGGCCAGCGCGGCCAGTCGTTCAGGATCGAGGTGCAGCATGACTCCGTTCCGTTGCCGGTGTGTGGACATCCACCAGGTGCGCGAGCAACCGGCGAAGCTTCGCGCGAGCCTTGAACAACTGTGATTTCGACGCCCCGGTCGTGATGCCGAGCTCCCGGGCAATGTCCTCGTGCGTGTACCCCTCCACGTCGTGCAGGATGAACACCGTGCGCGCGCCCGTGGGCAGATGCCGCGCGGCCTCGTCTATGGATGCGGCCACGAAGGCACGGTCCGGATCGTCATCCACCACCGCCACATCGTCGTTCATCACCACTTCCACGCGTTCCAATCGGCGCACCTTGCGCAGCGCATTGAGCGTGCGGTTGACGGCGATCCGGTGCGCCCAGGTACCGAACTGCGAGTCACCACGATACGATCGCAGCGCGCGGAAGATCTGTACCCACACATCCTGCGCGATGTCGGCGGCCAGATCCGGATCGCCGGCGAGGCGTCGCACCACCGCGTCGATGTGCGGCGAGTACCGCGACCACAACTGTCGCAGCGCCCGCTCGTCGCCGTCGATGGCGCGTCGTATCAGCAGCTGATCCGTATCCATGCCGTCGCTCATTGAGTCACCAGCGCACCACGAAAGGTTGCCCAAACTGGCGCCCGGGGCGCTGCCGCGCGCGTGCACCAGTGCTGTAGTCCGGACACCACGGAAGTTGCGGCCACCGAGTCATTTCGTCTTGCCAGCAGGGTACCCCTTCTCATATACTGCTGGCCCGCCCCGTCGAGAGCTCCCCCTGCGGAAGCTCCCCGCCGCGTTTGCCTGAAGGTCCTGTCGTTCGTCCCGTTGCTCCGGTTCTTGCGTTATCGTACGTACCAGAGTACCAGTCTGTGTCTTCGGCGCAGCGATTGCCGCCGAAGGCGCTCAGCCGTCGCGAAGGAGCGCCGCCGTGCTCACTGTCATTCTCGCCGCATTGACCATCACCGTTGGCGACGGGCTGCCGATCAAGGCCCCTGCCGACGTCGGCATGTCCCCCCAGCGCCTGCGCGTGATAGACCGGGTGGTCACGCGCGGCATTACCGCTGGCGGGTATCCGGGCGCGGCGGTCATTGTGGGACGTGAGGGCGCCGCCGTGATGGAAAAGGGATTCGGCCGCGTGGACTGGTCGCGGGCCAGTGCACGCGTCTCTCCCACCCAGACAATTTACGACCTTGCATCGCTCACGAAGGTCATTGGCACCACCACGGCCATCATGGTGCTCTACGACCAGGGCCGCATCAAGCTCGACGATCGGGTCGTGCAGTATCTGCCGGAGTTCACTGGCGGCGACAAGGACTCGGTCACCATCCGGCAGTTGCTGGAACATCGCTCGGGCCTGCCGGCGGATCGCGATCTCTGGCGTCTGGCGCAGACGCCGGAGGAGGCCCGACAGATCGTGCTCACCACGCCACTCGACGCGAAGCCGGGCGCGCGCTACGTGTATTCGGATCTCGGCGCCATCACGCTCGGCTTCATCGTGGAGAAGGTAAGCGGCGAAGGGCTCGACAAGTTTCTTCACGACTGGGTGTTCGAGCCGTTGGGCATGACCAATACCATGTTCCGGCCGGCGGACTCGCTCAAGTCGCGCATCGCGCCCACCGAGATCACCTCCGCGCGCGGCTATCCGCTGCGCGGCGAGGTGAATGACGAGAATGCCTACGCACTGGGCGGCGTGGCCGGCCATGCCGGCCTGTTCAGCACCGCGGCGGACCTCTCCATTTTCGCCGAGATGATGCTGAACGGGGGAGAGTACAACGGCATTCGTATCGTCAGCGACTCCACGGTGAAGCTGTTCACCGCGCGTGCCGCCGGCAGCCGCGCGCTGGGATGGGCGATGGCCGATGGCCAGTGGGGCTCGGGGCGTTTTCTGAGCGACGATGCCTACGGACACGTCGGCTATACGGGCACGTCACTCTGGATCGATCCCGACCGGCACATGTTCGTGCTGTTGCTCACCAACCGCGTGTACGCTCCGAAAGCGCGGCGTCCCGCCACCGTGATTGCCGATGTGCGCGCCGACCTGTCCGATGCGGCGTCGCTCGCGGTCACCGATGATCCCGATCAGATCATCGCGATGCCTGCCTCGTTCCGCGCGGATCGTGCCGTGAACTGGAATCCGCGCCGTCGCGTGCACCATACGTCGCGCCGTTCGCATCACACCGTGAAGCACACGGTGCACAAGTCCACCACCAGGAAGGCCAGCGCGAAGCACAGCAGCTCGAGTACTACCAGGCACTCGAGTGCGGCGAAGAAGAAACCATAGGAGACGCCGCGCCTGGTGCGCGACGTCGTGTCATTGCCGACAGCCCGGCGCCAGGAGGCGTCGGGTTTTCCGCATCCAGCCTTGCCTCAGCCAGGTGGTCCGATGATGTTGCATCAGGACCCACGGGGAGCATCCATGAACGAACACGATACGACGCCCGAGGCCGGAGCGCCGGACGCGTCTGCAACTACGCCCACTACGCCCACGGTGACTGAAGCTCAGGTCAAGGCTGCGCTGCGCCGGGTGAAGGATCCCGAGCTGAACCTCAACATCGTCGACCTGGGTCTCGTGTACGCCATTGCGGTGGACGGCGCCAATGTGAGCGTGGACATGAGTCTGACGTCACCGGGATGCCCATCCGGTCCGGAGATCATGTACGGCGCAGAGGAAGAGCTGCGTGCGATGCCCGGCGTGGAGGACGTCGCGATCAATCTCGTGTGGACACCGCTGTGGAGCCCTGATCGGATCGAACCGCGGATCAAGGCGTATCTGGGTTTGTAACGGTCGCTGGTCGCTGGTTGCTGGTAGCTGGACTCTCCACGCCCAGCCAGCTACCAGCTACCAGCTACCAGCTACCAGCGACCAGCGACCAGCGACCGTCGTTGAACCAGCTACCAGCCGCCAGCAACCAGCAACTCATCACCCATCACATCCACCTGCCAGTTGCGAATTTCGGGGATTGCGCGGAGGTCCTCGAGCGATGCGGGTTTGCGGCGGGCGACGACTTCGAGGCGCTCGCGTGAGATGAGGAACCCGGGGTCGAGATCGAGCTCGCGGGCGACCCGTTCACGTACTTCGCGCAGGCGATTGACGCGCTGCTCGAAATCCGGATCGCGATCCCAGCGTGGTGCACGCGGAAAGCGCGGAAGCTTGTCATCCGCCACGGCGAGTCCGCGTTCGATGGCCGCGAGCAAGGCCTCACCCTGTCGTTCCGCCATGCCGCGCGGCATGCCCTTGATGGCCGCGAGATCCTCCCGTGTACGTGGCGCGCGGCGCGCGGTCTCCAGCAACGCCTCGTTTCCCGCCACACGGAAGGTGGCGCGGTCCTTCTCACGCGCCACGTCGTCGCGCCAGAGGACCAGCTCGCGCAGAATCGCGAGCTGCCGACGAGTGAGATCGCGCGCACCCTTGATTCGCAGAAAGGCGTCGCTGGCGTCGCCATTCTCCCAGCGCGTGCCCTCGATCCGCGCAAATTCCTCCTCCGCCCAGGACCACCGGCCGGCCCCCTCCAGGTCCCGCGCCAGCGCGTCGCGCAGCTCGAGGAGATGCATGGTGTCCTGGGCGGCGTAATCGCGCATGTCGGGCGGAAGAGGCCGCATGGACCAGTCGGCGCGCTGATGCTTCTTGTCGAGCTTCAGGCCAAGATAGCGCTGCAGCAGTGCCGCCAGTCCGAACACACGGATGCCAAGGAGTTGTGCCGCCACGCGCGTATCGAAGAGATGCGTGGGGTGCCAGCCGTAGTCCTGGTGCAGGAGTCGCAGATCATAGTCGGCATCATGAAACACGACTTCCGCGGCGCGATCGGCGAGCATCCGGCCCAGCCGGTCGAGTGGACCAACCGTGAGCGGGTCGAACAGCGCGGTGACCGACGCAGTGCTGAGCTGGAGCAGATACACCCGATCCACGAATCGGTGAAAGCTGGCACCTTCGGTGTCCACGGCGAGCACCGGTGCATCCTCGATCGAGGCGAGAAAGCGATCGGCGCCCGCGGGGGTGTCCAGGTAGACGGGCGTATGCGTTTCGGACCGGACGGGCACTCCTCTCCCTCGTGGCGATGGCGGTGACGAAAACTCTCACGCAACGCGCCCGTATTGAAGGGGCAGAGGCGCCATTGGCCGCCTCCGTGTAGCTTCCACGGCAGAGGGGTGAGCGAGCGCGCCGTTGAACGCGTGAACTTCCAGCCATGCGACCGATCCGATGAGCGAGACTGTCGTCAGCATCCCCGAACAGCCACCACGCGATACCGGCGCGGACGGTGAGTTCGAGGGTGGTCCCGGGCACGGCGCCGGCACCACCCCGCCACGCCCGCTGCCGGCGCACACGCCGTCGCGACGAGGCGGGACCGGCGGGACGGGCGGCGGGACCACCGCCTGGCGAAGTCGTGATGTACTGCGCGTGGCGCTGATTCTCGCGGCCGTTTTCATTGTGCTGCGGCTCATCTGGTTTGCCAGTGAGCTCGTCCTGCTGGGCTTTCTGGGCATCCTGTTCGGCATTGCCATATCGGCGGGCGCGGACTACCTGCAGCGTTTCCGCGTTCCTCGCGGCGCAGGCGCTCCAGCCGTCGTGCTTGTGTTTCTGGGCCTGCTCTACGGTTTGGGTGCCAGCTCGGCGCCCACGATCGCCCTGCAGGCTGGCGAGCTCAAGGCGAAGCTGCCCGAAGCCATACAACGGGTGGATAGCTGGCTCATCCGTGGACGTGGTGGCGAGCTGTTCCGTGCCCTCTCGGGACAGACGCTCTCGCGATCGCCCGCGAAGGGTGCGGCGAATGAAGTACCGGAGACCCGGCCCGGGTCGCCCGCGGCCGTTGCGGCAGACACGCTGACGGAAACCTCGCCCACGACGACGCTGGCCTCGCAGGTCAGCCACCAGCTGCAGAGCGTGACGCACTATCTGTTCTCTTTCCTCACGTCGACCGTCACCGTCGTGGCGAGCCTCATCATCGTCATCTTCGTGGGCATCTACCTGGCGGTGGATCCGAACTCGTACAAACGGGGCATCCTGCTCATGGTGCCACGCGAGGGGCGCCCGGTTGCCGATCGCGTGATGCGCGACACCGTCACGGTGCTGCGCAAGTGGCTGCTCACGCAGCTCATCGCCATGGTCGTGATTGGGGTGGTCACGACCATTGCGCTGCTCCTGCTGGGCGTGAAGGCGCCATTCGCGCTCGGCGCCATTGCGGGGCTGCTGGAATTCGTCCCCACGATCGGGCCGATCATGAGCGCGATTCCGGGCATTACCATGGGATTCCTGGACTCGCCGCAGAAGGCGCTCTATGTGGGGATCGCCTATCTCACCATTCAGCAGCTCGAGGGCCACATTCTCATCCCGCTGCTCATGAAGGGGGAGATGGACCTGCCGCCGGTGCTGACCATCTTCGCACAGGCACTCATGGCGCTGCTCTTCGGCTTCATCGGCCTCATGGTCGCCGTGCCGCTGCTCGCGGCCATCATCGTGCCCATCAAGTTGCTGTACGTCGACGATGATTCGAAGCAGACGCCCGATGACGCGCAGCTGTCGGTCTTCGGATAGGGCCGCAGCCGGCGGACCGTCCGGGCAGGAGGCGCTGAGCGGAACACTCCCATCGTGACGCCGTCGCACCCGGCGCGTACAGCGGAGCTGCCCCTCTTCCGCCGCTTCCCGGCGCTGCACCGGGTCGCGCGCGTCTCACTGGGCACATTTCCCTCGCCGGTGATGCAGGTCGATGGCCTGCCAGACGCGCAACCAGTCTGGATCAAGCGCGATGACCTGAACGCGGCGCGGTTCGGCGGCAACAAGGTTCGCTCCCTGGAATTTCTGCTCGCGCATGTGCGCGCGGGCGAGACGGTGCTCACGCTGGGCGGTGAAGGATCCACGCACGTGCTCATGACCGCGCTGCTGGCGGGCACCCTGGGCGCGCGCACCGCCGCGGTGTTGTGGCGGCACGAGATGAACGCGTCGGCCCGGGCCGTTCTTGCGCGCACGCGTCGCGAGTGCGACGTGCTCATGACACGATCCAACCCAGTGAGCGCCATGGTCGCGGCGTGGTGGCGAGGACGCACCGCGGCGTGTTCCATACCGGTGGGCGGCGCCACACCGACCGGCATGCTCGGCCATGTGAACGCGGCGCTGGAGCTGGCGGAGCAAGTGGCATCCGGAGCGCTTCCCGCACCGCGATCGGTCGTGCTGCCGCTCGGCAGCGGTGGCACCGCGGCGGGGCTCGCACTCGGTTTCGCGATCGCCGGGCTGGACGCCACGGTGACCGGCGTCCGCGTGGCACCCCGCATTGGTTCCAACCACTGGCGCGTGATGCAGCTCGTGCGATCGTGTGGCGACCTCATCACGCGACTCACGGGAGAGCGCGTCACGCGCGTGGATCCGCAGCACGTGCGCGTGGTGCACACTGCATTCGGCGGCGCGTACGGACGAATGCTTCCCGCCGCGCATGACGCGGCCGTCGCACTCGAGAGCCGGACAGACATCCATCTGGACGACACGTACAGTGCCAAGGCCTGGCTCGCGGCACTGCACGAGGAAGCGCCCGTGCTGTTCTGGCTGACGTTCGACGGGAGGATACTCAGCGCGTAATGGCCAGGCGGCCGACCGTGCTTGCGGTGGCCCGGGTCATGCGCTCACGTTAGCGCACGACCTCCTATGCAATGAAGACGCACGCCAGCGACCTCACCATAGCCTACGATGACGTGGGGACGGGTGCTCCCGTCGTGCTCATGCACGCCTTCCCGGCGAATCGCAGGCAGTGGGGTCCGCAGCTTCCGGCCCTGTCAAGCATCTGCCGGTGTCTCGCGCCGGACTTCCGCGGATTCGGCGAGAGCGATGCCCGGGGCGCGGGCTCGGTGGATGACTACGCCGACGACATCGCGCGTCTGCTGGATGCGCTCTCGCTGGAGCGGGCCGTCATAGGCGGCGTGTCGCTGGGCGGCTACGTGACTTTCGCGTTCTGGCGTCGGCATCCCTCCCGCGTGCGGGCGCTGATTCTGTCCGACACGCGGGCGCGCTCGGATACGGAGCGTGACATGGCGAGGCGCCGCGAGCTGATCGCGCTGGCACGCGCGAGCGGCCCGGTGGCGATTGCCGACCGGATGATCGAGGGGCTCATCGGCAAGACCACGCGACGGCGCCAGCCGGAGCTCGTCCGGTCGGTGCATCGCATGCTGTCCACCGCGACGGTGGACGGAATCGTTGGCGCGCTGCACGCAATGATGCACCGCCCCGACGCGACGGCCGACCTGGCGGCCATCACGGTGCCCACGCTGATCGTGGTCGGCGACGAAGATGTGGCCACACCCGTTCGGGACGCCCAGGTCATGCACTCCGGCATCAGGGAGAGCCGGCTGGCCATCATTCCGAACGCCGGCCACCTGAGCAACGTGGAGCGTCCCGCGGCATTCAATGCGCTGGTGAGCGAATTCCTTTCGACACTGCCCGAGCCATGACGACCGGCCACGCGGCGGCCCGCGCTCACTCATGAAATTTCAGCCAGGCAGCATACAGAACTGGCCCGGCTGGATCATCGCGCTGGCGATCGTGCTGGACCTCATCGCCCTGGCGTCCATCTGGCGCGGCAGCCGTCGCCATTCGCCATCGGTGAAAGTGATCTGGACCATTGTGACCATCCTGCTCCCGGTACTGGGCGCGTTGGGATGGCTGGTGCTGGGACGGGAGCGAAGGCGAAGGTCGCGAGGCTGATCTCCGCCTCCAGGTCCACGCTAGCGCGTCGGTCGTGCCGGTGGATTCTCGCTCTTGAACACATCCCGGTTGATCTGGATGTATTTCTGCTGATCAGCCGGTACATCCTCTTCCGGGAAGATGGCGGTCACCGGGCATTCCGGTTCGCAGGCCCCGCAGTCAATGCACTCGTCGGGATGGATGTAGAGCTGTTCGGGGCCCTCATAGATGCAATCCACGGGGCAGACATCCACACAGGCCTTGTCCTTTACGCCAATGCAGGCTTCCGTAATTACGTAGGGCATCGCTCGCCTCGAAGGTACGTACCAGACGTCCAGGTCGTGCCTGTAAGCTAATGCCAAACAGAACCAGAGGTGAGGGGCGCGACGCCGGGGTGGATCGCCAACCGCAGGAAACGGGGTGGGGATGGAACTGATCGTGAACGGGACGCGGCACGACGTGGCCGCGCCAGAGCATGCGAGACTGCTGGATGTCCTGCGCGACGAACTGCGGCTCACGGGCACGAAGCTCGTGTGCGGACGTGGCGAATGCGGCGCCTGCACCATCCTGCTGGATGGTGAGCCGGCGTACTCGTGCCTGACACTTGCCGCGGCGTGTGTGGGCCGGCGCATTACGACCATTGAAGGTGTCGGCACGGGCGATGCGCTGCATCCACTGCAGCGTGCCTTCATCGCGCACGACGCGCTGCAGTGCGGCTACTGCACACCCGGCCAGATCATGGCGGGTGTCGCGCTGCTGGAGCGCACCTCGTCGCCTGCCGAGTCCGAGGTGATTCGCTGGATGAGCGGAAATCTGTGTCGCTGTGGCGCCTATCCGAAGATCGTGCGCGCCGTGCTCGCCGCCGCCGAAGCCATGCGGGATTCCCATGCCGGGTGAATCGTCACGCTCTCCCTCGGCGCGACGCTTTGTCGCGACCCGGGTGGAGGTGGAAGGGCGCGAGGAAACCAAGGTTGTCGAGCTGCCGCAGTTCGAGCCGGAGCCCTGGCAGCAGGATGCGCGGCTGACGATCGTCGGACAGCGCGCACCGCGTGCGGACGCGCTCGAGAAGGTGACCGGCGCCGCGCGCTACACCGCCGACGTGCAGCGTCCGGGAATGCTGTACGCGGCGATACTGCGCGCCGCGATCCCGCGTGGCTGCGCGCTGCTCGACGTGGAGGCTGCCCAGACGCTGCCTGGTGTGCGGGACGTCATGACAGGCGACGACATTCCTCGTGTGCTCGTGCAGGAACGACCGCTGTTCGAGAGCACGGTGCGGTACGCGGGGCAGCCCCTTGCCGCGGCCTGCGCGGAGTCCGCTCGAGCGGCGGAAAGCGCGGTCCTGGCGATTCGTGTGCGCTACGAGGCGCAGCCGCACGCCGTGACCACGGCGGCAGCGCTCGCACCGGGCGCGCCGCGCGTGATGCCCGACGGCAATCTTGCTGAAGGCGGCCCGCAGACGGCATCACGTGGCGACGTCGAGCGCGGGCTGGAAACGGCCGATATCGTCATTCGCCGCGAGTATCGCACACCCGTCGCGTTGCACACGGCGCTCGAACCACACGGCGCGGTGGCGGAGTGGGAAGGCGACCGTCTCACGGTGTGGGAGTCCACGCAGGGAATCTTCAACACGCGAAGCGACCTCGCGGCGGCGCTCGGGCTTCCGCTCACAAAGGTGCGCGTGGTCCAGGATTACATGGGCGGCGGCTTTGGCGCCAAGAACGGCGCGAGTGCCAATGCGCTCATTGCCGCGCTGCTTGCCAGGCGAGTCGGGCGCCCCGTGCGATGCGTCAACGATCGAGCGGGTGAGCAGCGGGACGCCGGGAATCGGCCGGGGACCATTCAGCGTGTGACACTTGGCGCGACACGCGGCGGGTCGCTCACGGCCATCCTGCTCGACGCGGACATTACCATGGGCGCCGGCGGATGGCTTGGTGGTCCCGGCCGTATCTACCACGAGCTCTACTCCTGCCCCAACGTGCGCACCACGGAGCGGTTCGTGTACGTGAATGCCGGACCAATGAGTTCCTTCCGCGCGCCCGGACATGTGGAGGGCGCATTCGGGCTGGAGTGCGCGATGGATGCGCTGGCCCGCGAGCTCGGCATGGACCCGCTCGACTTGCGCCGGCGGAATCTCTCGCACCGGAACGAGAGCAACGGCCGTGCATATTCCGCCAAGCATCTGGATGAGTGCTACCGCGTGGGGGCAGCGCGCTTTGGCTGGGCGGCACGGCAGCATGATTCCGGCAGTGCCGGCGGCGCTGGTGGCGCTGGTGGCGCGGGTGGCGCGGGTGCACCCCGGGTGCGTCGCGGCTCCGGCATGGCCTCACAGACGTGGGGCGGCGGCGGCGGGCCTCCGGCCTACGCCATGGTGCGCATCAACGGCGATGGAACGTGCGACGTACTCACGGGAACGCAGGACCTCGGGACGGGATCGCGTACGGTGTTCGCGCAGATCGCCGCCGAGTCGCTTGGCGCGCGACTCGAGGACGTCCGTGTCGTGCTGGGCGACACCGAGCGCACGCCGTACACGGGCAATTCGTGGGGCTCCATGACGGTGGCATCCGTGGGTCCGGCGGTGCGCATGGCGGCGGAGGATGCGCGTGCCCAGCTGCTCGAGGCGGCGGCCGGCATGTTCGATGTCGAGCCGAATGCGCTTGAGGCGCGCGATGGCACTGTGCGAGCGACGGCGGACGGACGATGCCTGACCTTCGCCGAGATTGGCAAGCAGCTCGGTGACGTAATGATTCTGGGTCGCGGCACGCGCGGGCCCAATCCCGAGGACACGTCACTGTCGACATTCGGCGCCCAATTCGCGGAGGTCGAGGTGGATCTCGACACGGGCGCGGTTCGAGTACTGCGCGTGGTGTCGGTGCACGACTGCGGGCGCATCATCAACCCCACGCTGGCGGAAAGCCAGCTCGAAGGGGGCGTGCTGCAGGGGATGGGCTACGCCCTCTTCGAGGAGCGGGTGATGGATGAGTCACTCGGCGTGCAGCTCAACCCCAACATGCACGACTACAAGATTCCGACCCTCGCGGATGCGCCGCGCGTTGATGCGACCTTCCTGGACATTGCGGACCCGGCAGCGAATCACATCGGAGCGCGCGGCGCGGGCGAACCACCGATCATCCCGACTGCGCCGGCGATCGCGAACGCGGTCGCCGACGCGATTGGTCGGGAGGTGACGGAGATTCCCATGACTCCGTGGCGCGTGCTGGGGTAGGGCGTCGCGCTCCGCTTCGCGTCGCTGCGCCGCCGGGGAAGCGACGCGAAGCGGAGCGCGACGCCCTACCGCATGCCCAGAGCCCGCAGCACTTCCTCATCCACCGCCGCCGCAAGCGTCTCGCGACGTGAGTAGGGGCCCGGCGTGTACTTCCGCGACTGTACGCCGAGCTGGCTCTGCTCGCAGATGTGCCAGTCCTGGCGGTTCGTCATGTCCCAGAACGCAACGCCATCATCCGGATCGAATGCCCCGCTGGCGAGTGAGGCCGGCTGGAAAAGCCACTGACAGGTAATGCGCGTGCGATCCGCCGCGACCGGCCACAGCGTGTGCACCATCACGTAATCGGGGTGAAGGCTCAGCAGCACGTTGGGAAAGAGCGTGTAGTAGTACACACGGTGCAGGTCATCCGGTGGAAGATCGCCCACGGGCAGGCCGCACGCGTGGCCGCTCATGGTCAGGCTCTCGCTCCCCGGATTGATCGTCATGAAGCCGCCCAGGAACGGCCCCTCCACGAGATCGTTCTCGCCGCTGGTGGGCGGCGTGAGCCGGGCCAGCGCCGGATGAATCGGCGCGCAGTGGTAGCACTCGGAGTAGTTCTGCAGAATGAGTTTCCAGTTGGCGCGCACGTTGTAGTCAATCGTGCGCGCCACCGTGAGCGCCGGGATGTTGAAGCGCGCGAACCGTCCGACCACCGGCGCATACGCGTCACCAAACGGCTGCGGCTCGTCCGCGAGATTGATGAAGAGAAAGCCTTCCCAGCGTGCCACACGCACCGCGTGCAGCGGATATGCCGTGGCGTCGAAGTCATCGATGGTGTCGGATGATGGCGCGCCAAGCAGCCGGCCGTCGAGCGCGTAGGTCCAGGCATGATACGGGCACCGGATGTTCTGTTCCAGCGCTCCCGATGCTGCCTCACACAGTCGCGAGCCGCGATGCCGGCAGACGTTGTAGAAGGCGCGCACCGTTCCGGACGTGTCGCGCAGGATGAGAATGCTCTCGCGCCCGACATCGCGCAGCACGAACTCGCCAGGCCTCGCGATCAGCGTTTCGCGTCCCACGCAGAGCCACCGTGCGCCAAAGATCTTCTCCATCTCCTCAGCGAACACCTCGGCCGACACGAAGAACCGCCCGGGCAGCGTCGTCGGACGCGCGGGGGGAATGTCCGTCGTTCTCAGGTAACTGGTCACACCGCGGCACCTCGAGAAGGGCTTCGTCAAAATACGCATCACGCGTGTGGCCTGAAAGCATTGGCACGGTGATGGCGCGCTCTTGCCTCACGTGGTGCCGTTCGACGATCTTCCGTGCGCGTCCCCCTCCGCGGCCCGCGCGCCGTCCACTCCTGTCTCATCGCCAGCCTTCGCATGTCTGTTCGCTACGACGTGATCATCATTGGCGCCGGTCACAACGGTCTCGTGGCCGCTGCATACCTGGCACGCGCCGGGCGAACGGTGCTCGTGCTCGAACGGCGCGAGCTCGTTGGCGGTGCCTGCGTATCCGAGGAGATCTGGCCCGGATTCAAGGTGTCGACGGCGTCGTACGTGAACAGCCTCCTGCGTCCGATCATCATCCGCGAGCTCGAGCTGCACCGCCACGGCTTCGAGATGCTGCCGCGCGATCCGTCATCGTTCACGCCGTTTCCGGATGGTCGGTCGCTGATGCTCGGTCCGGACAAGGACCTCACGCATCGCGAGGTGAGCAAGTTCTCCGCGAAGGATGCCGACGCACTGCCGCACTACGAGCAGATGCTGGAGCGCGTCGCGACATTCATCGAGCCGACGCTGGACATGACGCCCCCCGATCCGTGGTCCGGCAGCCCGCGCGATCTGTTCGCGCTGGGCAGGCTGGGGTGGCAATTCCGCAAGCTCGGTCGCGACGGCGCCAACGCAATCGAGGTGCTCACCGGCGCGGCGCGTCCCATCCTGGATCGCTGGTTCGAGAGCGAACAGCTCAAGGTGACGCTTGCCACCGATGCGATCATCGGCGCGGTCGCATCACCGTCCATGCCGGGCACGGCGTACGTGCTCTTCCATCACGTGATGGGCGAGTGCAACGGGGTGCGCGGAGTGTGGGGGTATTCGCGCGGGGGCATGGGCGGCATCAGCAATGCCATCGCCCGCGCCGCGCGGGCACACGGCGCCGAAATTCGCGTCAACAGCGAAGTCGGGCGCATCCTCGTGAAAGACGGACGAGCGACGGGTGTGGCGCTCGTGGATGGAACCGAATTCCGGGCCACGCGCGTCATGTCGGGCGCCGACGCCCACGTGACCTTTCTCAAGCTCGTGGAGCCGGCGGCTCTGCCGGCGGAGTTCGCCGAGTCCGTTCGCGGAATTGATTACAGCAGCGCGAGCCTGAAGATCAACGTGGCATTGAGCGAACTGCCGAACTTCACTGCCCTTCCCGGCGCGCACGCGGGCCCGCAGCATCGCGGCACCATTCACATTTCGCCGTCACTCGACTACATCGAGCAGGCCTATGACGATGTGAAGTACGGGCGGCCCTCGCGGAATCCGATCCTCGAGTGCACGATCCCATCGGTCATGGATTCCACCGTCGCGCCGCCGGGCAGACATCTCATGTCCATGTTCATCCAGTATTTCCCGTATGCGCTGCGCGACGGATCGGTGAGCGTGGAAAAGGAGAAGTTCGCCGACCGCTGCTTCGACATCCTCACCGACTATGCGCCCAACTTCCGGGGTGCCGTGATCGACCGGCAGGTACTCGCGCCCGTGGACATCGAGCAGCGCTTCGGGCTCACGGGCGGCAACATCTTCCAGGGCGCCATGGCGCTGAACAGCCTGTCCTTCATGCGTCCGCTGCCGCGCTACGCGAACTACCGCACACCGATCCAGGGATTGTACCTGTGCGGCGCGGCCACGCATCCCGGCGGCGGTGTCATGGGCGCCTGCGGGCGCAACGCGGCTCGCGAGATCCTGCGCGAACGGCGCTGAACGCGGAACGGGACATCACGGTCCTCGCCCACGCCCGCCACCGCCACCGAATCCACCACCGGACTTCAGGTTGTTCGGCACCTTCGCCCACTGCGCGGAGGTCAGGATCTTCTGGACCTCCTTCATGGCGCGCGTCCGCACATCGCGCACATCGGCAAGCCTGGGCCGCAGCGTCGCGAGCAGCACACGCAGATCAGGGTTCGTGCCGGCCTTCTCGACGCGCGAACGAATCTCGGCGGCCACGCTGTCGTTGTGCGCGGAAATCGTATCGGCAAGCGGCTGCAGGCGCGTCACCTGTTCGGGGGTGAGTTGCAGCGTGTCCTTCATGCCGATGACGGCGGCGACGGGATTGGGGAGGGCGCTCGCGAACCGCGAAAGAAAATCGCCGGCCGTTCCCGGCCCACCGCCGTCGCCACCGGGCCCACCCCCACCACCACGTCGTCCCCCGCCGCCGCCGAACAGGCCGCCGAGTCGCGCGGGCCCGACGGCGAGATGTCCCTGGAAGCCGATCTGGAACGGCATGCGCAGCGCCCCCAGTGAACCGCTCGTCGTGCCGAAGCGCTCGTTCACGGTGTAGTCGAACGTCTCGGTGGATGGATCGAAGCCGTGTACGTAGAGCAGCGTCGCATCGGGGAAGCGCGCCGCGCCCCAGCCGTGCGCGCTGTTGGCGCCGTGTACCAGGTTGTCTATTCCCGAAATGAGATTGACCGTCACGATCGAGAGCGTGAGGCGGCGCTGCAATCCCAGCACGTTGGGACGGAAGTTGAGCTGCATGTCGAACGACGGCTGCCAGGGGCCGGTGCAGCTGTTGCGCGCCGCGACCGCTCCTTCCTGCGACTGCAGGCACTGCCGCACGGACGACGGCGCGCTCGCCAGCAACTGCTGCATGGCGGTGGCCACGGCGGGATCGGCGCCCACCGGAGCGAAGACGAATGCCCGGTCATTGCGCGCGCCGTCGCCATTGATATCCGACCCCACCAGCGGAGTGAACGGCGTGCCCGAGCTGAAGCGGCCGATGGCGGTGAGCTCGAGCGCGGAGGTGAGCGGATACGTCACCGTTCCAATGAACGAGTGCGTACGCTGGAAGTTGCTGGTCGCCCATTCCGGCGTGTTGGGATTTCCCGCCGTGGTCAGGCTCGACAGGCCCTGCAGCGGCGAACAGCAGGAGAACGACGACTCGTCACGGGCATGCGTGTACGTGTACGACATGGAGTAGAACATCCCCTTGTCGGTGAACCCGTTCACGCTGAGCGTGAGCTGGTGCGACTCGGAGTACAGGTTGGAGCTGATCTCCATGACGTCGCCCAGCTCGGGATGCAGCCGCGAGCTCGAACTGCCCAGTGCGCCGCTCGCCGCATCAACGTTATCGGGACTCACGTACACGGGGCGGTTGGCTTCGTTCGCCAACCGGAACTTCGGTACCGTGTCGAGATTCAGGTCGGCGAATCCATACTGGTTCACGCCGCGCGCCCAGCTCGCGTCGAGACTCACGCCGAGACGGCCCAGCACACGGCGCTGAAGCCCAAGCGACGCGCGCCACGCGCTGGGCGCCTTGAATGCCGGGTTGAACACGAACGCGTTCGGGTGCGCCGAGAGCGCCGCACGAGCGCTGTCGGACGCGCCGCCCAGGTCGCTCGACGCACATGTCGTGGGAATGCTCGACGGATCACTGGCGTAGCCCGCCCAGTTCGGCGTGGGGACATCAGGGCCCACGCACACGAGCTGCGATTCGGCGCCCGCGAGTCCCGTCGCACCCTGCGCCGCGGCGAACAGCCCGCTCGGTGCCGGACTGCGGAACGCGCCAATGCCGCCGCGAATGATCGTGCTGGCCGCGACACCCTGCGCGGCGCCGGGTATCCAGGTGAAGCCGAGCCGGGGACTCAACTGCACGTCGTGCGGAAACCTGTCGGTGCGCATGGCGAAGAGTGAATCCACCAGGCTGTTGAACGGCGGCGCACCGCTTTCGTTCGACGATTCGAGGCGCACCCCATAGGTGAGTTGCAGTGCCGGGCCATGCCGCCACGAGTCGCCCAGATAGAGCGCACTGTTTACGGTGGTACCGGCGCGCTCGCTGGGCGCGAGCGTTCGCGTGAACAACGACGGGCGCCCCGATTCCAGCGCACCGAGCGACGGGTAGGTGAACACGCCGTTCTGATTCGCCGTCACATCCTGCAGATAGCGCGTGGCGTTGAAGTATGCGCCGAGCTTCACACGGTGCGCCGCGCCCTGAAGCCAGGACAGCTCGTCCGTCGTCTCGAAGGTCGAATTGTGCGTGCTCTGCGGCAGTGACGGATTGCCGCCGAACGACAGCGTGGACACGGCACGCGTATCACCGGAGAGATCCGATGCCACCTGCACCCGTCCCTCGGGCAGATCGAGCACCGGCGACGCGCTGCGCCGGTCCTGCGAGTAATAGGCACGCAGCTCGTTGATGTAGCGGTCGCCGAGATACGACGTGAGCACCGCCATGATGCCGCCGCCCGACGTGGCGGACGAGCCGCCGGTCTGCGGCAGGGCGGACGAGCTGACGCGCGTGGGGTCCTGCGTGATGCGGCGCCAGTCGCCGCGCAGCATGAGGGTGTTCCGGTCCGACACCAGATAGTCCACGCGCAGCAGTCCCACGTAGTTGTCGGCCGCCTGGTCGGGCGAGAGCGCGGGCGCATCGGGCGAGATGCCGGCGCCACTGACGAGCGAGAGAAAGCGGGAGACCGAGTCGGGACTCACACCGATGCGCGTGAGGACGGGCCCTCTGGCATCGAGTAGCGTCGACATCTGGTTCGTGCGCCAGCGCCCCTGCAGCGCACCGAACACGAACAGCTTGTTCCGCACGATGGGGCCGCCGAACCCACCGCCGAGCTGGTTCTGCGAGAAGGCCTGGGGAAAGAGCGAGTCCGCCACCCCCCACGCGAGCGAGCGGTCGCGCAGCGTGTAGGTAAACGATCCTTCCGGCGTATTCGTCCCGCCCTGCGTGGTGGAGGCCACGAGTCCGCCGCTGAATCCGCCGCGTGCCACATCGTAGGTACTCGTGACGACGCGCGTGGACCGCACCGCATCCTGCGGCACCGAGCCCGAGCCAAAGCCCAGGCCGTCGAGCGTGACGCTGTTCTCGGTGGGGCGGAGCCCGGCAACGGAAAATGCCGCATCGGTGGAGTCGGTCGCGTCAATGCCCACGACGCCGGGCGCGAGCGTGGCCAGCGCCATGAGATCACTGGCGTCGATGGGCAGTCGCGCCGCACGATCGGAGGTGATGTCGGTTTCGCGCGAACCGGCGCCCGCGCGGTCAGTCCCGCGCGGACGGCGGTTCTGCCCGCGCACCACCACCGCCTGCAGTTGCTGCGCGATGGTGGACAGTCGGACGTTGGCCACGAGCCGATCCTCGTCCGCCTGTCGCGCGAGCGTCATGCGTGCCGGTGCCATTCCAACGTACCGGATCACAAGCGTGTACTGCCCCCCGCCATCCGGGAAGACGATCGTCCAGCGTCCCTTGTCGTTCGTCTGCGCCTTGCGGGTGAGTTCCGTCTGGACCGATGTGGCCTCGACGATTGCACCTTCGAGCACGCGCCCCGTTGAATCGGCAACCACGCCGGTAAGGATGTCCGTGGTGGTGCCAACCTGCGCGCCGGCAGCCGCGGGTGCAGTACACGCCACGACCATGGCCAGGACTACGAAGAGAGCACGCATGAACTCCGGTGTACGCGCGGTACGCGGTGAGGCGAGCCGCAGGACGGGAATCGTCGCTGTCAGCCGCAAGCACCATTACGCGGCAGGTATCGGAGAGTGTTGAAGCGGCGCCAGCACCGCGGCGGCGCAGCGGTGGCGCGGTCGCGCGGTGGCGCCGGCCTCAGCCTTTCCGGCGAGGCGCGCGCTGTTCCTGCTCGTGCAGCTCGGGATTCTCGCGATAGAGCGTGGTCGTCTTGCCGATCACCTGGACGACGTCGGCACCCACCGCGTCCGCAAGCGCGAGCGCCGCATCGCGCGGCTTCACGTCACTCTCGCGGGCGAGGTGCACCTTGACCAGCTCGTGCGTGCGCAGCGCATCGTCCAGCGACTGCACCACCGCCGGCGTCACGCCGTGCTGCCCCACGTGCACGGAAGCCACCAGGTGATGCGCTTCCGTACGCAGCTCGGCGCGACGCCGCGAGGTGAGCGTCACGGCACTCCGACCGGTGTGCCCGGTTCGAGCACCGCCTCGGCCGCGGGTGCCAGCCCCGCCTCCCGCGCCAACTGCTCGAGGCCTTCCTCGATCGTACGCGAGTGATGCATGGAGCAGAACTTCGGCCCGCACATCGCGCAGAATTCGGCGCTCTTGAAGTACTCGGCGGGAAGCGTCTCGTCGTGATACTCGCGCGCCCGCTCGGGGTCGAGCGACAGGCGGAATTGCTCGTTCCAGTCGAAGCCATAGCGGGCCCGCGACAGCGCATCGTCCCGGTCGCGCGCGCCAGGCGTTCCACGCGCGATGTCGGCGGCGTGCGCGGCGATCTTGTACGCGATCACGCCCTGCCGGACATCCTCGGCGTTGGGGAGGCCCAGGTGCTCCTTGGGCGTCACGTAGCACAGCATGTCGGCACCGTACCAGCCGATCATCGCGGCACCGATGGCACTGGTGATGTGGTCGTAGCCCGGTGCGATGTCGGTCACGAGGGGACCCAGCGTGTAGAACGGCGCCTCGTGACAGATCTCCTTCTGCTTGCGAACGTTCATCTCGATCTGATGCATCGGGATGTGGCCGGGACCTTCCACCATCACCTGGACGTCGCGCGCCCAGGCGCGCGTGGTGAGCTCGCCCAGCGTTTCCAGCTCCGCGAATTGCGCGCGATCGCTCGCGTCGTGCAGTGAACCAGGGCGAAGTGAATCGCCGAGCGAGATGGTGACGTCGTACTGGCGCAGGATGTCCAGCACGTCGTCGTAGTGCTCGTAGAACGGGTTCTGCTTGCGGTGGTGCATCATCCACACGGCGTGCAGCGAGCCACCGCGGCTCACGATGCCCGTCACGCGACCGTAGACGAGCGGCAGATGCTCCAGGAGAATGCCCGCGTGGATGGTCATGTAATCCACGCCCTGCCGGGCCTGGTGCTCGATACAGTCGAGCAGGTCGTTGGCCGTCAGCTCTTCGAGCTCCTTCCCCATGAGGACCGCCTGATAGATGGGGACGGTGCCGATGGGGACAGGCGAGTGCGCAATGATGGCCTCGCGCACGGCGTCAATGTCCTTGCCGGTGGAGAGATCCATCACCGTATCGGCGCCGTAGCGCACGGCAAGCTCGAGCTTCTCCACCTCCTGCGCGATCGCCGACGACACGGCGGAGTTGCCGATGTTGGCGTTGATCTTGACGCGTGCCACCTTGCCGATGGCCATGGGCTCGAGCCGGCCGGCAAGATGGTGGATATTCGCGGGAATGATGAGGCGACCGCGCGCGATCTCATCGCGGATGAGCTCGGGGGCCAGCGCCTCCCGTTCGGCGACGAAGCGCATGGCGTCGGTGACGGTACCGGCGCGAGCGAAGGCCATCTGGGTTCGTGCGTCCATGGGATCGACTCCGCGAAGTGAAGCGAATGACGGCCGGCGACCAGCCACCGGCGACTCCCCAATTCTAATCCCTTGCGCCCGATCCATACCAGACGGCCTCGCGGCGGCCATTGACAGGGCCGCTCGGGCCGTGCATACATAGCTCATCCATACCTAGTCTATCTATATGAGTGCGCCGCGCCACGCCGACATGCTTCCCGGCACGCTGGAGATGCTCATTCTGAAGACGTTGAGCCTCGGTCCGCTCCACGGCTACGGCATTGCGCAGCACATCCAGCGCGTGTCGCAGGAGGTGCTCAATGTGGAGGAAGGGTCGCTCTATCCGGCGCTGCAGCGCATGCAGGTGAAGGGGTGGCTCAGCTCCGAATGGAAGCAGACGCCCACCCGGCGCCGCGCGCGCTACTACCG
>DATNDS010000228.1:0-11855 GCA_035553215.1 Gemmatimonadaceae bacterium
CTGCAGGGTGGCGCGCGAGACGTCGTGCAGGCGCTCGGAAAGCGCCCAGCCATGCATGCGCTCGAGCGAGAGCGCCTTGAGAATGAGCAGGTCGAGCGTGCCTTGCGGCAGGTCGAGATGGTGGTCGGTCATGAGCTTCCCTTGCGCTTCTACCGGACGAGTACAATATGCGATTGACTTGTAGAAGTGCAAGGGGAAGCGGGAATTCCGGCGCGCACGACTGCTCGCCCGGCGAGGCCTGCCTCGCAGGCGAGCGCGCCGCGCGACTGGCTGATGACCGGAATACCAGCCTGAGCCGTCCCGGTCTTCGCCCACCGCGGCACTCTCCCCTTGCGCAACCCGGCCGCGGGGAACTATCCTGCACCCGTCTTAATTGACTAGTTAAATATGACAGCTAAACCACCTGCTCAACGCCCGCGGACCACGCGTGGCCCGCGACGCACCGCCACCCGGCGCGCGGCCCCGGTCACCCCCCGCGACCGCGACACCGAAGCCCGCATCCTCGACGCCGCCCACGCCGTCTTTCTCCGCCATGGCACCGCCGGCGCCCGCATGCAGGAAATCGCCCGCGAAGCCGACGTCAATCAGGCGCTGCTCCACTACTACTTCCGCTCCAAGAAGAAACTCGCCGAGGCCGTCTTCCGTCGCGTCGTGCGCGCCGTCATCCCGCCGGTCCTCCAGATCATGGGCTCCGACGCGCCGCTCGAGGACAAGCTCCGCGACATCGTCCATCTCTACCTCGACAACCTCGCGCGCAGCCCCGCGTTCCCCGGCTACTTCCTGGCCGAGCTCAACCAGCAGCCCGAGCGCGCGGGCCAGCTCTTCGAGTCCATGACCGGAGTCGATCAGCACGCCCTCCGCTCGCACATCCGCTCCACCCTCCGTCGCCAAATCCAGGAGCGCGTGCGCGCCGGCACCATGCGTGCCATCCAGCCGGAAGAGTTCATCATCAACCTCACGGCGCTCTGCATCTTCCCCTTCGCCGCGCGCCCGCTCTACGCGGCGCTCCTGGGGATGTCCGACGACGACTTTCGCCGCCTCATCAAGCGCCGCCGCGACGAGCTCCCGGACTACATCCTTCGCGCTCTCCGCCCATGAGAATCCCCAACGAACAGGGCGCCGCCGCACTCCCGCCGCTGCTGCTGCTGCTGCTGCCGCTGCTCCTCGTCAGCGCGCCCGCGCGCGGGCAATCACCCGCGCAGGCGCCCGCGCCAGCGCCCGCGCCACCCGCCGACTCCGTCCGGCTCGGCGCGCTCCAGGACTCCGCCGTCGCCCGCGATCCGCGCGCCGCGCAGCTCGCGCTCCAGCGGCAGCGCACCACGCTCACGCTCGACAACATCGCGTCCGAACAGTTGCCCTCGCTCGCCGCCACCGGCCAGGCGCAGTACCAGTCGGACGTCACGCGCGTGGGCCTCACGCTCCCCGGCGGCATGACGGTCCCCACGCCGCCGCACGACACGTACGACGCCTATCTCAGCGTGCGCGAGCCGCTCCTCGATCCGTCGCGCGCGCCGCGGCGTGCCGTAGCCCGGGCGCAGCTCGCGCAATCCGAGTCCACGGTGCACACCGCGCTCCATGCCCTCCGCCAGCAGGTGAACGACGCCTTCTTCGACGCGCTCACGCTGCAGGCCGAACAGGCGGAGCTCGACGCCGCGATCACGAGTCTCCGCACCCAACTCGCCGTGGCCTCGAGCCGCGTGCGCAACGGCGCGGCGCTCCCCGGCGACTCCGCGGCGATCATGGCCGCGCTCCTCCGTCGCCAGCAGGACCGCGCCCAGCTCGACGCCAGCCGCGTCGCATCGCTCGCCGTCCTCGCCGACCTCACGGGACACACGCTCGCCGCGCACGAATCGCTCGCGCGTCCCGACCTCGCCAGCGCCGTCGCCCGCACGCGCGCCGCGGCCGACACGCTTCGCGCACGCCCCGAATACGCGCAGTATGCCGCGTCGCGCACGCTGCTCGGCATGCAGGAAAGGCAGGTCGCGGCCGCCACACGCCCGCAGCTCGCGGCCTTCACGCGCGCGGGCTACGGCCGGCCGGGGCTCGACATGCTGAGCGACCGGTTCGAGTGGTACTGGCTCGCCGGCGTGCAGGTGCAGTGGGCGCCCTTCACCTGGGGCTCCAACAGCCGCGACCGGCAGTCGCTCGATATTCAGCAGCAGCTCGTCGCCACCGAAGAGTCCGCGTTTCGCGCCGCGCTGCGCCGGTCGTCCACACGCGCCACCGCGCAGCTCGACTTTCTGGAACACGCGCTCGCGTCCGACAGCAGCATCGTCGCGCTCCGTGAGGAATCCGCGCGCGAGGCCCGCCTCCGCTACGGCGAAGGCGTGATCACTGCCGCCGATTACGTGGACCGCGAAACCGATCTCCTCAACTCGCGCATCACCCGCGTCATCCACCGCGTGCAGCTCTCGCAGGCGCGCGCGAACTATCTGACCATGCTCGGCATCGAGGTGCAGTGATGCGCTCCGCATTCACCAGCGCGGCGGCCGCCGCCGCATTCAGTCTCGCCGCCTGCTCGCACACGCCCGCGCCCGACGCGTACGGAAACTTCGAGGCCACCGAGGTCGTGGTCTCCGCACAGACCAGCGGCCAGCTCCTCTCCTATCGCCTCGTGGAAGGCGACACCGTGCCGCGCGGCGCGCAGGTCGCCGTGATCGACACCGCGCAGCTCGCGCTCCAGCACGCGCAGTTCGACGCACAGCGTGCCGCCGCCGGTGCGCAGGTGCGCCAGGTCTCCGACCAACTGGGCGCGCTCGAAATCCAGCACGAGATCGCGCAACGCGCGTACGCGCGCACGAAGCGTCTGTACGATGAGAAGGCCGCCACCGCGCAGCAGCTCGATCAGGACGAGCGCACCGTGCGCGTGCTCGCCGCGCAGATCAGCGCCGCTCGCGCCCAGCAGCACGGCGCCGGCCGCGACATGGCCGCCGTTGCAGCGCAGGCCGCGCGGGTGCGCGACGACATCGCGCGCAGCCTCGTCACCAATCCGGTGCGCGGCACGGTGCTCGCCTCCTACGCGCGCACCGGCGAGTACGTGCAGCCCGGCACGCCGCTCTACCGCATCGCCAACCTCGACTCGCTCGATCTGCGCGCGTACGTCACCGAACCGCAGCTTTCCGCCATTCACCTGGGCCAGCACGTCACGGTGGCGCTCGATGCGAGCGCGGACGCGGGGCGCCGCCATCTCCCCGGCACCGTCATCTGGGTGTCGTCCACAGCGGAGTTCACTCCCACGCCGGTGCAGACGCGCGATGAACGCGCCGATCTCGTGTATGCCGTCAAGGTGCGCGTTCCCAATCCGGATGGCGTGCTCAAGATCGGCATGCCGGCCGACATCACGCTGGGCGCCGCGCCGGCGGCACATGGTTCCGCGCCACTCACCGGAGCCAGGCGATGAACCCGATCGTCGTGCACGATCTCGTGAAGCGCTTCGGGAACACCGTCGCGCTCGACGGCGTCTCCTTCGACGTGAACCCCGCCGAACTGTTCGGCTTCATCGGCCCCGACGGCGCGGGCAAGACGACGCTCTTCCGCATTCTCGTCACGCTCATTCTTCCTGATGCGGGGAGCGCGCAGGTGCTTGGCCTCGACGTCGTGCGCGACCTCTGGGCCATCCGCTCGCGCGTGGGCTACATGCCGGGACGCTTCTCGCTCTATCCCGATCTCAGCGTGCAGGAGAACCTGCGCTTCTTCGCGTCCGTGTTCGGGTCGAGCGTGGAGGATGCCGCCGATGTCATCGCGCCCATTTACAGGCAGATCGAACCGTTCCGCGATCGTCGCGCGGCCGCGCTCTCGGGCGGCATGAAGCAGAAGCTCGCCCTCTGCTGCGCACTCGTGCACCGCCCCGACATTCTCCTTCTCGATGAGCCCACCACCGGCGTGGACGCCGTCTCCCGTCGCGAATTCTGGGACCTGCTCGCCGAGCTCAAGGCGAGCGGACTCACGATCGTCGTCTCCACGCCGTACATGGACGAGGCGAGCCGCTGCGACCGCGTTGCGCTCGTGCAGCACGGAAAGATTCTCGAGATCGCGGCGCCCGGCGTGATCGGCTCGCGTTATCCGCGGCCGCTGCTGTCCGTGCGCGCCACGGGCGTCGCCACCACCGGCATCACCGCCGCCGCTACCGCCGCCGCGGGCGAGGCGCACGGCTTCCGGCGGAATGCGCTCCTCGGCGCACTGCGTGAATTTCCGCATGCGTACTCCGCGTTCCCGTTTGGTGTGGACATTCACTACGCGGATGCGCGCGCCGGTCTCGATCCGGCCGCTGTCGCGCGCGAGCTCACCGGATGGCTCGCGTCGCGCGGCTTCGGCGATGTGCACGCCGAGCCCATTGGCGCTGGCGTCGAAGATGTGTTCATGGCGCTCATGGGCGCGCCCGGACAGCCGGCCGCCGCGTGACTGCGCCGCGTCGTGTGTCGACCGCGCCGCCCGCGAGCGCCCCGGGCGACAGCGCCATCGTCGTCCGTGATCTCACGCGCCGCTTCGGCGCGTTCACCGCCGTGAACGCCATCTCCTTCACCGTCGCGCGCGGCGAGGTCTTCGGCTTTCTCGGCGCGAACGGCGCGGGCAAGACCACCGCGATCCGAATGCTCACCGGGCTCCTGCTGCCCACGTCGGGCGCGGCCACCGTGGCGGGCTACGACGTGTATCGCCAGCCCGATGAGATCCGCCGCCACATCGGCTACATGAGCCAGCGGTTCTCGCTCTATGAGGATCTCACCGTCGAGGAGAACATCGAGCTCTTCGCCGGCATCTACGGACTGAGCGACGCGCGCATCGCGCAGCGCACGCGCGAGCTGCTCGACCGGCTCGGCCTCGCCGCCGAGCGGCGCACGCTCGTGGGCACCATTCCGCTCGGCTGGAAGCAGAAGCTCGCGTTCTCGGTGGCCATCATTCACGATCCGGCGATCGTGTTTCTCGATGAGCCCACGAGCGGCGTCGACCCGGTGACGCGACGCCAGTTCTGGGAGATGATCTACGCGGCAGCGGCGGCGGGCACCACCGTGTTCGTCACCACGCACTACATGGACGAAGCCGAGTACTGCGACCGCGTGTCCATCATGGTGGACGGGCGCATCGTGGCGCTGGGCACGGCGGCCGAGCTGCGGGCGCAGTATCGCGCGGCGACGTTCGACGATGTGTTCCTGCGCCTGGCGCGGCCCGGCGTGCAGGCAGAGATGGGGAGCGCAGGATGACGGCGACCGTCATGCGCCCCGGCGCGCCGGCAAAACCACCGCGGCGGCGGCGTGGTGCGCTCATGGCGTTCATGGTGAAGGAGGTGCGCCACATCCTCCGCGACCGGCAGACGCTGTTCATCATCCTCGCGATCCCGTTGGCGCAGGTGCTGCTCTTCGGCTACGCGCTGCGCACGGATATCAACGAGATCCGCGTGGCGGTGGTGGATCCCGCGCCCGACGCAGTCACAATCGCGCTGAGGAATCGCCTGACCGCCACGCCGCGATTTCGCGTCACGCAGGTGCTCGCGAACGCGGTCCCGCTGGTCACGCTGTTCCGGCGCGGCGCCGCGGACATGGCCATCGAGCTGGAGCCCGGCTTTGCCGATCGTCTGGGCCGGGGCGAGCCCGCGCGCATCGCGCTCGTCACCGATGCGGCGGACCCCAACAGCGGCACCACACGTCAGGCCTACGTCAGCACCGTGCTCAGCGACTTCGCCACAGAGATCGGGGCAGGCGATGGGGCAGCCCATGGGGCAGTCCCTGCTCCCGTCCGCATCGTGCTCGACCAGCGAATGCGCTTCAATCCCACACTCGCGAGCGTGAACCTGTTCGTGCCCGGCCTCATCGCGCTGGTGCTGACGCTGATCTCGGCGCTCATGACCGCGATCTCGCTCACGCGCGAGAAGGAACGCGGCACGCTCGAAACCTTGCTCGTCTCGCCGCTCAGACCATGGCAGATCATCGTGGGCAAGGTGGCGCCGTACATCGTGCTGGGGTTCATCATCGCGCTGGTCGTGCTCGCCGCCGCGGCCGGCGTCTTTCACGTCCCGTTCCAGGGCAGCCTCGCGCTCCTGCTCGGCGAGTCGCTGCTCTATACGCTGGTGTCGCTCGCGCTCGGCGTGCTCATTGCCGCGCGCACCAGCTCGCAGCGCACCGCAATGATGGGCGCGCTCGTGGGCACCATGATGCCCAACGTGCTGCTCTCGGGCATCATCTTCCCCATTGCGAGCATGCCCGGGTGGCTGCGCGTGCTGAGCGTGATCGTGCCCGCGCGCTGGTTCATCGTGATCGCGCGCGGCATCATGCTCGAGGGCGTTGGACTCGCCAACCTGTGGCTGGAGACGGCGGTGCTCGCGCTCATGACCATCGTGCTGCTCACCGCCGCGGTGCGCAGCTTCAGCGCGCGGCTCGCATAGGGAGCGCCGCGACGCATGCGCACGCTCGGATTCCTGCTCCGCAAGGAGTACCGGCAGATCTTCCGCGACCGGCTCATGCTCGCGCAGATCCTGATCATGCCGATCGTTCAGCTCGTGATCCTCGCCAACGCCGCCACCTTCGAAGTGACGCGCGCCAGATTGTACGTGGTGGACCAGGATCACACCGTGACGTCACGCGGACTGGTGACGCGGCTGGTGGCGTCGGGGCGGTTCACAGTGGTAGGCGCATCCCCATCGATGGCGCTCGCGAACCAGGCGATGCTGCACCGCGCCGCGAGCGCCATCGTGAACGTCCCCGCGGAGTTCGAGCGCGACGTCGTGCGCACGCGCACGGGACACGTGCAACTGATTCTCGACGCGAAGGACGGCGCCGCCGCCGGCGTTACGGCAAGCTACGCCCGGAGCATCATCACCGAGTATGGCGCCGAGCTGTCGGCCGCGCTGCATCCCACCGTGCGCACGGTGAGCGTCACGCCGGAGCCCATCCCCTCACCCGGCCAGTCGCGCATCGAGATCCGCGCGCGGGGCTGGTTCAATCCGGAGCTGAGTTATCACGACTACATGATCCCGGGCATTCTCGTGGAGCTGGTGACGATCGCCGGCACGCTGCTCACGGCGATCAACATCACGCGCGAGAAGGAGATCGGCACGCTCGATCAGCTCAACGTCACCCCGGTCACGCGCGCGCAGTTCATCGCGGGGAAGCTCATCCCCATCTGGTCCATCACGCTGGTGGAATTCGCGGTGGGGATGGCGATCGCGATGCTGTTCTTTCACGTCCCCGTGCACGGGAGCCTCGTGCTCCTCGCGCTGATCGCGGCCGTGTACCTCGTGGCCGCGCTGGGGATCGGGCTCTGGGTGTCCACCGTGGCCGACACGCAGCAGCAGGCGATGTTCGTGGTGTTCTTCCTGCTGCTCATTTATCTCCTGCTGAGCGGGCTGTTCACGCCGCTCACGAGCATGCCCGTGTGGGCACAGTGGCTCGCGCACCTCAATCCGGTGATGTACTTCGTGGCGATCATGCGCGCAGTGATGATGAAAGGCGCAGGAGTGCGCGACGTGATGGTGCCGTTCGCGATTCTGGCGGTGTACGGCGCGGTGATGCTGACACTGGCCGTGCGCCAGTATGCGAAGCGGGCGGGGTGAGCGCCATCGCGCGGCCATGCAGACATCCGGCCGGGGATGGTTATCTTTCAGACATGGTCACCTCACGACAGGGCCACACTCTGTGAACGAAGTGCCGTCGATGTCACCGGCTGGCGATGCCGCTGTCCGCGAGTGGGCCAGTATCTGGGTTCGGGCCGGAGAAGCATTGTCAGAGCTCAAGCGCCGGGAACTGCGTGAGGTCGATACCCGCGCCGCTCTTGTCCAGCTTGCGGATGCGTTCGAGTACGCGTTGCGCCACGCGCGGTCAACGGACACGTCCGGCCTGGTGGTGCAGCAGCAGCTCTTCGCTCGTCTCCGACGGTGATCGAGCTCTTCCGGCAGGCACTCGACGTCCAGACGTTCATCGACGCGCAGGGTTGGCATGCCTGTTTCATAGGGGGCGTGGCCCTCCAGCATTGGGGCGAGCCACGAGCAACCCGGGACATTGATCTGTCGCTTTTCACCGGCTTCGGGGGCGAAGCGCCATTCGTCGACCGGCTGCTGCGGAGTTTCCCAGCGCGAGTCGAAGATGCGCGCCGGTTCGCCCTCGACTACCGCGTGCTGCTGCTGCGGACTGCCGCGCCGAGCGCCGTAGATATCGACATCGCGCTCGCCGCTCTGCCCTTCGAAGACGAGATGATCGGCCGCGCAATACTGGTCGAGTTCCAGCCGGGTGTGAAGCTGCGTATCTGTTCGGCGGAAGATCTTCTTGTGATGAAGGCGTTCGCCCATCGACTGCAGGATCGCGCCGACGTGCTGGGCATTGCGCGCCGTCGCGGACCGGAGCTCGACTGGTCGGCTATTCACGATCGCCTGGAACCGTTGGCTGCCGTAAAGGATGACCCGGACATCATGGCGTCGGTGGCGCGACTCGAGGCGCAATTCGGGCGATAGCGCGGCCGCCCACGATCACGCTCACGGCGGATCGATCGCCGCCGTCACCACCGTGAATCCGTCGCTCTCCAGACCGGTCAGTAGCGCCAGATACCGCCGTCCCGCCTGCACTGTGAGCGTGGCGGTCGCGCCCAGCGTTCCACCACTGCACTTCACGAGTGCCTTCCCCTTCACCGCCGACACCACGCGCAGCGTGTGCGGCCCCGGTGTGAGCGGATAGCGGCCTTCGGTGCCCGGCATGTACTGCGGCCCGTCGGCCGGCTGCCGGCAGCTTCCGTCAATCATGATGTAGCGCTCCGGCAGCGCTGTCACGATGCTCTGGTCCGCGTCGCGCACCAGCAGCAGCGCATGCCCCGCCGGGATCGCGTGCTGCGCGTCCTGCCGCTCCTGCACGATGCGCTTCCCCTCCTCGGCCACATCGAATCGCGAGATGCCGTTCGCGCCCATGGATGATGGTCCGAGCACCACGGTCACCTGATCTCCCTGCACGAATCCCGAGTTCTCGACCGCGCCGTACGGCAGCGCCACCGTGCGCGATCCGGCCGGGAACATGTACAGGTTGCTCGGCACGCCCGGATTGCTGGACGGCGAACGCGGCGTGACGTACGCCGAGACCTGGCCGAAGGCGAGGTTCGTGATGATCGGTTTGGCGGTGGAGTCCGGGCGATTCACGTCGTACAGGTCGAGCGCGCCGGCGGGCTTGTCGCCGAGGTAGATGAGATTGACGACCCGGATCTTCCCGGTCGGCGGGCCTGCTGCGGGCTTTGATGCGGCGGCCTGTCCGAACGGGTGGAGCGTGTCCTGGACGTTCTGCAGCGCGGACACCACGGAATCCGCGGCCGCCTTGCGCGCGGCGCTGGACTCGCTGGAGGAGCAGGCGGCGAGGAATGCGCAGAGGAGCGCGGCGGGCGCGGCGGGCGCGAGCGAACGCCGGCGTGAGGATGACATCCAAGCCTCCGGAGGCTGACGTCGAGCGGGATCACACGGGAGCGGCGGGATCATATGCAACCTTGCGAGCCGGCGCCAGAGAGGGGAGCGGAAGCCATGTCTGGAGGCATCGATCACCCGAAGTCCGGCGCGCGCCCCGACCTCGCGGCCTGCTCGAGTGCCGCGCGCAGAACCTGCGCGATATCCTCCTCCTTGCGCAGACGGAACCGCACCAGTCCGGACAGGTTCGCCTCGAGCATGGCACGCATCTCGTCGCTGTGCCGCGCCGAGGCAGTCTCCACGGTGAGCTGGGTGGCTGAGAGGGTGAGCTGCACATCGCTCAATTCCTTCAGCGACTCGGGCATTGCGTCGGCGTCCTGGCGCACGACGAATTCCCGACTCCCCGGTTCCCCGTCAACCTCGCGAACGCTGGGCAGCAGCACCAGTCTGTCCGCCACGACATCGCTCGGGGCTGCCAAGTCGTATTCGTCCCGCGTAAGGGTCAGCGGCTTACCATCGGGTCCCTTAAACATGGAATTCGGCAGATTGCGAAACTCCTCGACCTGCTTGCGCCAGAGCGCGAGCAGGTCGAGATGCAGTTTGGGGTCGCGCAGCATTTGCGACGAGACAACACCCGTGGGAACTCCGCACAGCCGCCGAGCCGCGTCCGTCACACGCGCTACCTCGAATGACGGGAGCGGTTGGAGGTACATGCCGCCGTAGAACGAGACGCCGTCACAGTCGAGCACGATCGCCAGCACCGCGTTGCGTCGCTCCAGCAGGTCTGACGTGCGGACGTCGCGCACGAACCGCTCCTCCGACGTGAGCAGGTCCACCATCCGCAAACCCGTTCCCGGTTGGACTTCGGCCACCTCCCACACCGATAGCCACGCGTTCGCGTACGCGTCGAGAATCACCTGGTCGTCATCCGAAGCGGCATCGCGCTGGTGGCGCCGCCAGGTCTCGACCAGCGTGAGGCCAGTACTGTCCACCCGGTACTGCGTCAGCCAGGACAGGACGAGCGGAACTTCGGCATTGGGTAGCGGGCCGTTCTGCAGCAGCCCCTCGCGCCGCAGGACATCCATGAGCCACTCTGCACCGTATCGCGTGCGCGCGAAGCGCAGGAGCCGGTTAGTGACGGCCTCGACACGCGCTTCGAGAGCGGCGACGCGCGCAGCCTCGGGCGCCTTGGCCGCGGTGGCTGCCGCGTCCGCCTCGGCGGCAGCGGCGCGATCGCGCGCGTAGTGGCAGCTCTTGTACTTCTTGCCGCTGCCGCAGGGGCAGGGATCGTTGCGGGAGGGAGGCATGGGAGAAAAGATGGGGTGTGGGGGCGCGGTGCGCAGGGGGCAGCCGCATCGGCCAGATCGCGATCGACGATAGCCAGAAGGTTGCTACCTCTTCACGAGTGGTCGTGTGCGGAATCAACCAGCGGTCAGTCTCCCTGAAGCGTACGAAGAACAGGCATCAGGGTCGAGAGCGAAAGATTGCCGATGATCATGAGATCAACATCGCTCGCAGCCCCCGGCTTTCCTGACGCAACCGAACCGTAGATGAATGCCGCAGCACCGAGAGTTCTCGCTGCACGGCGCCCACGCCGATCATGCGGCGAATATCGCCGCGCCGACGCTACGAATCGTCGGTGAAGGCGTGCCGCCAGCGCGTCTTCGGATTGTCAAACCGCACCTGTGTCGGATCGAATGCGTCGGGATCGAATGGACCGCTGAGCCATTCGATCATGCTCTCGTACTCCTCGTCCGCCGGGTCAGCGATGATCCCCAGCATGGACTCATAGCCGCTCACGCCACCGCAGTCTTCCGGCGGCGCCTTGCGCGCGCCGTCCACGCAGCGCGGATACTTCATTCCGGCGTGACGCCTTCCGACCGATTCCAGGACGACGTCGAGCATCCAGCCGTCGCCGAAGTCGTATTCATAGAGCGCGCGGTCGCGAGGCGCGTGGAAGTAATCGGTGACCGGCACCGTCCATCCAGCCAGCGTGACGAAGTCATCGAATCCGTCCTCGTCGGGAATGCCGACATGCACGTCGGCGCCGGTGAGCGGGTCGCGGACGGTGAACAGATGCAAGTGATAGTCGAGCCAAGGCATCGCGTCCTGAATGGCGACGTGAAGGTCCCAGAAGGAGTACGACGCTGGCACCTCGATGCGGCGCCAGATGGGCGGCGTGATGTCGCGGAGGATCGTGGAGAATACGAGCGTGTTGCGTTTGTGGTCCATGGTGCACCGTCCGCAAGGAACCGTTGACTCGGGCGTCACGGATGAGGAGGGATCGCGGATGAGTCGGGATTACGCAAATGGGTGAGATACCTGGGCCAGAGCGCCAGCCCCGCGAGGAGGCCCTATCCGGAATTCTGTGTGTGAGGTCATACGTTTGACCACGGAGGTCTGTATGACCAGTTCACGGAAGCGCACGCAGGGGGAGGCGCCGTCGCCCCCGCCGTTGGACCCGGCCGCGATCGATGTGCTGCTGGGCGAT